>JBBKWD010000066.1:0-14246 GCA_037968775.1 Bdellovibrio sp.
GCCTTAACCGAACGGCATTGGCCATCGTGGCGGGGAAAGAAAGCATTTTCGGAGACCACCAGGACCAAAGCTATCAAGGCCTGATGCCCATGGATGGGCATCAGGAAGGCCACTCAGGAAGGCCACTCAGGATGGCCACTCAGGATGGTCAGGCTCTCTTGGCCACCGGGAGCAGCTGTGTTTACCAAAGAGATCCTACCAGACGGAGGCTCCACCTTTTCTAGAACGAGCGCGGGCGGCTGTCTAAAGTTTGGGCGATGCTGTTATTTTTCTATGAAACTTTTCGAAAACGTAGCCAAACTCTTCAAATTTGAGTTCGAACTCTAAACAGAGGCACAAAGATTGCTTTAAAGGTCCTCATTCAGAGGAGTCCTTATGAAGAAGCTACTAATGGTATTAGTTTTGGCAGTTCCGGGTGTGAGCCTAGCCGACCAGGTTGTTCAAACTAAAGTGAAATGTGTCAAAGCAGGTAGCACTCAAGTTTTTGCCCAAACGGTCCAAGAATACCAAGTGGGCAGTGCCTTTGTGGACGTAGGAGAGTATCAATTGTGGCCCCTGAGTCACAATGGGAGCAAGTCTCTGCTGATCTCTAAAATCGGTGTACAGGGAACTTATGCACACCTTCAATTGGGAGAGTCTTCATCTTCTTCTGTCTATTTTGAGCTACCGCAGGAAGATGGAAGCTCTCAGAAGTGTTTGGTCGAAATGACCAAAGTTAAAGGCAAAAAAACCTATATCTTTAAAATTTAGGCAGATTTTCAAACTGTATGACTGTCACGAGGCCTATCAACGCGGCTCGCCGGGAGGTGAGTTGCGTTCTTCGGCAGTCTTCGTTAAGGTAGTGACCACCTATGGACCCAGACCCGCGCCTTTATATTTTTGTTTCCGGAGAACATCGTGATTGAACTCGTCGTAGTGCTAGCCTGTTTAGCGCTTAATGCCTTGTTTTCTGCAGTGGAAATGGCCTTTGTTAGTGTGAATCGAACGGACCTTCGTAAACTGGCCGATAAAGGTGATCATCGAGCGGCCATGATTTTACGCCTGCGCCTCCATCCCGAGCGAACCCTTTCTGTCCTTCAAATTGGAATCACTTTGGTGGGAGTTATTTCCGCTGCAGTGGGTGGAGCTGGTGCTGATAAATTTTTTACTCCCATATTTGAATCTTGGGGGCTATCTGAAAGTCTATCGGAGGCACTGTCTATTTTATTTATTGTCGTGCCGATCACCGTCTCAAGCGTTGTCATTGGTGAGCTCGTGCCGAAGAGTATTGCTCTTCGGAATTCTCGCAAAATTATCTTGCTGTCGGCACAGGCGTTATTTTTATTTGATAGGTTTTTGGCGCCGATTGTGGACATATTCGAGCGAATGACAATTGCTTTGGTTCGCCTATTCCATAGAAATCCAACAATGCATCGAACGGACTCGAATCAGGAAGAAACCTCTATCAGTATTGATTCCCTATCGCACTCTCACAAACAGTTTGTTCTAAACTTAGTGAATATTGAATCCAAGAAAATAAAGAACATCATGGTCGACTGGGAGTTTGTTGTGACTGTGGAAGTGAATCAACTCGTACCCGAAGTTTTGGAAAAAGTAGTGAGATCGGGCCACACCCGTTTGCCGGTGGTAGATGACGAAGAAAAGGTGATCGGTCTTTTACACACAAAAGAGTTTATTACTTTAGTCGGGAGCGGTGATTCGGATTGGTCGAGTATCATTCGGCCGATATTGCGAATGGACCAGAACGACGACGCCTTAAAGGGGCTAAGAATGATGCAGGACAAGCGTAGTCACTTGGCACTCGTTTGTAAATCTGAGGATGACATCTTAGGAATCATCACGATGGAAGATGTTCTTGAGGAAATCATCGGAGAAATTTCGGATGAGGACGACGACGGCTTGATGAAGCGTCTGCTTTCCCTGCGCAGTCGTCGACCTCGCTAGGAAGAAAAGACAGACTCAAATGAACAGGCCTGGTTGAGTGTGCCTTGTTTCGATTACTTAGTTTATTTGCGTTCCATTCGCACCGGGCGTGCGCAACTTTGACAAATTTCGATTACCGGCCACTGCAATTCACTAGGTCCTAAGTGAACCACCGTACCACAATGAGGGCAGCTGGTTTCACCTCTGATGATAGAGCCTTCGCTTTTGCGGCTCCGTAGAGCAAAGTAAACTCCAAGTCCCAGAAACAAGGGGACCAAAACAAAATGAAAAACGGGGATAAAAATGCAGAGGACGGCAAGTCCCCAGAAAAGTCCTAATTTTTTTAGAGACTGCTGCATGCGCTCAGCATGAGAGAAGAAGTGAACGATAGCATAGCCTTCGGTGCGGCGATCATCATTCACGTTGGCGAGTAATTCTACCTTTTGACCCTCATCCATAGTAATTCCCCTTTAAGTTAAATGAATGCGAATTGACAGGTAAAGTCAAACTGCAAGGCAGAATATGCCTGGAGCGAGTGTCTAGAGGGGTCAGAGTGCCATTTTGAATCGACAACAGGGGGAAAGTCTACGGCATCCCCCCGCTATCAAAGGAAATTAGTGACTTGGATTTTGCTTAACGGACGAAGGTTGCTGTTCGTCATTTGACTGTTTATCTGTTTTCTGCTTTTCGTCTCCTGTGGATTTTTTTGAAGTTTTCTGAGGAGGAATTTGACCTTCTTGGAGCTGTCGTTCATCAGTCGAACAGGTGGACACAAATCGTGGGTCATTTTCAGAAGGTCGAAAATTTTCTTTACCATGCCGACCGTGTCGGTCCTCATTTTCATAGCCACGCATCATTCCCCAGCGTTCTCGATCCTCGGGTTCTTCGGCAGTATGAAAAGTTTCGAGATGCTGAAAGTCTTCGTATCCCCGATAGTCGAAGCCACGGGTGTCAGACTTTCGAAATTGTTCAGGGCTACCCCAATCCGACGGCTCGGTCCGGTGGTCGGATTCTTTTGGCGCCGTGTCCTTTGGTGACTTAGTATTATTCTGCGGATGTTTTTGCATGCCCGACTCCTTATCGTTCCTTCATTCTAGAATACGAGATTAAATTTTAGTAGCCACTTCAATTGGGAGATTCGGGTATAAAACATGAATATCATCTGGATA
Source organism: Bdellovibrio sp. (assembly GCA_037968775.1). GTDB lineage: Bacteria > Bdellovibrionota > Bdellovibrionia > Bdellovibrionales > Bdellovibrionaceae > Bdellovibrio. The sequence goes on from JBBKWD010000066.1 coordinate 3,093, forward strand.
CATTTGATTAAAAACAGGGAACAGATCCAGATAGTGTAAAGTTCAATTCTCAGTGCAGATGCGGTCCCAGGAAAAGAGCCGTCGTAAAATATCTTTTTTTATCAAAATAGAAAATTTGCGAACGTAACCCAGTATCCTTAATCAGTTCTTTGATTTCTTCCTCCGTGTACTTGTAAGAGTTTTCCGTATGCAGGAGCTCATTTTCTTGAAATGTGACCTCGAGTTCTAAGTCTTCGACAAAGACCTTTTGTTTTTCCATCGATAGTAAATAGCTTTCCATGGCTCCGAGTCCAGGATTGTATATTTCGATATGCTTAAATTTTTCTAAATCGAAATTAGCACCATAGTCTCGATTCAGGCGCTCTAAAAGATTAAGATTGAAATCGGCAGTAAGTCCTTGGCTATCATTATAGGCCTTGTAAAGAATACGTTCATCCTTCTTGAGATCAAAGCCAATCACTAAAAGATCGCCGTCTTTCATTCTGAGAGCCATTTTTTCTAAAAGTTTTTTGGCAGAATCAGGAGAGAAATTTCCGATGGAGGAGCCGAGGAACAGAAAGATGCTATTGGCCTCTTGGGGAAGTTTTATGGCGGCAAAGTTTTGATAATAATCCGCGATAATTGTTTGCGGTTCCATGCCTGGGAATAGAGACTTCAAATGTTGTGAAAGAGAATCTAAAGCCTTAGGTGAAATATCGACAGCATAATAGTCGAGAAAATTTTCAGAGTGCAGGGCCTTTTCAAGAAAGATAGCGGCCTTGCTGCCATCTCCAGCACCGAGTTCAACAATATTGAAAGGATTTTTCCCCATGTGATCGAGAATACCCTTCGCATGATTGTACAAAATTTCTTTTTCGCAGGAGGTTAAATAGTACTCAGGCGTTTCTGTAATTTTTTGAAAAAGCTCGCTGCCTTTATCGTCGTAAAAATATTTGGACGAAATATGCTTTTGTATTGCCGTCAGTCCTTCAATGAGTTCTTTAGCTTCTCTATTGGGCATGATAGTCCTCCGCTAGGCGTATACCAGTAAATGGCCACCGTTTATCTGGATAATAGAAGTTTCGATAGGTTGCGCGAGTGTGATTGGCGGGAGTCCAGGCACTGCCGCCTCGTAGCACAATTTGGTTCACCATAAATTTTGAATTATATTCCCCTAAGGGGCCGGAAGCCCAACTATGACCAGGGTAGGGGCCATAGGCGCTGGAAGTCCACTGCCAAAGAGATTCTTGCAGGTCTTTAAAAAGGTGGTCTTTGCATTTTGCGGCATGTTCCCACTCTTGTTCTGTGGGCAGGCGTTTTTTTGAAAACTGTGCAAAGGCTGCGGCTTCATAGTACGAGATATGACTGACCGGACGATCCAGCTGCAATTCCTTGGTTCCGGCGAAGTCGTATTCAAACCAGTGGTTCTCTTTTTTCTTCCAATAGAGGGGGTGGTGGGGCCCACCACTCTGAATCCAGTTCCAGCCGTCCGAGTGCCAATAGGTAGAATTGCGATAGCCATCACCTTCGACAAACTGCAAGTACTCTCGGTTTGTGACCAGAGTGCTGCGCATTTTAAAAGGATTTACTAAATAGCCGTGGGCTGGTTTTTCACAGTCGAATGCAAAGTCAGATCCGGAGTGCCCCACTTCCACAATTTCTTTGTCGAACTCAATATAATAGCCCGAATCGGTTTCGTTCAATGTTGGGGCCATACCCCAATATTTTTGCGGATGGTATTGTTGAAATAAAATATTTTTGATGTCCATGTAAAGCAACTCTTGGTGTTGTTGTTCATGGTGAATACCAAGAGTCACTAGGTCTAAGAGATCCGGATCCTGAGAGTAGTTCAAGAGTTTAATGATTCCGTGATCGACATGTTTTCGGTATTCATTGATTTCACTCACACCCGGACGAGAGAGTGCGCCTCGCTCCTCTTGTTTCCAGTGAGGGCCAGCTTGCTTATAATATGAATTGAAAACATTATTGAGAGCAGGATTGAAAGCTTGATAGTCAGGTAAAAATTTGGCCAGTACAAAGTATTCAAAAAACCAAGAGGTGTGACCGAGGTGCCACTTAGGCGGCGAAACCTCTGGACTCGATTGAATGCAATAGTCCTCCACAAATAACGGAGCCGTGATCAGATTGGTTAGAGCTCTCGTTTTTTCATAACGATGATGTGTTTCAGTCATAGTCACAAGCCTTGTCGATTGGTGGAATCTTAGAATTACTTATCGAACGGGAACTGTCAGTCAAAGGCCGAACCTCTGTGCAAAGACAAGTTGATGGTGGTATTGGCGCGAAGTTGAAAATTAAATCTCTAAAAAAATTAGATTAAATGATGGACATAAAAGAATCGTCATTTGTTTTTTTGGTTTTATGTTGCTAGCTCTCCTGTTAACAAACACGGAGAGCTATATGAATTATCTAAAATTTCTGGCAGTGGCAGTCGTTAACATTTCCTTTTTGCAGTTTTCGTTTGCGGATATTCCGAAAGTACCGCCTGAAAATCCGGTTCCTCCGGAGGAATTTTTAGCAACGGTAGCGAAGAGCTTGGATGGTTCCGTGGTTTACTGTGAGCGCGGCATGCCTTCTAAAGCACAGCCTGGACAAAAAGTTATAATGATTCAAAAGTCGAACGACTATGAAGATGATGACAACTACAATGTGGGCGTTGAGTCCTTTTTAGTGAGTTGTAGAAACTATCACTGGGTCGCCGACAGTGATCCGTTCCGAGAGGAATACCGAGTTCCCACGGGAGAGGTCGTCACAGTGACCTATGACACTTTTGAAGTCTTTGTTAAAGATAGTGCTGGCAAAGTTATTTACAGCGGCAAAGTCAGAGAAATCAGCCGTAGCGGATTTCACCGCATGACCTTGAAGTTCAAAAAAACGCGAGCGCCTGAAGCCAATTATGAGATATTCTTTAGAGCGATGAAGAGTGTCTATGTAAATAATGAATTTCAGTGGACTGAGTATGTCCCCTTTGGCAGCTTTAACATCCGACTGCAAGCGGGCACAAGAAGACCTTAGTCTTTCACATGTAAAACGGGACATCAAGGGTGTCCCGTTATTTATCCTGCCCGAGGCAACACTTCGATTTTGCGCTCATAGAGTTCCACCCAGGACATATACTTCCGCATATCTTGGATATAAATATTTTGATCCGGCGTCGCCGTACCGTCAAACAAGGCGCGAGTTTTTCCAAAGTAAATATAGGGCAGGTAGTCCGCGTAGGTCTGAGGAACGACAAATTCCAACTGGTTATTGCGAGCTCGTTGTTTGAGCTCTCGCAGGGCTTCAATCAAAAATCCCATCGTGGCAACCGCTGCATTTTCGGGCTGGTAAAGTGTTTCAGCCGTGACTTTATAAGTCTCTGCAATTTTTGTCGGAACAATTTTAATTTGCGTGGGACCGCGGCTGTTGTTGTCGGGAGAACGACTGCCGGGGTTCAAATAGTGGCGCAGTACCTTGAGCATACTGATGGCCCACGGAAATGTTTCTTTTATTTTATAGCGGGTGCTTGTAAAAAACAGGGACTCGCGACCCAGTATACCAATCGCCATATGAGCCAATAGATTGTACTCCGCACCATGGATCTTATAAAGCTCCATAATTTCAAATTTATGCGTCTTGAGGGCTAGCGTGAAGGCAGCGACTTTTTCAGTCTGTAAATCGGGATGGTTTCGCAGGATATATAGCTCACAGCGATTGCAATCTGACTGAAGCCACTGCCAGGGTTGAAAGTCATTAGCATCAAGCAGTTGTCTTTCTGAAGTGGCAGAGGAATCAACAGATTGGGCGAGCGCACTGTCCAAATTTGAGACAGTAAGAGCAATAAACAGCCAAAATACGATCCAGATACGATTAACGGGCATTGCGGTCCTCCGCCTCGGGAATATGCAAGGTTTAGCCCAGTTGAAGTCTTATCATTTTTGAGTCTAATTTTTGAATCTAACTTTTCAACCTAATTTAAAAGGTTACTTGAGTAAAGTGGCGTTCTGGCGAAATTTTTTCGGTCTTTTTAACATTCAAATACATGCGGCCAATTTCCCGGCCATCGGTAGTTTCGACGCTGACGCGATATTCACCATTTGAGTAGTTTTGTTTGACCGAAAATCCGCGATAACCATTTTTTCGCCCGCCGCTGATTTGCATCGAAATTTTATCGGTGCTTTGCCAGCCCCGCTTGGGATCTTTATAAAACCAATGTAAAATAACGGAATCGCTAAAGCGTGCGGGTGAATAAATTTGGGCAAAGAAGTGAATCTTGTCGTTGGGCTCTGCCACGAAGTCTTGATCACCGGTATTCCAAAAGCGCCACCATGGGTTTTCGTGGGACAAAACATATTGGCCATCTTGCTTTTCAATATTGTGGTAGACACCCATGTCTTGCACAGACAAGGGGACTGGGGGAATCCAGCCTACCAGATAGAAAACCACAAAGAGGGCTAAGACCGCTCCACCTGGCGCCACCAAGCTACGCGTAAGGAGGCGAGTGTCCTGAACTTTTTTGCGCAAGAGGTGGAGGGCTGCCCAAAGAACCAAGGCCGTCAATCCAACGGATATCAAAAAAGGCAACAAGCCGACAAATCCTAAAATGACGGGAACCAGCATCGAAAAAAACGAAAAAATACAAATCACATAAAGGGCGATTTTTACATTCACTTCACTTCGTTGCACACTCTTGAGTTCATTTGCGACCATGATACCCATAAGCAAGAGTACAAAAATAATCGACGAAAAGAACGAGGCACTTTTAAGGTAAAACAGAGAGTAAACGCTTAAGAGGCTGCCTAAAAGAAAATGCACAATCAGCTGGCGGTAGTTCCAAATTTTTTCAAGCCGAGGGGTGACCTTAGCAAAGCCGTGGGCTGTCAGAAAATCATAGAACAAGATAGTTCCGACAATGAAGAGATAGATAATTTGTTGAAGAATTCCCAGAGGATCATCAATGTCAGAGAGCGTGAAAATATCGAAGAAAAAGCCCGCCAAAAAAAATCCGATATCGACCTTGGTTTCGTTTTTATCATAATAAGAGAGCAAACGGCTTTTCAAATTCGACATGCGGGGAATCCTTCTGCAGGTACTTTTCTAAGAGGGTCGCCTATTTTTAAAGGCTTGTAACGGCTCAGCGTCCCTAGGTCCGTGTTAGCGGGCGCAGCTCTTGCACATAAGCAGCCGTGATGGACGCAATCGCCTATATTTGAACTGAAGGTTTAAAGTGGCGACGAAATTGGGTTCGAGCATGAAATTAGTTCCGGTTGAGCCGGGAAAGAGGTTTTATGAAAGTTTATAATATGATTCTAACGACTGCGGTTGCGACCTTGGCACTGCTCGGCTGTGGGAGTGGTGACAAAGGTTCTGATGTCATCGCTGTCGTTCCTCCCCCACCGGTCAGCGATATCGTTGAACAAGGGGTGATCTCGAATTCGTGTGCGCGTCTTGCTGGAAAGTACTCTTGCAGCCTGACTCAGGAAGAGGTTTCCCGAGGTGAGCGACGCTACATTTTTTCGATCACAGAGCGTACTACAAAAAAGGGCACGCGTATTTATAAGCTGGAGTCCTCTGAGTTTATAGCGGATGGCAATATTCACGAACGAGTTACTAAGGAAGAAAAAGAAGACAAATATCAAAAGAACCGTCGCTCTTCCCGTCGTGATAACAGAGGTAAAGACGATGAGACTGATTACTACTATTCAAAAGTTCGTTACAGCGTATCTTGTCTGGGATCTGAAGTCCGCATTCACGCTGTCGGCAGCGAAGGCCAAAGGGCATTAGTGACTTTGAATAAAATTGACTCCAAGACTCTTCATTTACTGACTGATGGTTATGTAAATGAAGTTTCCAGTCTCGAAGAGCGGACTTGCGCGAAAATGTAGTTTTGTCGAAAAATATTAGACACTAGTAAATCCCCGTATCTTGATCAGATACAGGGATTTTTTTTGCTATGATATATTGCAGCTGATCGATTTTAATCTGCAGGACTTCAGCTGTCTGGGAGTCATCAGTTTTGTATAACGTATCTATGCGTGTTTATCTATCTATGGGGGCGATTCAGGGCTTAGACCTGCTTGGTTTGAATGGTGACTTTACTTTCAAGCAAATTGTGAATCGGGCATTTGTTTGAAATCTCAAGCAAGCGCTCTTTTTGTTCGTCACTTAGGCTTCCGACAAAGCTTACTTCCCGGGATATAGTCGTAGCCTCTTTTGTCTCCGATTCAATTTTAATTTTCACATTCGTAGACTCTAGTGGCCAGCCTTTACGAAGAGCATACATCTGAACTGTGATAATGGTGCAGCCGGCGAGTGCTGATTCTAAAAGTTCATGAGGATCTGGCCCCTCATCCTGCCCCCCGGAGTCTTCAAGGACTCCGGAAACAACTGAAAATTTGTCGCGAACGACCATCTCGGCAGCTAGTTTGTTGATGAGGTGACCTGTGATCATAAAGCTTCTCCCGTGTGAGTTTCAGTCTTAGGCTAAATCAAATATCATGATTTCAGAATCTTGGCTGGCTTGAATCTGAAGCAACTCTTCAGAGCTTACTTTTACGCCATCACCAATTTCGGCCAACTGGTTATTCACAGTGACTTGACCTTTGATCGTTTGCAACCAGACATAACGCCCAGAGCGAACAGTAAAGTTCAAATTCTGACCTGACTTTAAACGAGAAATATACAAATCAGCGTCTTGATTGATGTTGATAGAGCCCTCACGACCATCTTTGGAAATAACCAATACAATATCTTTGGAATTTAGATCGTGTTCAAAAGACTTCTGGCCATAGCCGAATTCCGTTCCCGCGCGATCCGGTAGGACCCAAATTTGAAAGAAGTGGGCCTCTTGTTCGGGCGATTGGTTGTACTCAGAATGTTGTACGCCAGTGCCGGCACTCATTCTTTGCACGTCTCCGGGTTTGATCACGGTGACATTTCCTTTGGAGTCCTTGTGTTCTAAGGCACCGCTGATGACATAGGAAATGATTTCCATATCTTTGTGTCCGTGGGTGCCAAAGCCGGTGCCACCTTGAATGCGGTCTTCGTTGATGACACGCAAAGAGCGATAGCCCATTTGCTTGGGGTCATAATAGTCGGCAAAGGAAAAGGTATGCCGTGATTTAAGCCAGCCGTGATCAGCCACGCCTCTTTCTGTTGATTTTCTGATTTCTAGCATGGTTCCTCCAAAATCCGATTCAAGCGGGCTGCTGACGAAATATTTTTTTGCCAATAGCCCTGCGATAACTGATGAGAACCCAAAGAGAAAAAAACGTCTATTTAAAATTCGTTCTTTTAGCTTCATTAGGAGCCTCTGTTTAAACTTGTTTTACGAATTGTACATCTAAAGATATTGCTACATCATCTCCGACCAGGATGCCACCAGTCTCAAGGGCTGCATTCCATGTCAAACCAAAGTCTTTGCGTTTGATTTTTGTTGTCGCCGAGATACCTATTTTAATATTGCCCCAAGGGTCTTTCATTTCCTCTGAAGGTCCTTCAACATCCAATACAACCTCTTGTGTCACACCATGAATGGTGAGGTCGCCGCGAACTTTTAGTCTCTCCTCGCCAGTACCTTCGACACTTTTAGAGACAAACAGAATTGTTGGATATTTTTCGATGTCGAAAAAATCTGCACTTTTTAGGTGGGTGTCGCGTTGGGCCTCGCGAGTATTCACGCTGGCAGCATCAATCTGGGCTTCGATGCGGGAGTTTTCTGGGGTCTGGGTATCGTACTCAAGTGTGCCCGAAATTTTATCAAAGCCGCCGTGAACTTTGGCAATCATCATATGCTTAATGCTGAAGTTTGCGGTCGAGTGGGAGGGGTCGATTTGGTATTTTACTTTGCTCATGGGGTTCTCCTTTTATGGTTTGGTGTCTATGAAACTAATCTAACTTGTTCTGAGATTGATTATTAGATAGGATTAATTGGAATCATTTATCAGCAGGATGGACAATGGATTTAGATTTAAATGAGATTGCAATATTTGTTAAGGTCGTGGAATCAGGCAGCTTTAGTATGGCGGCAAGGGTGTTGGGGATTCCGAAGTCGACTGTCAGTGCGAAGGTGTCATCTTTAGAACAACGTTTAGGTCTCACCCTGATCCAGCGAACCACACGCAAACTCAACATCACTCCGCCTGGGCAGACCTTTTATTTGCGATGTGCAGGAGGACTTAGTGAAATTCTCGCGGCGCAGAGCGAGGTCACCAGTGCTCAATCGGAGCCGCAAGGGACTTTGCGGTTAACGGCCCCGGCAGAACTGGGCAGCACCATCTTGCCGTCCATTGTTTCGGGATATATGAAAAAGTTTAAAAAGGTAAAGCTGGAGCTTATTCTTTCAGATCGCCGCGTAGATCTTATCTCTGAGGGAATAGATTTGGCCATTCGCGGGGGCAATCTTGCTGACTCAAGCTTGATCGCAAAAAAGTTAGGAAATATTTATTTTGCGCCGATTGCTAGTCCTAGTTATGTCAAATCGGCGGGACTGCCAAAATCACCCAAGGATCTTGTGGATCATCAGTGCATTCAATACAACTCGACCGGCATCGAAGAGTGGAAACTTACGGGGTCAAAAGGCAGCATCGTGGTGCCGATGTCAGGCCGCATTTTAATTAACGATTTAGATATGGTGAAGTCCTTGGTTTTTGCAGGACACGGAATAGGACTTTTGCCCAACTTTTTGTGCTCGGAAGATTTGATCAAAGGACGTTTGGTGCGAGTGCTTCCAGACTGGAAGTCACACTCGTCGGATGTTCACTTTGTTTATCCGGCACAAAAGTTTGTGTCTCCTAAAGTGAGCTCCTTTATCGCTTATGCGACCGATCCGGTGAGAGCTGCTTTAACAGAGCACGGGAAGTAGGGACGCTTCGGGCTCCAGCCCTCAACCCCTTCGGTCAATCTGTGGAGTGCTGTGGGAAATCAGGGTGCTTGGGTGGGAGTTGGCAGGGTTTGGTTTACTCGAATGCGATGTTTGGCCAAACCGAAGTTCCAGCGCCTAGGCGCGATGAAAAACCGCCAGAGTCCCGGCCTCAGCACTAAAAGCAGCGCACTTAAGAGAGAACTGATAATTTATTGCCAGAACCCATGGGGACCCTCATCATGGAGCTATGTTGGTTCTGGCGGCCTTGCGAAAAATTTTCGATCGAAATATCAGGAGGATTTTGCGCCAAGAGGACTTTTATGAGGTCTACACTGATGGCAGTTACAAAGAGGGCCGCGGCGCTTGGGCTTATGTCATTCTTAAAAACAAAGAAATTTGGTTAGAACATGCAGAGAAGGTCAAAAAATCTTCCAGCAATCGGATGGAATTTCAAGCCGCGATCGAAGCCCTTCGAGTGGTACCCCTTGAGGCAAAGGTGCAGATCTATTCAAACTCTAGAATTTTAGTCGATACGGCGACCCTATGGATGAACGAGTGGAAGCGGGCTGGCTGGGTGAAGGCAAAGGGGCAGCAGGTTTTCTCTTTAGACTTGGTAAGAACTTTAGAAAACTTAGTGCACTCAAGATCGGTTGCTTGGTCTTGGGTCAAAGCCCACTCTGGAGTCGAGTACAATGAACGTTGCGATGAGCTTTGCATTCGGGCTCGAGATGGAGGGGGGGGATTTAGCCTCCCTTGACTCTTCGGACAGTCCTCGCCGGTGGTTTTTTTCTTTGGCATTGGCGTACCGTTTTCAATTTTCTATGTCTGTTTTGCCGTGGGTCCTTTCGGCTGTGGAACTTGATTCAAGGGAGGCAAAATCCCCCACTTTCACGAGTCTTGTTTTTTGCTCGGCGGGGTTAGGATTTTCTTTTTGGGATTAGGTTTTCATTTTGGGCGATGGTTGTGAGGTCGAAGGCGCGTTGCGCTTCTTCGTAGTAGCCGTAATGGGAGCCGAAATTATAGATTTGTTCTAGGACTTCGCCGAAAAGGTCTGAGTATTCTAGTATCCATTTGGGAGAATCGATATCTTTTTCGAGAGTGCTTAAATTGTCGCGATAGAGTACTGCGGCAAAATCAAGATGACCGGCCTTTTGCAGAAGTTTCCCGACCTGAAGTGTTGTCCGCACTTGATTCACAGGGTGCATAGTTTTTTTATGCAGTTCGTATTCATTTTTAATTTGCAGAAGAGCTTTGTCTAAAAGGTGGGGCATGCTGAGCTGGTCATAGCAACTGGCGAGATCCGCTCGTAAACCCATATGGGCGCCGTAAAGCATAATAGTCATGGAAAGACTCGACACCGCATCGTGAAGTTTTCCCTGGAGCATAAAAACTCTGCCTTGCCAATGGGCCTTTTGGCGCTTCTGCGGAATACTTGTCGATTCCATGAACAGGAGAGCTTGACCCAAGTCAGTCGGATTTCCCATTAACGAAAATAGAGGCTTCTCACGTGATAATAAGTCCATAGATATTAATATAAGCAAAATATATGCACTGTCTCGATAGTAGATGGATAGAGGAGAACAATAATTTTCTCGTATTCAAAAGGTGATAATCAGAATTTTTTCTGCGGTTTCGGACCGAGGACAATCTAACAGTTGCTAAGTTTGAAGGGCGTGAAAACTCGAAGCGAGAAATCTTGCACTAAGAAAATTTTCACCGATGATCCAAGTAATAGCGAGTGGGAAATCAAATTCTTCATATGAGCAAGAAAAGTAGATCAAAGGTCAGTCATCTAGTTTGGAATTGGTGGTAGGAGATCGCTGGTGTAAATTGAGACTGATAATTTAAATTTGGATAACAGGGGCTGGTGCGGATGTCAGAAGTGACGAGACTGGGGAAATTGTTTTTCATTTTACTAAGCACCACGGTGGCTTTCTCGGTACATGCTAAAGTGCGCAAAACTGAAGTCATATTCTGTGTGGACCAATGGGAGGGCTTTACCAATCTTGATGGGACGGGGAGCTATTCAGAAATAGTAAAAAAAGTTTTCCAGCCGGAATTCAAAGTGACCATCAAACTTTACCCTTGGGCGCGGGCGCAAAAAGAATTTAAGAATAAAAAGTGCGATGGAATTATTGCTGAAAACAAGGTGGATGAGTCCAGCTTAAAACCGCGTATCGTCTTGGATGCCTTGCCCTTGCATGCCTACTTCATAAAGGGGAAGTTGGTGTTTAAAGGTAAGGAAACTTTAAAATCAAAAAGGCTTGCCTGGTCCCGTGGCTATGGCTTTGATAGTCTGATGCCCTATAAGGTGA
>JBBKWD010000067.1:0-3607 GCA_037968775.1 Bdellovibrio sp.
CTCATCACTACAAGAATCACTAATGATACCTGACCGCCAAAGCCAATCTCAACGCCAAAAACTTGGGCAATGAAAAGGGCTGCGATACATTCAAAGAGAGCTGTGCCATCCATATTCACTGTGGCACCCAAAGGAATTGAAAAAGCTGCGATTTCTTCTTTAACTCCAAAACTTTTTTCGCAGGTGCGAATCGTGGTCGGCATGGTGGCGCTACTTGAGCTGGTACTAAAGGCAGTCGCAAGAATTGGAATCATCTTTTTCAAAAAAACTTTAAATGGATATTTTAGAATCACCCGGATGATGAATTGATAGGTGATAAAGAAGTGCAGCAGATAGCCTAAAATCACCACTCCCACATACTGGGCCAAATTACTGAGAATATCCAAACCAAAACGGGAGACAGCCGTGGCCATAAGGGCTGCGACGGCATAGGGCGCCACTTTCATTATCCAACCGACGATCAGGATCGTGCTTTCGGCAATCGTATCCATCAGATCGATAAAAGGCTGTGCCTTGGTTTTATCCATCGAAAGCAAGGTGACACCGAAAAGGATAGCTACAAAAATCACGGCCAACATATTGCCATCTGCCATTGCTGACACAATATTTTTTGGAATAATGGTATCTAAAATACCCGGCCACAAGGACGTTGCTACAGAGGTTGATTTTTCCATGAGGCCAGAAACAGTCCCGGCCGAGTCAGCCTTTACATGTTCGACAAGTTCTTGAGAGAGACCCGCACCCGGCCTCAAAACAGTTACCAAGATCTGCCCGATGACCACTGCCACAAGAGAAGTCAGCAAATAGTAGGTTCCAAGATAGGTCCCCATTTTCCCAAGACGTTTTACGGAGCCAAGTCTTGCGACGCCGACAATAAGCGAAGAAAGCACTAGGGGCACGACAATCATAAAGAGGGATCGCAAGAAGACGTTGCCAAGGGGGCTCAGAAGGTTGTTGATAACAACTGGAACCCAATCACTTTCTTTGAAGTAGTTTAGAATGAGGCCAATGATAATTCCGACGATGAGGCCGATAACAATTCGTAGACTCGTGAGGCTTTCGTTAGTGCTTTTCTTTTTCATAGAAATATTATGGAAAGAAAAGTCGAAAAAACCAAGAAACTTGAGTCCCTTTCTAAGATATTTTTCAGAATAACTATGGACATAGTTGCAAAGTTGACTAATTCTTCTGGCAAAGGAACTCCATGTTATATCGATTTCAACTTGAACTCTCTGATGTCGACCGAGGAGTCTATGAAAGCCTCGATTTTCGAGTGGCGCAGCATCCATCTGAGACGGCGATCTATTTGCTCAGTCGGGTACTGGCTTACGCACTAAGCTATCAGGAAGGACTTGAGTTCACTCCAGGTGGCTTGAATGATCCCGAGGCTCCAGCACTGCGCGCATTAGGAGTGCACAACGTCATTGATCTCTGGATTGAAATTGGCAATCCCTCAGCACGAAGACTGCATAAAGCCAGTAAGTCCTCTCGGCAGTTGATTGTTTACACCTATAAAAGTCCGGAAGTGTTGTTGGCAGATATTCGCGGCAACGAAGTCCACAAGGCGAGTGAGATCAAAATTTTTGCGCTTGATCCAAAGTTCCTGCAAGGGCTTGAGCCCCACATTGAAAAGAACAATCGCTGGTCTATTCTGTTTCAGCAGGGGCAGATCAGTGTCGAGGCGGGCCAACAATCACACACAAGTGAAGTGCGCGAATTTAAAGTATAAAAAAAACCGCTTTTTTGAAGCGGCTTTTTTATCTAAAATTTCAAAATAATTTTATCGAGTCCTAGAGTTTGTTCTTCCGCCAGATCGAGCAGATGGACGAGCAGATGATTGACCAGTAGGACGACCGCCTGTACGAGGGGTTTTATTCCCAGCCGTGGCTTTGGCTTCAGCAGCTAAAAGTCCCGGAGGCTTTGGCTTGGGTTTAAAAGCGGGCTTTCTGCTGCCATTAAAAGCCGGTTTTCCTGAAGCCTTGCTGAGATCCTTTGAAGCTGACTTGGCACCGTTTTTTTCCTCGTATTTAGTTTCGGCTTTGCCATTTTGTTTTGCCGCGGACTTTGCCGCGTTCTTGGCAGCTAGCTTGGTTGCATGTCTGCCCTTTGAAGTCGGTTTCGAAAACGATTTCTCTGTGGATTTCTCTGTGGATTTTGCAGTGGATTTTGCAGTGGATTTCGCCGTGAATTCTTCAGTCGAAGTTTTTGGACCGCGAGCGTCTTTGAACCGACTGTTGGAAGCAACACGAGGTTTTCCATCAGGACGAGGTGCTCTATTTAATGCAGGCTTATTACCATCAAGGCGTGCGATCAATCGGTCGTCTCGTTCCGTGACAAGATTCACGACTAACCCTTCGCGACCAGCGCGGGCTGTGCGACCCGCTCGGTGCAGATAGTTGTCCATTTGTTTTGGAAGGTGATAATTGATCACGCGACCCACATTTTCAATATCCAAACCACGTCCGGCTAGGTCTGTTGCTACCAACAAATTCACTTTTCCGTCTTTGAATTTCTTAAGATTCATGCGGCGCTCGTTTTTATCCATTTCGCCGCGATAAACAACACAGCCATAACCTTTTTCTGTGATTTCAGCGGCCAACTTGTCACACTGTTCACGAGTATTCGTAAAAATAATAGTTCCGCCTTCAATTTTTTGCCCGAGCAATTTCTCAAACAAAGGCCAGCGTTTTCCATCTTCAACTGCCAAATGATTCGTCACAAGACTGGCAACAACTTTACCGCTGCCTTTGCTGCGCACGACTTCTGCTTTTGAAAAAAGGTCGTTCATAATATCTTGAACAGCTGTTGAAACCGTTGCTGAAAACAAAGCCAATTGAAGGTCATTGGGGCAGGCACCCACAATCAAATTTGAATCCGGCAAAAATCCTTGATCCATCATCTGGTCGGCTTCGTCAAAAATCAGCATGCGCACGTCGTGCAAAAGAATAAGATCACGTTCTAACAATTGAACCAATCGTCCAGGTGTCGCCAGCAAAATTTCGAAAGCTCCCGAAGTATTGCGGCGTGCTTGTTCGAGGGCCATTCCACCCAAAGCGGGACGAACACGCAAACGCGTATCATGAGTCAAAGTTTTAAAGACCTTCGAGACCTGCTCGCCGAGTTCTCGGGTTGGAACCATCACGACGGCGCGTGGACTGGCTTCTTCTGTTACCGGTTGGCCTTCGTCTTCTAAGGTTTTAAGGAGATTCAATAAAGGCAGTGCATAGGCCAAGGTTTTACCACTGCCCGTTTCTGAAACACCCACAACAGATTGGCCGCTCATGAGCAGAGGGATGGTCTGGGCTTGAATTTCAGTCGGCTTAAAAAGCTTCTTTTCTTTAAGGGTTTTTAGCAATGAGGGGAGGAGGCCAAAATCAGAAAATAAGTTCATATAGAATCCTTGTGCAATAGAGTGGCACTTTAGCTTCTATCCGGCATTCCCTCTAGGGAAATTGTTAAGAAAGGCCACTATCGGGGAAATTGTAAAAAAATTACTGCTTTTGAGACTTCAAAGGGGCTCAAATTAGAACACTCGGGGCTCTGTTTTCGGTAGGGCCCGCTTGAGAGCAGCTAAAGGAACTTTCATTTGGTTCGTATGAGAGAGTGC
>JBBKWD010000068.1:0-20040 GCA_037968775.1 Bdellovibrio sp.
ATCTAAGTCAGATGATTTCCAAGGTCTCTCAAAAGAGATTCTTTTAGGTATGCACGAGTTCATGGTGAAGTCGCGTGTTCTGGAAGAACGTTTGATTAAAATCTATAAGGCCGGAGAAGCTTACTTTTGGATCGGCGGACCGGGTGAGGAAGCTTTTGGTGTTCCTCTCGGGATGTTGACTCGTAAAGGTCAGGGGCTTGCCCACGACTGGCTTCATTTGCACTATCGTTGTACGCCGACCCTAGTGGCTATGGGGATGCCGATGTTGGATTCGATTCGTTTGATCATGAATCGCTCCACCGATACATCCACTGGTGGTCGCAACTTTGCCAATCACTATTGCTTTCCGAAATGGAATATTGCTCCGGTGACTTCACCCATCGAAGTTCAGTATCCTCTGGCTTGCGGAACGGCCCACGCCCAAAAACGTGCCGGGCATAAGGCGCTTTCCATCGTGACGGGTGGTGATGCAGGGACGGCAGAGGGAGACTTTGCTTCCGCCTTGATCTTGGCTTCTCGCAAAGGGCAAGAGCTTCCTGTTTTGATCACAGTTCAAAATAACGGCATGGGAATTTCGACTCCGTTTGAAGGTCAGCACGGCGAAACGAATATTGCAGATCGAGCGAAAGCCTTTAACATCCGGTCACGAGTGATAAATGGTAATGACCCCGTTGAAAGTTATTTGGCCATCAAGGAAGAAATGGAATACATCCGTAAAACCGGTAAGCCTTCTTTTATTGAAACTCATGTCAGTCGTCTTTATGGCCACTCCTCTGCAGATGGTGCCAATAAGAAAGCAAACTTAAAAGATCCTGTTTTTCAATTCCAAGATCGTCTGCTGAACGCGGGCCTGATTTCGGACAAAGCCGTGGAAAAACTGTGGGAGATATATGAAGCCGAAGGCGTCGCGGCCCAAGAGCAAGCTCGCCAAGAGCCCGCGCCGACTTCCGAGTCCGTATGGGACCATGTTTATGTTGATAATGAAAATGCGGACTGGAGAAAATTCTAATGGCAAGCGTAGCACAAGCTATCAGAATGGCCCTTCACTACGGTGAAACGAAAATGGGCGTAAAGGATATTTTTGGTCAAGACGTGGGCGCACCTTTGGGGGGCGTTTTTACGGCGACTCAGGGATTGAAAAACGCCTGGAATTCACCTCTGGATGAGCGTGGTATCATCGGTATGGCGATGGGAATTGCTATGACCGGAGACCGTTGTGTCGCTGAGATTCAATTCGCAGATTATATTTTTAATACGATCGATCTTTTGAAAATTGCAGGCAACACCTTGTGGGTCACGAATGGACAAGTTCCTTTACCGATGGTTGTGATGACTCCGGTAGGGGCCGGTATTTTTGGCTCGGTTTATCACTCGCACTCATTTGATGCTTGGGCTTCGCGTTTGCCGGGGTGGAAAATTGTTATGCCATCTAACCCACTCGATGCTTACGGATTGATGTTGTCAGCGATTCAGGATCCGAATCCAGTATTGTATTTGAAATCCAAAGCTTTAATGCGCCATAAAGGTGACGAATTGATCCCTGGGGAACCAGCGGATGAAAAAACCTTAAAGGCCATGATTGATAAGCCGGTGCAAAATCCAGACGGTTGGAAGCCGAATTGGCCAGAGCTGGAAGAGTACATGGTTCCTATCGGTAAAGGTAAGATCACGCGTTCAGGTGAGCATATCACCGTTGTGACCTATAGCCGGATGGTTCACCTATGCAATGAGATTGCCGATAAATTGGCGGGTGAGGGGCATTCGGTAGAAGTCATCGACCTGCGTTCGATTTATCCTTATGACTGGCAGATGATTAAAGAGTCCGTAGAAAAAACAGGTCGTGTTTTATTTGTGAATGAGGACACTGAAGTTACTAACTTCGGAGAGCATTTATCTTATCGTGTGACTCAGGAGTTATTCTATCAATTGATGGCGCGTCCGCGAGTGTTGGCGGGTAAAAATCTGCCAGGCATCGGTTTGCACCCGAACTTAGAAAAGAACTCAGTACCTCAGCATCACGACATTGAAGCAGCCATTCGCGAAGTCTTGGCGGAAGTACCTTAATGAAAAAAGCTCCACAAAAGTCCCATGGAAAAAAAGTTCGTCGTCGCGTGGGCAAGAGAAGTAATCAGGTCGTCTTTGATAAGTACGAGTTGTACACGAGGGCTGTGCAATCGGCAGCTTCGGATGTTGAGTTTATTCGTGATACCTACAAAGAACTTAAAGGCAAAAATCCAAAAGTTTTCAGAGAAGACTTTTGTGGCACTTTTTCATTGTCAACGGAATGGATCAAGCTCAATCCACGACATGAGTCGATTGGTATTGATTTGGATCCGGAGCCAATGGCGTACGGTAGACAGCACTACTTTTCAAAGTTAAAACCCGATCAACAAAAGCGCATGAAGTTAATTGAAGGAAATGTCTTAGACCCTTCGTTGCCAAAATCTGACATTGTAGCGGCGATGAACTTTTCCTATTGCTTGTTTAAGCAACGGGATCTTTTGAAAAAATATTTTGCCAACACATACCGCAGTTTGGGACGCGATGGAATTTTCTTAATTGATATCTTTGGTGGCAGTCAGTGTTACGAAGCTATCGAAGATGTGACCAAGCACAAAGATTTTTCTTATTATTGGGATCAGACTAATTTTGACCCAGTCACCAATGGGGCTTTGTTTCATATTCACTTTAAAGTGGGTGGGAAAAAGATCGAGCAGGTTTTCACCTACGACTGGCGTTTGTGGACGATTCCGGAATTAAGAGACATCATGCACGAAGTGGGCTTTAAAAAATCCCATGTTTATTGGGAAGGCACTGCTAAGGATGGAACGGGTGACGGGAACTTCACTCGGGTCGATCACGGGGAATCTTGCCAGAGCTGGATTTCTTATATAGTCGCAGAAAAATAGACAGAGAATTTAAATGCGGGAGTTCCCCGCTTTTTTTAGACCACGAAAAGCCAAAGAGTCAAAAACTGGCAAGTGCTGCCGCCGATCACTAGTAAATGCCAAATGCCGTGTCCATGAGGAATCCTGTGGTCATTGAGCCATACAAAAAAGCCAATAAAGTAAGATAGAAATCCCAACATGATGAGACCAAATCCCAAGATGGGCACGGCTGAGTAAAGCTGATGGATGACGGGCAGAACGCTGGCACTCATCAAAAAATAAATCACATTAGAGCACTTTCTCTTTTTCGAACGAAGGGTGACCTCTTGAATGATTCCCGTCAGAGCTAAGGACCAAACTGCGACCATGATCGCCCAGCCCTTCATGCCACCAATCGCGAGAATGGCGTAGGGAGTGTAGTTGCCAGCGATCTTTAAATAAATCCCCACATAGTCCAGGGTGCGGAAAAATTCTTTGTGGGGTTCGCGGCTCCAGTGATAGACCGTCGAAATGAAATAGATGCCAATGGTGGAGATCCCATAAATAAGGCAGCTATAGATGCGCACAGGATCATTTTTGGCAATTGCTGAGTTCATCAGCAGGTAAACTCCGCAAAAGGCGACAAAGGTAGCGAATAGATGGCTAAGGGTGTTAAAACGTTCGCCGTAACTAGGTTGGATCCGTTGAATCATGAGGACATTTTATTGCGGAATGACAGTCCCTGCAAGGGGAGCCTCGTCACGAAATAGCGGGACTTAAGACTGAGTCGATTGTAGGCCTACACAATTTGTCTTAGACTTAAGAAATGCTCGCAAAAATATTTTCTCTGGTAATTTTATTCGGCTCGACTCAGATTGCACAGGCTCAGACAGTCATCGGGGCAAGTCCATATTGGCAACAGGCGGGCTATTTGACAGGCGGAATGACCTTGGAGCAGGCACAAGCGGCACAGCAGGTTTTCTATGCGAATATCAGCGACGTAAACTCCCAAATGATCGCAGCGCAAAAAGACGATAGCACTATTTTTATTGCGAAGTCTGCGGTGCAAAGTATTTTTCAAACTTTTCAGCAGGGAAAATCAAAGACACATATCAAACTCAAAGAAGGCGATAAAATTCCCTATTTCAAACAGGCCATTGAACTCGAGTATGGGCAGGAAGAGCCTGCAACTATCCCAGAAGAAATTCAGCTCGATGCAACGAATGAGAATATTGTACAGAGCATCGACAGTGTTCAAGAGTCCTTGAGTACGGCTGGTTGCTATCCGAAAAAATCTTGTCCTGTTGTAGACACAAAAAAATTGCCCCGATTTTCGGCAACGACCGCTTCATGGAAAGACTATATTGCGAGGCTCGAAGAGGTTGCTGCTAACGCCAAACCTCCGGTCAATCCCAAAGCTGTTCAGAGAACAGTTGAGTTTCTTAAAAAGAATCCACAGCAAATCAATCGCAATCGTTCTGTTGAGCAGGCCATTCGCAATCGGGATTATGTAGTGATTACGGATTACACTCTAGATAGTACCAAAAAGCGTATGATGGTTTTAAACCTCAAATCTGGCACGGTGGAGGCCTATCATGTTTCGCACGGCATTGGCAGTGGGGAGTCGGCGATGGCGACTTCTTTCTCGGATGTGAAGGGGAGCAATAAAACTCCGGCGGGGTTTATGGTGTTAACGAATGAACAGGCTTCGGCCAACTGGGGACGGCGAGTGAATATTGAGGGCCTGGAGGCGCGCAATAAGAGTTCTGCCGCACGGCCCATCGTGATGCATGCAAGTTATAAAGTGGGAGAGCACGAGATTCGTAAATTCGGAATGTATGGATTTAGTGAAGGGTGCCCGCAGCT
Organism: Bdellovibrio sp.; assembly: GCA_037968775.1. GTDB lineage: Bacteria > Bdellovibrionota > Bdellovibrionia > Bdellovibrionales > Bdellovibrionaceae > Bdellovibrio. The sequence goes on from JBBKWD010000068.1 coordinate 4,734, forward strand.
GAGTTTAAGTGATTGGAAAGCTGTTCGAGAAAAGTTGCAGGGTGGTGTGTTGATGTATAATTATACGCCGGGGGATAAGTAATTCAGAGATGAATTTCTTAGTGTCGGATTCAAGGGCAAGTACAGCTGTCAGAATTAAATAAGTGAGTGTGGCCATCCGTGGGCGGCCTTTCTGATGGGCATCGTGCCCATCAGATCAAAGTATCTTCTTGTTCACCGAAAACCCAAATTACTTTGCTAAGACCGCCACGATGGCGGTCTTACAGCTTTCTCACGGACGGAGGAAGCTCGCATATCTGTCACAGCAGACCAAGCGACCAAAATATTAATCCCCCAAACCCAATCCCCCAAAAACAAAAAACGCGTAAGAATTAAATCCTACGCGTTCCCCAAAAATCAAAATTCAAAACCTACCGAACTGTCGGAGCTGGTGGCGGAGGCGGCAACGGCCGAGGCTGCTGACTGCGTGGCGGAGGAACTGGCGTCGGCCCAGAAAGATTCATTCCGGGGCGTCGACAGAAGCCCGAATCAAGGCCACAATTTTTAGCCATGGTTACGCAAAGATTAAAGGCACGCTGATCATTTGCTTCGGTGCGGCCTTTGGCCTCCATCAAGCAAGATTTCAATCCTGGGCCGGCATCTTTTTTACTAAAAAGATCTTCATTAGCAACACGCTCTCTAAAGTTGCGGCGCTTGTCTTCAAGGCTCGACATTCCATACTCGCTGTCATCCATTAATGATCGCATTTTTTTGTAAGCAGGGAGAGTCGAAGTCCAAGAATCTTTAAAACCGAAGGCAACTGCCACCTTGGCGATTTCTTTTTCGGAGCGATCATAATCGTTTGTCACAAAGCCACGGTACTTACTCCAGTTGGCATGTCCCGAGTCTTCGCAGAAACCATAAGCTTGAATTTGAGAGATAACGACTTGTTGCATGTTTTGTTTTGCAACTTCGTTGCGCACGATACTTTGGGATGTTTTAGCTTCGCGGCGGCTGGTGGCTCGTTCTGCGGCACCCGGATTCAGCTCTCTGAATGAGCGGGCGCTGACGGCAAGAAGTGCCAAGTATTTCTCAGCAGGGACGACTGGTTCACCGTCATCACCACGATAGTAATATTTTTGAAGCCCACAGGAGACACACTTTAGTTCCATGGACTCAAGCATCGCAGAGGATCTGCAACGAACATCAAAATCATCATCGTCATTTTGTGCAAAGGCGGTCGTTGAAAGACACAACACTACTGCGGCGAGGGCCGTGCAAAAACGTCTCATTCATACTCCTCATAATAGAAACCGAATCAGCTTTTATTATGAACTAGAAATCCGATTTCTTAAAGAGGGGCGTCAGAGTGAGCCCGACTTCGGTCAGTTTCGGCTCTGGAAAGACTGGACCACGGTGGATCACGCAAAGAACGTGTTCAATTTTGGCATTCAGTGATCGTAGGTCCGCAGTGGAGAGAGCCACTTGGCCTCCGGTGGTGACGACGTCTTCTATGATGCAGACGCGCTTATCTTTGATGTCGAGACCTTCTGCGAACTGGCAGGTGCCGTATTCTTTGGCTTCTTTGCGAACAAAGACCACGGGGAGGCCTGTTTCTAAAGAAAGGGCTGTGGCTATGGGGATGCCCCCCATCTCAAGTCCAGCTAAAATTTCAGTTCCGGCCGGAATCAATGGTGCCAGGTGTTTTGCAATTTCTTTCAAAATCAATGGCTGGGCTTCAAAACGGTACTTATCGAAATACTCGTTTGAAGTTTGTCCGGAGCGTAATTTAAATTCCCCAGTAAGGTGGGCGACATCAAATATTTTTTTGGCGAGTTCTTGTTTGGTCATACTCTTTATGTCTCATCAGGTCGGGCGTCGAGCAAGAAATCTTAGCTGCGACGCAGTTTTTGTTTTCGCAATTGCCATTGTTCAAGGGCAAATTTTCGCATGTCTTCCACGCTGTCGAGTTCATCCACGATTTCCACGCCCAACAGTGTTTCCACGGCATCTTCAAGACTGACCAGGCCAGCGACAATGCCGTATTCATCGACAGCCAAGGCAATGTGCTCTTTTTCCTTAATAAAATAGTCTAACACCTGGGACACGCTCATGCCCTCTGAGATGCTGGATATCGGGGACAGCAGAGCCTCAAGTTTTATGCCATGTTGATCGCTGGAAACTTGCTCATGGATTTTATAGCGATAAGTCATACCTACAATATTATCTAAATTTCCAGCATAAACGGGAATTCGAGAAAAACGAATTGGACGATATTTGTTAAAAACTTCTTCAACGGTTTGGTCTTGTTCCAAAGCAAAAAATACTGAGCGCGGAGTCATAATGTCCGAGACATAAATTTTATCCAGCATAAGAAGATTTTTAATAATATTGGATTCTTTGCCCTTCAAGGTGCCTTCTTCAAAACCCAGCTCTGCCGTCATCAGTATTTCTTCTCGAGAGACTTCTGGATCTTCAGACTTGCGAGAGAAAAGTTGACCAAGATATTCGGACATGCGTACCAAGGGGTACAACAAGATAATCATCAATTGAATCGTGTAGGCAGTAAATGGCACCAGAGCCTTCCAATTGGAAGCGCCAATAGATTTGGGAATGATTTCGGAAATAATTAAAATAGCAAAAGTTAAAATGAAGGAAGCCAGTGTGACTGACTCTTCCCCATAGCGAAGTTGCACTTGATAGGCGATGGCGGCAGAACCCAACGTATGGGACAAAGTATTCAGTGTGAGAATCGCAGAAATAGGACGATCCACATTGTCTTTGAGATGCTCTAAGAGTTTTCCGCTGCGTTTGTTGTCTTTGACCAAAACACCAATATAGGCCGAGGTCGAGGATAGCAGAACGGCTTCCAGCAGAGAGCATAGAAAGGAAATACCAATCGTGGAGATCACCAAGAGAATGATAATAGTCATGTTGTGAATTTTAACGAGGCGCTAAGGCACCAACTATATTCCATACGTAGAGGAATCATATCACAGAGGGGAAGGGCCCTGTCTATAACGCATTTTATTAGGCCCATGGTCCAGAGAAAGTATCTTTCGCGGCCACAAGGAACAGCTAAGGTCCCGTAGGATGTCCGCAGGGTCTCATAATTTCGATTTTGATTCGTGCTTTACGTTGTGCGAAATCAAAGGGCCTATGGCGGTGCTTGATTTGCACCCTACCTTGGTATGTTCTTAGATTTTTACAAGGAGGAATCCGTGATTCGATTTTTAGGAAGTCTATTTGTAAGTGCCGTATTTGTTTGCGGGTCTGGAGTTCAAGCCGCAGTGAAAACGGAAGTCGTTGAATACAAAGATGGAAAAACAACATTGGAGGGCTTTCTTGCCTATGACGACAGCGTAAAGTCACCTCGTCCGGCGGTTCTGATCGTTCATCAATGGATGGGAATCTCTGACCACGAAAAGGAACGCGCGCAAAGATTGGCTGAAAAAGGCTATGTTGCATTTGTTATGGATATATACGGAAAAGACGGTCGCCCCACGAGCCCTCAGGAGGCTAAAGTTATTGTCGAAAAGTATCGCAACGGGGATCGAAAGAACTTTCAAGCCCGAGAGCTCGTGGCCTATAACTGGATCAAAAAAGATAAGCGCGTGAATTCGCAAAAAATTGTCGTTATGGGTTTTTGTTTTGGTGGAACCGGGGCCCTGGAGTTGGGTAGATCTGGTGCGAGTCTTGCGGGAATTGCTAGCTTTCACGGGGGGCTTTCAAACCCAAGCCCCGTAAATGCAAAGAATCTCAAAAGCCCGGTTTTAGTCATGCATGGCGAGCTGGATCCGAGTGTGCCGCCGGCAGAAGTCGCGGCCTTTAAAAAGGAAATGGATGAGGTTAAAGCTGATTACCAAGTTATTTCGTACGCAAATGCAGTTCACGCGTTCACGCAAAAGAGCTCTGGTAATGACAACTCAAAAGGGGCCGCCTACAATCAGTTGGCTGACCAAAGATCTTGGGTTGCATTTATGGATTTCTTAAATGAGGTCGCTCCCATTAAATAGTACTTCCCCACTTTGAGAACTCCATCGTTAGTGGAACTCTAAGCCAATTTAGAGCTTTTGAGCTAGAATCCTATGTCATTTTTTTAAAGTCTGTGAAAACTTAGCAATGACAAGGACCTTCGGTGGCTCTTTTTTAGAGGCTGTGATAGTTAGATCTCCGCAATACAGATTATTAAGGAGTGAAGCCTATGACCACTTTTCTAGTAGCGGCCCTCATGATGGGAACTGTCACCGCTCAAGCCTATGCGAATGCTCAACTTCAAACGAGCACTATTATTTCTAAGAAGAAATCTGAACCAGCTCCAAAAGATCGTGATGATCGTCAAGGCGGCGGCGAGCAGCCTGACCCTCGTCAAGAAACCTATGAAGGGAACGGTCGCGATGGCGCCACTGGCGGAGGCAGCTACTGTACTTTTGACTGCGATCCCGGTGATTCCGGTGGTGGCTTTATCGGAGAAATCTTTTCTCCAGTAACGGATGGAAAAACCTACCCATCAAAAACCAAGACGACTGTGGAAGATCGCGGAGAAGTCCTGGTCTATTTCACTACTGTTCAGGAAGACTTGAGTGCTTCTGAAACATGCACCACGACTATTATTTCAGTTGTAGACAAATCAACGGGTAAAACAATTAAGACTGACAGCGATCGTTTCTGTAACATTCTTGATATCTAATAATTTTCGAAAGAGGTTCCTAGTTCACATCGTGGCCTAAGAATCTCTTTCTTCTGTGCCTCCTTATTTCACCTTCCGTGCTTGCCATTTTAGACTGTTATCTCTGAGCTTTTGGTCCAGAGTCCCTCCTGAAAATATATCATGAGCTGACATCCTCTTAATCCTCAATTTAAAATAGTGAGGTTGATAAAGAGGGTTTTATGCGCGCATTGATACGTTTTTTCACAGAACAGCACTTGTTTGGAAATCTTCTCACCGTGATCGTTTTTGTGGTGGGTATTGCTTCAATTGCCACGATTCGTAAGGATCTTTTTCCACCTGTAGATTTTGACATCACTCTGGTAACAGCTGTGTTGCCTGGGGCTTCTGCCGACCAAGTCGAAAAACTTTTGGTGAATCCACTTGAGGAAGCCTTGCGCGAAGTTGATGGCGTTAAAAAAGTTCAATCATCTTCAACTGACAGTCGTGCTGTCGTCACGATCACGCTGGATCCTGATGCCCGTGACACACAAAAAACAAATGCGGATATTCAAAGAGCGGTCGATCGAGTAGAGGACTATCCCGCTGAGGCTGATAGGCCAATTGTCACCGCTCTTGAGGCGGGGCAAACCCCCATCATTGAACTCACGCTGACGGCGAAGGGGCTTGATGAGGTGGCGCTGCGGGATTGGGTGCGAAAGGTTGCAGATGAGCTTTCTCTTTTGCCGGGGGTAGCTAAGGTTTCGAAGTCAGCTTGGCGACGCAAAGAAAATGTCGTGGAGCTGGATCCGGCCAAGCTTGCCCACAAGCAAACTTCGTTAGGGCAGGTGATTCAGGGGCTTGCCGGAGCCAACGTGCAGATGCCCGCGGGGGACATCACCCTTTCAAACGGAACCGAAGTCGCGGTAAAGACCGATGGAGAGCTGGCAACGCCAGAGGATATTCTAAAAACCACTTTACGTCGAAACTTCGAAGGCTTCGGCGTGCGTATTTCAGATATTGGAACCGTGGCGCAACGATTAGAAAAACCGACGCTTCTGTACCGCACAAATGGTCAACGTAGCTTTAGTTTGGTGATTCTGAAAAAGTCGCAGGCCGATGCCATTGAGACGGTTGAAGGCGTGCAGAAAAAGATGCTGGAACTAAAATCTTCCTTGCCGGCTCAAATAGAATTTCAATTCATCAATGACTTCACGGAGTATCTCCGAAATCGTCTCGGAACTCTTAGTAGTAACATGCTTTTAGGAATTTTCTTGGTAATCTTAGTGCTCACTTTGTTCCTACCTTGGCGAGTGGCCCTGGTGGTGGGAACGGGGATTCCTTTCTCAATGTTGTTGGGAATTGTTCTTTTGCAACAGCTGGGATTTTCACTCAATCTCATTAGCATGATCGGCTTGATCATCGTGTCGGGTATGCTCGTGGATGATGCGGTTGTCGTGGTAGAAAATATTTATAGGCGCGTTGAAAAGGGTGACAGTGTGGACGTGGCTGTAGTTGAGGGAACTGCTGAGATGGTTCCAGCAGTGACGGCTTCCGTTTTGACCACGACCGCCGCGTTTTCGCCGATGCTTTTTATGAGCGGAATTTTTGGAAAATTTATTTTTGAAATTCCCGTCATGGTTATTATTCCACTGGTTGTTTCGTTGGTAGAAGCTTTTGTCGTCGCCCCCCTTCACTTTAAGAGTTGGATCAGTGCCGAAGCTATTGCCAACATGGGAAGACAAGCGGGAGACTCAAGCCGCCATTGGTATGATAAGGTTGTAAAACGATATGTGAAGTACCTGAACTGGTCGATCTATCATCGTGGAAAAAGTTTTCTGGTGTTCTTAGGTATGTTGTTGGCTGTGGTGGGTCTAAGCACTCAAATGAAGTTCATTCTTTTTCCGCCAGATGGTGTTTACTCATTCTTTATACGGGTGGATGGGAAGCCTGGGGCTTCCCTGATCGAAATGGAAAAAATTCTCGTGGAAGTGGAACCCTATGTTACAGAAATTCCTAAGGGTGAATTGCGTGACTTTATTACCCAAATCGGAATTCAACAAAATGATCCAGATGATCCGTTTACCAAACGTGCTTCGCACTATGCTCAAATCCTCGTGAATTTGACTCCAGAAAATGAACGGGATCGAACGGTGACCGAGGTGGTCGATGAGCTGCGTAAAAAAATCCAGAAGCCGGAAGATGCCGTAAAGCTTTCGTTTGAAATTTTAAAAGGGGGCCCACCCCAAGGAAAGCCGATTTCGATTAATATTTTAGGTGAAGACTTTGTAGTCCTTAAAGAAATTGCCGAAAAAATTAAACTCGAACTCGGTAAGGTCGATGGTGTCACGGATATCGAGGACTCTGAGGTTGTTGGTAAGAGAGAGATCGTCGTTATTCCAAATCAAGAGCATTTGAATCGAGTTGGTTTGACAACCTTGGATCTCGCGACCACTGTGCGTGCCGCGTTTGCCGGCATTATTGCCACTTCGGTGCGAACTTTAGAGGAAGAAATAAATATTCGTGTTGAGCTCAAGTCCGCGTCGCCAACAGCGAAAGGGCAAATTAGTGAGATTCAAATAGGCAACCCGCAGGGATTTTTAATTCCGATCGACAAGGTGGCCTCTTTGAAAGAAGGCTCATCGAGATTGTTAGTGCAGCACGAGAAATACAAACGTGTGCTTTCGGTCGGCGCCCAAGTGGATTTAGATAAGACCACAGCGGTGGAAGCTACGGGCAAAGTAAAAAAAGTTTTGGAAAAGCTGATGGAGCCCTATTTGGGCTATAACATAGAATACGGTGGAGAAAATGAAGACACCGAAGAAAGCATGAAAAGTTTGATGCGTGCTTTTGGTGTGGCGGCGATGTTGATTCTGGCTCTGTTAATTATTACCTTTGGATCCTTCTCTCAGCCCTTCTTGGTATTGCTTTCTATTCCTATGGGATTTGCCGGAACGATCCTTGGGCTTTTCTTGCATGGCATGCCATTGAGTTTTATGGCCATCCTGGGAATGATTGCTTTGGCTGGAGTCATCGTGAACAACTCTATTGTGATTATCGATTTCTATAATAGTTTGATCAAACAAGGACGCGAGTGGCAGGAGGCTGTGGTTGAGGCGGCCAGTGTGCGATTGCGACCCGTAATTCTGACCTCTGTGACGACGGTTTTGGGATTGATGCCTACCGCTTATGGCTTAGGTGGTAACGATGGCTTCGTGGCGGCCTTAGCGCTTTCTTTGGGTTGGGGGTTGCTGATTGGGTCCATTTTAACGATGTTATTTTTTCCTGGTCTGTTGGCCTTGTTGGAAAGCTTTAAACATCGTAAGAAAAGTCCAAAAGCATAGAGGCAACGGCTATTCGACTTCTGAATAGGCCTTGAGATATTCTTGAGGCAGGCGCTTTTGCAGTTCAGGAATTTTTTGAATGTCTCTTCTGACATCGAAGCGAAATTTTTCAAATATTCTTGGTAAGGCGACGAGCATTCTTTGCAAGTCGTCTTTTTTATGAACCCAACGTTCATAAAAGGGCAATATTGCATAAAATGATTTTATAAAGTGGCGCTTACTCATTCCCTGGTAGTCCGGAGTAAACTTTTGAATCATCGGCGTGCCCACGTGAAAGGGTACCAATAGCGTGGCTTTATAGACCCCTTCCGAAATGACACCAGTTCGAGCTGTTTCCAAAATTTCTTGAATGGAGACCATCATTGCTAACAATGGAAGTTCTCGGGCTGGATCTTGGGGCATGTTTGCTTTATGCAATTGCTGATCACCTCGCGTGGTCCACTGTGTACGGAGGGAGTTCTGAACGGGCAATCCTTCTTCGCGATTGGTGTGAAAATTCTGGCTTTCCCGGTCGTGCAGAAGCCAAGTCAGCAGATCTCCACGAAATGATTTAAACAATCCAGAAAGATGAGATCGGGCCCATCGCTTGACCTGAGCCCGTGGGACTCGAATATGACCGGAAGCAAAGCCATCGGAAAGGAAGTGGTCGGCAAATGCATTATAAGCCAGAGCTTGTTGCAAGAGGCGACGGTGCGTTCGGGGAGAGTCTTTGCCTTTGTGAAAAGCCTCTTGGGCCTTGGTCAACGCTCGACCATGATATTTGAGATAGGCCTTCATGTTGTGCCAACCAAAGTGATCATCCGTGGTTGTTACAATCTCAAGGTAGCCGGGAATCGAAAAAAAAGCGGGAAGGTTGCAGGAGGGATAGTGCACGTCGTCTCTTTTATTCTGCTCGGGATGCGTTCTTTGTTGTTTGCGGGCGCACTTCAAGACAGAAAGAATGCCTGTGCGTTGGTCTTCGTACATATCACTTGCTGAGCGATAGAAATCCCCCGAAGTGACGATTTCTCCATACGAAAAACGAATTTTATGATCGCGACGTGGAATAGAAAATAGTGGGCACTCGGATTCTTTCATACGGAGGTCCGCGCAGATTTTTTGGGCGGCAAGATCGCCGAGTTCCAAATGCTCTCCTTCCGACCAATGGATATGTGCTTCCTCAGCCAGCGAGAAGGAGCAGGCTCCAAGGAGTGCGAATATGAGGGCCCACTTCATGTTGTGTCTCCATAAAGAATTTCTCCCAAAGTGGGAGCTCTGAAAATAGTAGAACTTTTTCAGAGTTTATCTCTTCGAACGAGGGGTCAAGAGTGGGGTAGGGAATCTGCCAGAAAACGGCAGTGTTAAAATGCATATACGTAAAAAAAAGCCACATCTCGAAAGATGTGGCTTTTGAATTGTTGCCAATTTTTAGAAAGGTCGAATTACTTTTGCTCAGCTGCGCGCTTAGCTTGGTACTTCTTAGCCAATTCTTCTTGGATATTACGAGGTACTGGTAAGTACTTCGCAAATTCCATAGAGAACTCGCCTTTACCTTTAGTTGCTGAACGAAGATCCGTTGAGTAACCGAACATTTCTGTTAACGGCACTTCGGCTTCGATCACACAGTTGCCATCGAATGCAGTTGTTCCAACGATAGTACCACGACGTTGATTGATTTGACCAACCGCTGAACCTTGATATTCATCTGGAACCACAGTCTCAAGCTTCATGATCGGCTCAAGTACGGTTGGTTTTGCAGCAGCGTAAACTTCACGAAGAGCCGCCATACCAGCGATTTTAAACGCCATGTATGAGGAGTCGACGTCATGGTAGCCACCGTCTTCAAGGATGACTTCAACGCCCACGATCGGGAAGCCTATGAGTGGACCTTTAACAGTCTGCTCTTTGAAGCCTTCCTCAACACCGGCGATAAATTCCTTAGGAATACGACCACCAACGACTTCTGTAGTAAATTTAAATACAGAGCCATCTTCTTGCGCGGGAAGAGGTTGGATTTTTCCAACGATCTTAGCGTACTGACCCGAACCACCCGTTTGTTTCTTGTGAGTGTAGTCGAATTCAGCAAGTGCAGAGATAGTCTCACGGTAAGCAACCTGTGGTTGACCCACGATCACTTCACACGCGAATTCACGCTTCATACGCTCAACGTAGATTTCCAAGTGCAACTCACCCATTCCAGAGATGATAGTCTCATTGGACTCTTCATCACGGTGAACGCGGAAAGTAGGATCTTCCTTACGGAATTTTTGCAAGGCCTTAGAGAAGTTATTAGCAGCAGTTTTGTCCTTAGGAGCAACTGCCAAGCTGATAACCGCATCAGGGACGTGCATTGATTGCATAGAAGCACGGATATCTTCAGAACAGAAAGTATCACCAGAAGCACAGTCGATACCGAACAACGCCACGATGTCACCCGCGTGAGAAACGTCGATGTCTTCCATCTTGTCAGAGTGCATACGCACAAGACGAGGAATCTTAACGGCTTTCTTATTCGTCTGATTCGTGATGAAAGCGCCTTTTGACAATTTACCTTGGTAAACACGCATGTAGGTCAACTGACCAAATGGAGTTTCCTGAAGTTTAAATGCCAATGCCACTGTTGGTTTGTCAGAGTCTGGTACAAGGTCAAACTTCTCTTCACCTTTATCAAGGTCAAGTGCGTGCTCTTTTTTCTCTCCAGGAGTTGGCAAATAATAAGTAACACCATCAAGTAAGTGCTGAACGTTCTTATTTTTATATGCAGATCCACAGAATACAGGAACCAATTTCAACGAGATAACGCCTTTACGGATAGCCGCTTTGACTTCATCAAGTGTTGGCTCTTCTTCCATCAAGAATTTTTCGCCGATTGTGTCGTCGACGTCAGCCAAGGCGCCGATCATGATCTGACGGTATTCTTTAGCTTGATCAACTAGATCAGCTGGGATTTCGATTTCAGTGATTTTTTCGCCATCAGCACCTTCGTTGATGAAAGCTTTCATCTGAACAAGGTCTACGATACCGCGATGTTGGTCTTCCAAACCGATTGGAATCTGAACCATCACTGCATTTAAACGAAGCTTTTCGATCAAAGCATCTTTAACGCGGAATGGGTTCGCACCTTGACGGTCCAACTTGTTTACGAAAGCCAAACGAGGAACGCCGTAACGTTTCATCTGACGGTCAACAGTGATAGACTGAGATTGAACTCCAGAAACACCGCAAAGAACTAGAACGGCACCGTCAAGAACGCGAAGTGAGCGCTCAACTTCAACTGTGAAGTCCACGTGTCCCGGTGTATCGATCAAGTTAATTGTAAAATCCTTCCACTGTACCTGAGTAGCAGCAGACTGGATGGTGATCCCTTTTTCTCTCTCTAGATCCATGGAGTCCATTGTTGCTCCAACGCCGTCCTTACCACGAACTTCGTGGATCGCGTGGATCTTGCCTCCATAGAACAAAATACGCTCAGAAAGTGTGGTTTTTCCCGAGTCAATGTGAGCCGAGATACCGATGTTTCGTACCGTATCAATATTCCACTTTTTGGACATATCTTTACCCTTCGTTTATTGGTGTTAACCGCTGTTTTATATAGCTAAAATTAATAGAAAGTAATCGAATTAGCATCAATTACAACCAAGTGCAAAAGAAGATTCTAGGGCCAACCCATGACGCAATGCAATCCAAAAAGGTACGGCGTACCTTTTTGGTGTGCTTGGCGTAAACTAAATGTCCGATGGATGACCTATTGAAACTCCTAAATACGAACTTTCCTTTTACTTCCTTTCGAGGGGAACAAGAGTCTATTCTTCGCCGAGTGTGGGCGGATGAGAATATGTTGGCTTTGATGCCTACGGGGATGGGCAAAAGTCTTTGTTTTCAGTTCCCGGCAAAGGTTCGGCCGGGCCTGGTTCTGGTTATTTCACCCCTTATCGCCTTGATGCAAGACCAGGTCTATAAAGCCCAAGAATTAGGCATTGCCGCAACTTGCCTGAACTCGACATTATCCCGGGAGGAACGAGAAGCCCGCCAAAAAAAGCTCTCTGAAGGTCAGTATAAACTTTTGTATGTCACCCCCGAGCGCTTTCGCAAGCCAGAGTTTTTAAGCGCCATTGAGGGGGTTGCGATTCAATTGCTCGCCGTTGATGAAGCCCACTGTATTTCCCAATGGGGGCATAACTTTCGCCCTGATTACTCACGCCTTGGCGAATTTCGCGAGTTGTTGGGGAATCCGCCGACCATTGCACTGACGGCAACCGCTACTCCGGCTGTGCAAAAAGATATTTTAGAAAAACTCCATATTCCAGAGGCGCCGATAATTTCTGGCGGCATCGAGCGTTCAAATTTAGCACTGCAAGTTCATGATCTTTACGGCATGGATGATAAAGTGCGCGCCATTGTGGGCTTGCGCTATCAACATCTCGCTGAGGCTGGAATTGTTTATTGCTCTTTGATTTCGACTTTGCGAAAGCTATCTGCGAATTTGGAGCAACTGGGTATTGAACACTTGGTGTACCATGGGGACCTTTCACCGCAAGATCGCAAACGCAATCAAAAGGCCTTTATTGCCAATGGAAACCCCTTGATGTTAGCCACACCCGCGTTTGGTTTAGGTATCGATAAAAGCAATGTGCGCCTCTTGATTCATGCCGAGATGCCGAATTCGATCGAGTCTTACTTTCAAGAAGTCGGGCGAGCGGGCAGGGACGGCGCTGAATCGGCATGTCACTTGCTATATGACCAAGAAGACGTCAGCATTCAAATGGAATTTTTAAAATGGTCCCACCCAGAGCCAGAATTCATTTCTAAGGTCTATCAACTGATAGAAGAAAAACCCTTGCAGGTTTCTCAAGGTGGATTTGATTTCTTGCGCGAACAAATGAATTTTCGCAATCGCCGGGACTACCGTGTTGAGGCAGCCGTTAATATTTTAGAACGTTGGGGTTGCCTGGAAAAGTCGAATGATCGTTTTCCATTTGTGTGCGTGCACAGTCCTACCGAGGAGCAGTTTCAAGCTGAAAACGGTCCCTTGATTTTAAAGGCGCAAAACACAAAGCTACTTGAAATGGTTCGCTGGTCGACTCAAACTAGTGAATGCCGTTTGAATCAAATTTACCAGTACTTTGGCCATGAGCACACAGAGGTTTGTGGCAAATGCGATGTCTGTTTGCAGGCAGCCACAACCTAAAGGGGTGCTTATGCTGAAAGTTTTTTCACTCACACTCACACTCATAAACATCATTGCCGGAACTCTTGTCAGTCAGGCCGCGACCTTGCCTTTAAATAAGTTGAAGCTGCCACCGGGATTTCAAATTTCGGTTTGGGCCCAAGTGGAGGGTGCGCGCTCTTTAGCAGTGGCACCCGATGGTCGCGTGTTTGTCGGAACTCGCACTGGCGATAAAGTACACGTGATCAAGGATGGAAAAGTTCAAGTGTTTGCAGCGGGTTTAGATAAGCCCAATGGCGTGGCTTTCCGCGATGGTAAACTTTATGTCGCCGAGATCAGTCGCATCTTGGAATTTGATGCCTCTGAGAAAGTGAAATTACCGACTAAGGCTTTAAGAGCGTTGCCGCAAAAATTTCCTTCCGATGCGCATCATGGTTGGAAATTTATTCGTTTTGGTCCTGATGGAAAGCTCTATGTGCCGGTTGGCGCGAACTGCAACATTTGTGACCCCGGAACAGAGTACGCCCGTATCTATCGCATCGACGTCAATGGAACGAGCAAAGAGGAAGTCGCCCAAGGTGTGCGCAACACCGTCGGCTTTGATTTCCATCCTGTCTCAAAAGAACTTTGGTTCACTGACAACGGGCGCGATATGCTGGGCGATGATATTCCCCCGTGCGAGGTCAATCGCTTGACCCAAGCGGGACAGAACTTTGGATTCCCTTTTTGTCATGGTAAAAATATTCAAGACCCTGAGTTCGGTAGAAAAGAGTGCTCTGCATTCACACCACCTGTGATTGAGTTGCGGGCCCACGTGGCTCCTTTGGGATTAAGATTTTATATGGGCTCGATGTTTCCTACCTCTTATAAAAACAGTTTGATCTTTGCCGAACACGGTTCGTGGAATCGTTCCGTGCCCCAGGGTTATCGCCTGACCTTTGCAAAACTGAATGGCGACAAAGTGGAAAAGGTCGAAGGCTTTATCGAAGGTTGGTTGCAAGGGGAGACGGCTTGGGGACGCCCGGTGGATGTCGAGATGATGGCTGATGGCTCTTTGTTAGTATCTGATGACAAAGCTGGCGTGATTTACAGAGTCAGCTATAAGTTGAATAAAAAGTAGTGATTGAAATGTTTGAAAGAGACCTATGCCGCGAAAGTTAATTTCTTCAGTTGAGTTTCCCGATCCCGAAGACACCCTGGCCGAAGGAATTCTGGCTGTGGGTGGAATTTTGGATGTGGGGACTTTGTACACGGCTTACAGTCAGGGGATTTTTCCGTGGCCGCAACCAGGTTTTCCGATGCTGTGGTTTTCGCCCGAGCGTCGGGGCATTATGGAGTTTAAAGACTTTCACGTGCCCACAAGTCTGCAGCGCTATCGACGGCGGAATCCTCAGATTGAGTTTACTATTAACAAAGACTTTCCTCATGTCATGGAGGAGTGCGCGAAACAAAATCGCCCCGGCCAAGATGGAACTTGGATTTTGCCGGCGATGCGCAGGGCCTATTTAGAACTCTTTAATGCGGGCTATTGTCTGTCGATCGAAGTCTTAGAGGACGGCATTCTAATCGGTGGCATTTATGGTGTTTTGATCGAAGGCGTTTTTAGCGGCGAGAGCATGTTTTATAAAAAGCCCAATGCCTCAAAGCTCGCCCTGTGGCGCCTTGTCGAGCACTTGCAGGAGCTCGGGCACGAGTGGATCGATGTGCAGATGGTGACGCCCGTGATTGAAAGTATGGGTGGTAAATATGTGGATCGCTCTATTTATCTTAAGATGTTGGCGGAGCGGCACCGGGCCTGGAGCGGGGAGTAGTTTCGGGGCTTAGGAGTAGGACAAGCAGTGGGGGATGGTTTTTTTGCAGCTGTCAGAATTTAAATTGTGAGTCTGGCCGTCCTGGGCGGCCTTTCTGAGGTGCATCGTGCACCTCAGATCGAGATTCTTGGGCTTGTTTTGTTGAGATTGTGATGGTGTCGCTTTTATTTGTTATCCAGTTGTTATTTAGTCACCGGCCAGTCGCTTTGGGTAACATGTCCATTTTGCCAAAAAAGTCTGGCGAAAAGCCCGATTTGCCACTAACTTGGGCCCATGCTTTTAATCAGTGCTCACAAAATCGAAAAATCATTCGCCGGTAAAACTCTTTTTCAAAACGTCAGCCTCGGAATTGAGGACGGCGAGCGCATTGGTCTTGTCG
>JBBKWD010000069.1:0-10495 GCA_037968775.1 Bdellovibrio sp.
TCTGCAGCCAATCCAGTAGCGCGCGCAATTGCAGCCGGTGCGTTGGCAGCTCGTAACTTCGGTGGCAAAGAGGAAATCCAAGGAAAAATGGATGAAGTTCTTCTTGAAGAAAACGCTCACTTAGATCACCGTACGGCCTTCTTGTCGATGCTGGGGAACGTGGCGACGCTGACGGGCTTACTTGGAACTATCACAGGTATGATCAAATCTTTTGCGGCCGTGGCTTTCGCAAATCCAGCAGAGAAAGCAACATTGCTTTCAGCCGGTATTTCAGAGGCAATGAATGCAACTGCATACGGATTGATTGCGGCTATTCCGGCACTCGTGGCGTATGCAATTTTGCAAAACAGAGCCAATCGTTTAGCGGAAGACTTGAATCAGGGTGGTCTTAAGGTGTTTAACTGGTTGAGCTTTACATATGAGCCGATCACTTCTTACCAAATAAAACCAAAAGCTGATCGCGCGACCGTTGAAATCAACTCTTAGTTTGTAAAGGTGTTTAATGAAACACTCTAAAAAAACTCTCGATTTTGAAGTAAATTTGATCCCGTTCATTGATTTGTTATCGGTATCGATCTGCTTTTTGTTGATCACAGCTGTTTGGCTCAATGTGGGCTCGATGAATGTGAAGCAAGCTGTCGGCGGACAAGCCAAAGAGGACACCCAAAAAAGTCCTTTGGTTTGGGTTCGTATGACAGTCGCTGGAGACTTGGACCTTGAGGTCCAAGAAAGCTCTTTGGTGCCAAAAGCAATGCGTAAACTGCGCATTCCGAAACTAGATAATAAAGTGAATTGGGATAGTTTTGAAAAAGCTGTAGCTTCTCTTAAGCAAGTGGAGCCTGGTTTGAACACCGGCCTTATTCAGCCAACAGCTTCGACAGCTTATGAAGACATCATTGATTTGATGGATAAGCTGCGAAAAAATGGCATGAGTGACTTGGGTGTTTCACCTCTTTAACGGAAAGGACTTAATATGTTAGCAAATGGCATTTTAACTCAGTCCGTTTTGATGGGAACGTTGGAGGCAAATTCTGCCATCAACCCACGCGGAGCAAAACTCAAGCGTCATATTGCAGCAGATTTGCTGTTAACGGCCTTGATTGATGCTTTCTCTATTCTTGTGATTTTCCTTTTGATGAATTTTTCGAGCAACGGCGAGATTCTCTTCCTTACGAAAAACATGGAGCTTCCTAAGGCTCACGTGGCTGACATTTTGGAAAGAAATCCTGTTATTAAAATTGATGAAGGAAAAATATTTGTCGAAAACAAGGCAGTGACGGCGCAAACGATCACAGCTGAGTTATTAGAGCTTCGCAGGAAGCATACAGAGATCTTTCCGGGACAGGAATTCCCGGGGATTGCGACTATTCAAGCGGACAGAAGAGTAAAATACGATCTCTTAAATCAGATTATTCTAGCAATGAACCAGGCGGGTTATAGCGATATCAAGTTTGCAGTCGTTGTTAAATAAATAAAGCTGACTAGAGACTGGCTGAAACAGAGGTTTCTCGTGATTAAAAATGGATTTTTAGCCCTTGCATTGCTTGCAGGGGTTTCGGCTCAAGGACATAATTCTGGAAGTACAAGTACTCAGGATTTACTTATACAAAAATTGACCCAGGTGCAGGTAAATTTAGCACCTGCGGATCCTGCTCGTGCCGGCGTGCTGATGCGTTTGGCAGACTTGCATGCCGAAAAAGCACGCCAAATGTCGATGAATGAAATCAACGAAGGTTGCACGGTTTGCGAAGCGGGCAAAAAGGATCGGGATAAGGCGTTGAGCTATTATACCGAAGCGCTGGGAAAAATTCCGGTTCACTCTGCAGCTAAGGTGCATCTGCAAATGGGGCATCTTTATGAAATGCAAAATCAATTAGCTAAGGCTGAAAAAAGCTATCAAGTAATGCTTGAGGTTTCCGCTTCACCTACAGATAAGGCAGAAGCTAATTTATCTTTAGGCGAGATGGCTTTTCGAAAATCTGATTTTAAAACTGCCCAAGGCCACTATCGACAGGTGTTAGCAGTTGTCGGTGCGAGCTCTCAGGGGCTTGCTGCCTATCGCAGCGCTTGGTGTTCTTTCCGCCAGGGGGACATGACGGCTGCTATCGATCAACTTCAAGTGATTTTAAAAGACCCGAAACTTCAGTCTCGCATGGCTGTCAGTCGTGGCTCTGCCGACATGCAATTCCTTGAAGAGGTCTCTCGTGATCTGGCTACAATTATGGCGGCCCGTGGAATTCAAGATTCTGATGCGTCCACGTTATATAGCCTAACTCCAGAAAACTTCCGCATGCAGCAGGTGACCATCCTCGCGCGCGAAGGATTGCGTTTAGGACAAAAAGAGGCCGACTTAAAGGTTTGGGACTTTGTCTATCAAAAGCAAAGTGATCCAAAAGCTCGCCTTGAAGCCCAAACACGAATGGCGCAGCTCAGTTTTGACCTTAAAAAAATGCCCGAAGCGCAAAAATCTTTTGAGACTGCTTTGCAGCTTTGGGGAGCCACTGATTGCACGCCAGCGAGCTGTGAAGATGCAGCAAAAGGCCTTCGTCAGCTGGTCATTGGTTGGAATCGAATTGAAAAAACTAAGCCTTCTGCAGAGTTGTTAAACGCCTATGCAGAATTTCTTAAAGTATTTTCTCAAGACCTAGATATGCTCGTATGGGCGGCTCAAGCAAATACAGAGGCTGGGCAGTTTGCGCAAGCAGCGGTTTGGACTGCGCAGGCGAACAGCCTGATGTTGGCTCAATATAATAGTGAAGCTGAAATAGCTGCGAAAAAAGTAACCGCAGATAAGCTAGAAAAAAATCTTTTACTCGGTATTGAAAATGCAGAGAAAGCCAAAAACGAAAAGCTCTTGGCTTCGGCTCAGGATGATTATTTGGCTAAATCCGTTCTGAAACTGAAAGCTTTCGATGTTCAGTATCAAAAGGTCTATGCAATTTACCAAAAGGGTGAGTACGCAGTGGCTGCAGATCAGTTGCGTGAATTAGCCGTTCAAGGCAGTGGCCCACAGCAAATTCGCATTCAAGCGGCAGAGTTGTCTTTGGATGCTTTGGCCTTCCTTAAAGACGACACTCGCATGCAACAGTGGTCGACAGAGTACGCGCAAAAGTATGCGGATAAGAAATCAGACTTTCAAAACGTAAAGCAAAAATCTATTTTGACTCAATCAGCGCAGTTTGCACAAAACCAACAGGCCGATAAAGCCTTGGCAGTGTTGGCGGGCTTTGTTCCATCTGTAGCGAGCAGTGCGGATCGCACGATCTATTTGAAGAATAAAATTATCTTAAATGAAAAATTGAATCATATCATCGAGGCGCGAGTCGCGGTTGAAGATCTTTTAAGGGAAAAAGACCTTTCTGCCGAAGACCGTGAATTCGCCTTGGGTCGAAAGATGTGGTTTGCCGAACTTGAGTTAGATTTCCCGGCAGCCTTGAAAGCAGCGGAGCAAATGAAATTCAGTTCTCTTTCTCAAGAAGAAAAAGTTTTGAAGTTAGCTCTTTACTCTGAATTAGCAGATAAAGACCCTAAGGCTTATTACACTCAGTACCTCAAGGAATCAAAAGACCAAATTCAGAAGGCTTTGATTGCCGCGCAATTGGTGCGAATTTCTA
Source organism: Bdellovibrio sp. (assembly GCA_037968775.1). Taxonomy (GTDB): domain Bacteria; phylum Bdellovibrionota; class Bdellovibrionia; order Bdellovibrionales; family Bdellovibrionaceae; genus Bdellovibrio. The sequence goes on from JBBKWD010000069.1 coordinate 3,615, forward strand.
AGAATCCTGAAAAAGACTTTGCAGCTTACAAGACTTATATTGCCAGCAACCAAGAGCTTTATGCTCGCACGGTGATGTCAGTTTATGCTGAAACCCAGGATACGAAATTCTTAGAAAAAGAAAGCAAAGGGAAGTCGGCTTCAAAAGCGGATGGTTTTGTCTTAGCTGAAAGAATTTTGTTGTTGGGAGATCTACAGGACCTTTCACCAAAAGTGACAAGTCACACGATCGATGCAAAAAACCAAAAGAGCTTGGCCACGGGTTTAAAAACTCGAGTGCAATTGCTTTCTAAGGTGGATGGTATTGCCAATCGCGCGATTGCTTCTGGGGACTGGACGGCTCAGCTTTTGAGCTTGGATTTAGTCGCGAAAGAAAATCAACGTTTTTACAATGAGGTTCTGTCCCTGCCGATGCCAGCTGGCTTTACAGCAGAGCAGGAAAACGAATACCTGATGTTGTTGTCCCAACAAGTAGCTCCGAATCAAAGTACAGCCCAAATGGCTGAATCCAAGGTGAAAGAGTTCTGGGCGCAAAGTTCAGCCAGCGAGAACTTCCGCCAAACGGCCAAGCAAAATCCAGAGTGGGTTCCGTTTATTGGTAAAGAAGTGGATTCTTTAGTGGCCGTTGCACCGGAAGATAAAAAAGCTTCATGGATGAGTTTAAAGCAAGAGGTATTGGCATTAAATCCAGCTAATCAGCCGAAGCCAAGTTTTGCAGAGCTTGAAAAAGCACGCTCGACTTTGAAAATGCATCCTTTTCAGCCAACAGCGATTCAAGAAGTCCTGGCTTTAGAAAAGAAGGCTCAGCGTCCAAGCATGGTGGCTTATTTAGAGTCACGTTTAGCGAGCGCTGAAAAACGAGAAATAGAAGCGGTGAAAAAATGATTCACACACCAAATGGCAGATCAAATAGCAGATCAAATAATAGACCGGGAGTCGCCACCATGAAATTAGCAGCAGTTTTGGTACTTTTGATGGCCTCGTCCGCTTACGCAGCCCCGACTGCGAAAACAAATTCGAAGGATGTGAATTTCGAAGATCTCTTGGTGAGTGGTCAGTATCATTTTTCAGATGAAGCCGTCACCACGGTTGAAGAAGATAAAGTTTTAGACAGTCTTATCGGTGTTCGTTCAGATTTTAAAGATCGCATGAAGCAATCCGCAACTTTGGGTGAGGTAAAAGCAAAATGAATTTGCGCTTAGTACTTGAAGACAGCAATGGAAATGTGACCCGTCAGATTCCCGTGAATCAAAAGACGGCCTCTCTGATTCACCGCCAAGACACCAAACGTCTTGAGGTGGTCAGCAACACGGATGCGTTGACGAAGAATAAGATTTCTTTCTCAACTTTAGCTGACTTGGATTTCGATGAAATGGGCACAAAGTCGATTCAGATCGGCAACTTTGGCTCTTTACGCTTGGTAAAAGAGGTTTCTAATATCTCCTTAGATGGGGAAATTAAGGAGCAAAACAATCAGGATGTGCGACGTTCTGTCGTCGCAGCTTTGATGTTGTTACTGATGCTGATTGGAATTTTCGCTTTTGCTCCCCGAGAGTCCGCGAAGGTCACCGAAGAGTTAAAGCAACAAATTGTGAAAATCGTAAAGCATGTCGAGCAAAGAAAAACGACGACGATGACCGCCAATCGCGTGACGGATCCGACAGCTACAAAAGCGCCCACGAAGACCTCACAAGTAGTTAAGCGCGCAGGAGCTTTGTCAGTATTGGGCAGCTTAAAGTCAGGTAAAAATCACGGCGGCCTGAACATGGCCGCGGTGAACACGACTGCGGGTGCAGGCTTAGGTGGTACCGGCGGCAGCGGGGGCGTGCAAACGTCTTTATATGGAAAAGGTATTGCTTCCGCTCCGCTTGGACCCGGCGCTAATGTTTCTGGTGGTGGCGGTTACGGCACTAAAGGAAAAGGCGGCGGTCAAGCTGGCTACGGCAGCCTTTCACTTGTTGGTGCCGCGGGTGGAGCTCCGGTTCCGTTGGGTGCTGAGGCAGAAATTGCGCAAGGGCTGGACCGTTCGCAAATCGATGAAGTCATTCGCAGTCACTTGGGCCAAGTTCGTTTTTGTTACGAGCAAGCTTTGCAAGGTACGCCCAGTTTAAGTGGTCGTATTGCAATGGCCTTTACCATTGGTGGTAACGGATTGGTTAAAACAGCGCAAGTTGCCAACACATCGATGGCGAATAAAGGTGTGGAAGATTGCATTACCATGCGTCTTAAAACATGGAAATTCCCACTGCCACAAGGTGGCGTGGATGTAAAAGTCACTTATCCGTTTGTATTACGTCGACAAGGACAGGGGTAACTTATGAAATTATTTGTAGCACTCTTAGCTAGTACATTTTTGCTTTCAGCATGTGGTGGTTTCAATCAAGACCCAATCGAAGGCGCGCCGGATGCTGTGAGAAATGGCCAACCACCAGAGTTCGGTAAACCCGTTCAGGAAAAACCTTATCCTAAAGAAGCTTTGCAAATCGATGTGCCGGCCTTCGTAAATGGTTTTGTCGACAGTCCGATGGAAATAAAAATTGAAGGACGTGTGGCCGTGCCAGGCGTGGCCTATCAGTTAACAATTTTGAATTTGGCTGAATTTGAAGGGGCTACCTTTAATCCTTCGACAGGGGATTTTAAATGGACTCCAGGAAAATCTATCGTGGGTTCAGCTGCAGTTGGACAAGCCATTTTGCGGATCCAGATCGCAACAATAGCGACGACTCAAAATCCTATCGTGTCTTCTGAATCTAAGAACGTCACGATCATCGTTACTAACTCTTATACAAAGCCAATGGTCATAAGTATGACGGGCGCAAGCGATCTTGAAGTCGGCAAGTCTTATTTTTATGATTTTGTGATTGAGGATCGTGATGCTGTTATCGCAGACAATGCCGCCATTATCGTACGAAATTGTCCGATGGCTTGGAATCGGGAGTCTTTATTTGGCTTAGTGGAGCAGTCGGGGAGCATATCAAATGTTACGGCGTCACCGAATCGGTTTAAAGGTCGAGTGATTGTTGATCTTGGTACCGCGGATACTTTAAAGTCGGGCAACTACTGTTTCGCTATTTCGGCTGTTTCAAAAAGCGGTTTAGTCTCGGATCTTTATCTTAAGACAATGGGTGTCGAAAGCAGGATTCGCAACTCTAAGATGACCTTGGAATCATATTTAGTTCTAAATGTTGGTGAAAAAATGCAAGCCACCTTTAGTTTCTATGATCCTTCTGCTGATGGCATCTTGAGATTAAAAAACATTGAGGATATCAACGCGCAGATGCCGGGTAGTAAGATCGAATGTGTTGTGCCGAGCTTCAATAAGTCGACAATGAATTGTTCGGCAGCGATCGATGCAACCAGCACCAAAGAAGGAACTTATACCATCAAAATGGACGTAGATACGACCTCTCGCAAGACGAGTAAGTATGTGACGACATCCCATTGGCTTAAAATTCAAGTAAAGGCGGCCCCTTAATGAAATCTTTAATTTTAATTCTTACGTCTTTAGTCTCCCTTTCAGCCGTTGCGCAAATGGAGCAAGAAGTGGACAGCTTTGGTGGCAATGAAGCTTTATATATGAAAGCAAAAGCCCTGAATCCCCAAATCGAAAATGAAGTGGTTCAGAATCGCTTTATGAACCGCACACATCGCTTCGAAATCGCTCCAGAAATCTCTGGCGTATTCGGTGGCGATGCTTACAATCACACTAGTAATGCGGGATTGAATGTACACTTTCACATAAGTCCTCGTTGGAGTGTAGGCGCGAAATATAATTATTCCTTTAACTCTCTGACCCCAGAGGGACAGGAAATGATTTCTCGGGCGAGCAATTCAACAGTCGCGAATCCTAAAGATCCGAATTATCTCTATCCTCAAGTTATCTATCCAAAATCAGAAACCTTAGGTTTGGTTAATTTCTATCCCTTTGTTGGGAAGCTGAGCTTCGGCAGTCTTGGTGTTGCGCACTTTGACACGTATTTTACAGCAGGTTATGGAACGATGGAGCTTTCCACAAACTCTTCTCCTGTGGCAACATTGGGCTTGGGTTTGGGATTTTGGGTTAATTCCAATATCACGACTCGTTTAGAGTACCGCGCTCAACAGTATCAGGCCGAGTACTATAACAAAACACAAGAGATGACCACAGGTGTGGCATCTCTGCAAATGGGTTGGATGTTATAATGAAATTTCAATTATTTGTGACAACAGCTGTGGTGCTTTTCCTGCAAGGGATAGCGGCTCACGCTGAAGATGATTTGATGCAGATTCTGGAAGGCAAAGGGCCCGCAGCGGCTGCCTATGTTGAAAATGAAGAAATTCAAAAGCTTAAAAAAGCAGTAAACTCTTCAGGTGCTGAGCAGAATATATTCTTCCAATTCTTGTCAGAAAAGAATTATGAGAAAGCTTTGTTCCAGTGGAGCACGGCTTTTTCCGGTACGAAGTTTCATGACAGTTCTTCGGGGCAGGCTTTGCAGTCCTACCTTTACCTAAAGAATGGATTGAAGCTGACAGCCGTAGAGGGGTTGCTGACGATACACGAACCGCAAAAAGTCGACGCATCGATCATTAGTTTATGGAAAGAAAGTCTCACAGGCAAAGACCCGATTTGGTCTTTGGTGCAAGGAACTTGGAATCCTTATTGGACTCAAGTTTTTGGCTCTGAAGCTGAAATGGCAGTGTTGCTGCAAAAAAACTATGTCAACGCTGACATCGCGTCGCTAACAGAGTTGATCAAGAAAACAGCTCCAGAATCTAAAGAACGGGCTTTGTTGCAATGGCAATTGGTTCTCAACTTAGGAATACGTGGTGACGCTGGTAAGGCCGCTCAGGTGCTAGCTCATCTTATTAAGATGAAAAACAATCCGATTGATGCGGATTTGACGACTCTAACGGCAGGGCGTTTGCTTTATCAAAATGGTTATTTAGATGCGGCCATCCAATACTACAAAAAGATTTCTAAAAATTCAGACTATTGGTTCATGGCGCAAGAGGAATTGGCTTGGTCTTATATGCGTAAAGGCGAACCGCAAAATGCGATCGCTGTGACGAAGACTCTGACATATCCAGATTTTAAAGGCTGGGTTGGAATCGAGTCCTATCTGTTGGGAGCTTTCAGTAATTTGAAAGTTTGCGATTATACCAGCGTGATGGACATCATGAAGTCGATCAAAGGTCAGTATGGCGATCACTTGATGGCTTTGGAAACCTTGACGAAAGATCCACATCAAAAGCCGGTTGAAAATCTGATCACAAAGCTTTCAGCGGGCCCCGTTTCAATTGCAACCCTAGGCACGCAAGCTCACTTTGTTCCGACGCAAGCGCCTCGCGATGAAGTTCTTTCTTTGCTAGTTAAAAAGAAAATGGCTTTAGCTGAAGAAGCATCCAGTGCTGAAAAACTTTATGCTCGTTCTTTGACATTTGGTAATTTACAAGGTCGATTTGAAAAACTTAAGAATCAGGTCAGCACTCGAGCACAGCTCAGTGATGGCGCCAGCTACCAGCGTGTTCAAGAGTTAGCAAAGGCCGAGCTTGAAGATTCTAAGCAAGTCCTGCAACGTTTGCGCATTGTTGAGGTCGAGATGATTCAACAAGTGGATTCTTCTGCAAAGTTCTTAAAGAACGCAGGGGCTGCTGAAATCAAAAAAGGTTCAACGGGTTCAACGGATAAGTTTGCGATGAACTTTTCAAATCCCAAAGAAGTTTGGTTTGATGAGTTGTCGAATTACAAGGTCACCGTAAAAAAGGGCTGCGCTAAGGATAGCGCTCAGGAGTAGAGAATGAAATTTTTCAAAAACGTTCTCGTTCTATTTCTCGTAGGTGGTCTTTTGTTGGGTTGTTCGGATACGAGCCCCAAAAAAATTCCCTTATCAGACCTGACTAAAGAAGATGTCGTCGAAAAGCCAAGTTTGACCGTTTACAATCCCAAAGTGGATATTCTTTTTGTTATCGATAATTCGGGAAGTATGAACGCAGCTCAAGCCAATCTGGCGCGCAATGCTCGTATATTTGCTGATGAAATGTCGCGGGTGTCGGCTCTTGACTACCATATTGGTGTTTTGACGACGACGATGGATGGTTGTAGAGCCGACGACTGTGGTCGTTTGGTTGGTTATCCACGTTTCGTGGATAAAAACACGCCGAATATGGCCATGATTTTAGCAGATAAAATGGAAGTCGGTACCAACGGAAGTCCGACGGAAGTCATGTTCTCTCCAGTTATTGCAGCTTTGTCGCCGCCGCTTGAGAATAATGAAAACGTGGATTTTTTTAGACCAGGAGCCTTTCTTGCTGTGATCTTTATTACCGACGCCATGGAACAGTCTCGATATACTCCCAACGACCTTTACCAGTTTCTTCTTCAGAAAAAAGGTGATGCGCAAAAAGTTTTGGGATATGGCGTGATCCGTAAATTGGCTGAGCAATATACCTGCACCTCCGGCAGCGAAACCTTGGACGGGAAGTTGGAAGAATTTTTGAAGTTGGTCGTAAACGGCAGCAGCAAACAAGAAAACATCTTGAGTCTGTGTGCAACGGATTACGGTGTGAAGCTAGCTGAGTTTGCTAAGGACATCGTGAAGCGTTCTTCTGGTACGATTAAACTGAGTCGCTTGCCCGACGTAAAGACCATTAAGGTGACTTATGGAACGCAAGTGATTCCCAATAATCCGATCGATGGCTGGGTCTATGTGCCTTCGACTAATTCAATTCTTTTAAACGAAGGAATCATCTGGGATGATAGTCAGCCGCAGGGCACAGGTATTCTGGTCGATTTTAAGGCAATAGAGCTTTAAGATCCCGAGAACATTTGGATTTAAAGAGATTCAAAAAAACGCAGCGAAAAGGCTGCGTTTTTTCGTTGGGCCTCAAACGGCAGTTCTGAGA
>JBBKWD010000070.1:0-9605 GCA_037968775.1 Bdellovibrio sp.
TTGTCTGTTTTAACATTGCATGCGTGCAACATAAGAATTCCGGTCTCCAAAGCGTCTATAGGCCATCTGGGCGGCGACGCGCTGAGCCTCAAAAAGAGGTTCGCACCCTGTTACGCTTCTCATCTATGTTTAGAAAAATCCGCGGCTTTCTTATTCGTTTCAAGCTCTATCGAAACCTTTCTAAAGTGCACAACGAATTGGATGTGTTGCTTGCGTCTGCTCAAGACCAAGAGCAACTGGAAGATCAGCTGCAGTGGCTTGTGCGAGTCTTGCAATGGGTTCGTTATCAGGGACAAGTGGCTTCGCATCCGGTGGCGAGGTTAAAATTTTTTTTACAGGTCTTGGATCGCAATCCTAGCTGGAAAAAAAGTGTCGCCAAAATTTTACGTCGAGTTATTCACGAAGTCAGTGGACTGGAGATGTTCACAGAAACTGGCTTGCCAAAGGAACTCGGCGTCTGGGGCGAGGTTTCGGAACGCTTGATGATGAAATTGTTGCCGACACCACCCTTGGATTCAGAACTCGGCTATTTGCTTTGGGCCTTGTTTCCTTCAGATACCGATCCTGAGTGGGTGAGTAATATCGATAACGAAACCTTCGCAAGTCTGTTGGAGTTGTTTCATTATGAAGTTTCCACAGAGGAGTTGGATTGGAATCGAGTCGGCACGGATATGGAAGACGCACTGATGTATCTTTCTATTCAAGTGCGCGCCGTGGGATTGGCTCCAGCGATTCGTCGCAGGCTGGATCAGCCGAGTTTTAGAGACTCTGCTTTTTTTTCCACAGTTCGCAGTGTCGAAGAATTTCTTGCCTCCTATCAAACTCATGACAAAGCTCAGTTTTTGGAAAAGGCCTCGCGCCTGCGGATGATTATTTGGGAATGCCGTCGAGAGCTCACTCAGGTGCATCGCCATCTTGAAGAATTCGGCGTAAGTATCAGTTTGGTTTTCCAGATGATGCGATTGCGCGCTTACTTACAGCGAATTGATAGTTTGGTGGAAATTCTGATCACAGAAAAGTTAGATTGCAAAAAAGTCACCGGTTTCTTGGCGCACTTAATCGCCGAAAACCATGACTTAAGAAGTGTGCGTTCGGTGCTTTCTCAAAATGTGGCTTTCCTTGCACGTAAATTGGTGGAGCGAGCAGCAGAAACCGGCGAACACTATATCACTCGCAGCAAAGAGGAATACCGGCGCATGGTACAAGCTGCAGGTGGCGGTGGTGCGATCACGGCCCTCACTGTTTTTGTTAAAATTGGCCTAGGGGCTTTGGGGCTTTCAGCCTTCGTAGGCGGAGTTTTTGCGTCGCTTAATTATTCGCTTAGTTTTGTCCTTATTCATTTATTGGGATTTACATTAGCCACGAAACAGCCAGCGATGACAGCGCCGGCCTTGGCGCAAAAGATGCAAAATGTGGATAGTTCAGAGGGACTGAATGATCTCGTCACTGAAATTGTTCACTTGATTCGTTCGCAAGTAGCAGCAGTGTTGGGGAATATCTTATTTGTTGTGCCGGTAGTTTTGACTATTGATTTGATATATTCGTTACTTTTCGGTGGCCATATTTTATCTTTGGAAAAGTCGGACTACTCTTTTCAATCGGTAGACATCTTGGGGCCTTCGATTATTTATGCCTCTTTTACCGGCGTGCTACTTTGGATATCTAGTTTGGCAGCGGGATGGGGGGATAATTGGTTCGCGTTGCATTCGCTACGTACGACTTTGTCACGCAGTCCAACCCTAGGTCTTGTTTTTGGCAAGCGTGGAGCTCGACGGATTGCTAAGTTTTTTGATCGCAATATTTCGGGACTCGTGGGCAATGTTTGCCTTGGGATCTTGCTGGGAATGACTCCAGAAGTGATGAAGTTTTTGGGACTGCCGTTAGATGTTCGCCACGTTACACTTTCGTCGGGAACTTTGGCGGCAGCCATTCCTAATATGGGAATGGAGTTTATGGCGACCACAACTTTCTGGAGAGCCGTTTGTGGAATTCTTTTGATTGGCTTTTTAAATCTGACTGTGAGTTTTGGAATGGCATTTTTATTGGCGGTTAAAGCGCGTGGCGTGAAGTCACCGCAACGCCGTGCAATTCGCGCGGCCCTATGGAGGCGTTTCTTTACCAGCCCGTTTAGCTTTATTCTTCCCGTGGGACCTACCATTCGTGCGAAGGGGGAGGGGCATTGATATGTTCCTTGTGATTGTCGTGAGACTTTAGAAATAATTGCGACTCCGTTTTCGAGAGAGGACTGCCTTCGCTTGGCATCCGCAGCTCAAACGGCAGTCCTGAGAGGGTACTCTCAGGACTCTTTGGTATCTTGGGTCCGCCAAAAAGAAGTGCTTTTGCTCTGAGGTGCACGATGCGCCTCAGAAAGGCAGCTCATGGGTGGCGAGACTGACTCAAACTACGAGAGCAGCTGCTCTGGCAAATAAATAAATAAGTAAGTAACCACAGCTAAAACCCGAGAGGCATCGGCCTTGCCACAAAAATAAGGGTCGCGTTTCAGCATGTTTCAAGATAATTCGGAAATATCGTGCACAGTTTTAATGCCGCGATTGAGCGGCTGAGTCTTTAGCCGTTCCAAAATGGCTGCTTAGCAACATAGATTGCTGAGTGCATTGCGTCGATTTCGGTGATTTAATTATAGGCAGCTTGTCCGCGTTGAATGCATCCCTGAGATAAGAATTATTTATAGTTCGGGACGAATGCGGCCTAAAATGCAGCTGAAGTTCCAAAGTGGAACCGCCCCATTCATGACAGATTATTTCACTTTTCATCCGCAAAATTTATTTTCAAGTGGTTCCAAAAAGGTACTTGATAAAACTTTCATCCTGAAATGAACTTCATCTCCATCAGGACTTTAATGATTAAGTCCAAGGAAATATCCGGGGGGATTGTTATGAAACTCAACGTGTTTGCACTGATCCTGTCGATCGTGGTGGCATCCGCAGCTCAAGCAGAGCGAGTGATCGTTATCATGAAAGATAAAGAGTCTTTCAAGGAAGTGAACCAGGCGTACCAAGCTCGCGGGCAATACGCACTTAAAGGTTTCAGAATGGGCGTTAAAGAAAACGCATTGGCGAAAATTGATGGACAAGTTGAGGACAGCCTCGAGAACTTGAACACATTAATCGTAGACGCAAGAGACGAAGCTGAGATTGCAAAACTTCAAGCGAACCCAGCTGTTGCTTATGTTGAAAAAGAAATTTTCCATGAAGGACCTCGTCCAGTAAATGGTTTCTTGGGTGCCGCAGTTTACGGTAGCCGCGTGAAAACTTCTCAAGGAACTCCTTGGGGTATTTCTGCAGTGAAGGCGCCGGAAGCATGGGCTCTTGCGACTCGTGGAAACGGTGCTCGTGTTCTAGTGTTAGATACTGGTATCGATGAGAACCACCCATCACTTAAAGCTAACTTTGAACAAGGTCGTGACTTCACTGGTGACAGTGCTGGTGATGATTACACAGATATTGTTGGACACGGAACTCATGTTGCGGGAACAATTGCTGGTGTATTGGACAGAAAAGGCTTCACAGGCGTTGCTCCTAAGGCAAAAGTCTTGATGGGGCGTGTTTGTTCTGAGAAAGGTTGCTCAAACGTAGCAATCGCTCAAGGTATCAACTGGGGTATTGAGCAAAAAGTTGATGTGATCTCTATGTCATTAGGTGGCATGTGGTCGACACCTGCCGAAAGAGACGCTGTTAATAAAGCAGACGCAGCTGGTATGACAGTTGTTGCAGCTTCTGGAAATAACGGAACTGGCAAAGTTTCTTTTCCAGCAGCATTGCCTACAGTTATCGCTGTTGGCGCTATCAATAGCACTCTTGTAAAAGCTGATTTCTCTCAATGGGGACCTGAGCTGGCTATCGTTGCTCCGGGTGTTGCGGTTGTTTCTACTGTCCCAATGGGGACAGGTCGTGAAGCGGCAGTGGGAATTAAAGTCGGTCAAAAAACGACAGCTGTTCCAGCTTCTTCGTTCCAAGGTGCAAGAGAAATCCTAACTGCTGAAACAAATGAGCTTGTTCCTGCTGGTCTTGGTAAGCCTGAAGATTTCGCGAAGGCTAATGTAAAAGGTAAGTACGCGTTTATCTCTCGCGGAGAAATCACTTTTGCTGACAAAGTTGCAAATGCGATTAAAGCGGGTGCTGCTGGTGTGGTGATCTACAACAATGCTCCTGGTCTTATTCAAGGCGCATTGACAAGCGATGGATCTGTATTGCCAGTCGGTGTTTTCATGGTTGAGCAAACAACTGGACAAGCAGCTATGGCGCAAATCCAAGCCGGCCAAAAAGTAAGTGCAACTGTTCAAACTGTTGCTACTGACTATGCAGCGTTCGATGGAACTTCAATGGCGACTCCGTACGTAGCTGGTGTTGTAGCTCTTATGAAGGCTGCAAACAAGAAACTAACGGGCGCTCAAGTAAAAGCAATCTTGAAGTCTACGGCTCAGCCTTTGGGGCCTAACACTGCAAATGAGTACGGTGCAGGTCTTGTAAATGCAGAAGCAGCTGTTCAAGCGGCTATTCAGACTCACTAGTTTATAACAAAACGCATTAAGAGAAAGGCCGACTGAAAAGTCGGCCTTTTTTTATTTGTGACCACGGCGCCAGAGCCTCATACTGAAGTCTATGCACGCATTGCCATCTATGATCACCGACTTAGCATTAATTTTGGGAACCGCAGGTCTTGTGACCTTGCTGTTCAAACGCCTGCATCAGCCGATTGTTCTGGGATATCTCGTTGCGGGATTTTTAGTCGGCCCGAAGACCTCTTTTTTTCCAAATATCGTCAATACTGAAAGTATCAGCCTATGGGCGGAAATTGGTGTGATATTTTTGTTATTTGCATTAGGTCTCGAGTTTAGCTTTAAAAAACTCTTTCGAGTGGGAGGCACCTCTAGTTTTACAGCCCTAGTAGAAATTTCGTTGATGATTGTATTCGGTTATACAACCGGGCGAGTTTTAGGCTGGAACCTGATGGACAGTTTGTTCCTTGGAGGCATCTTAAGTATTTCTTCAACATCGATCATTATTCGCACTGTGGAAGAACTGGGTTTTAAGAACTTAAGATTTGTTGCGACCGTCTTTGGCGTCTTGGTGGTCGAGGACCTGGTTGCCATCCTTTTGATGGTCGTGCTGACTACCGTCGCTCTGACTCGTGAATTTTCGGGTATTGAAATGATGTCGTCTATATTGAAGCTGGGCTTCTTTTTGGCGATTTGGTTTGTGGCCGGGGTCTTTTTGTTGCCAAGTTTTTTAAAACGCAGCCAAAAGCTTTTAAATGAAGAGACCGTACTCGTAGTTGGTGTTGGCCTTTGTTTGATGATGGTGGTTTTTGCCGACAAAGTCGGATTTTCGTCTGCACTGGGTGCATTTATCATGGGTTCGATATTGGCAGAGACCGTCGAAGGTGAACGAATGCATCACCTCATTCAACCCATTAAGAATCTTTTTTCAGCGGTATTCTTTATTTCCGTCGGAATGTTGATCGATCCTCAAGTGATTTCTGACTATTGGCCTGAAATCTTGTTGCTTTCGACTATTGTGATTTTCGGCAAAACAATCAGTGTAACATTGGGGGCCGTCCTTTCGGGGCAAACTTTAAAGTCTTCCTTGCAAACAGGCATGAGTCTGGCGCAAATCGGGGAGTTCTCTTTTATTATTGCGACCTTGGGGTTGAATCTAAAAGTTGTCGATGAAAAGCTATACCCCATAGCGGTTTCCGTTTCGGTGATTACGGCCTTTACGACGCCCTATATGTTGAAGTCTTCTGAACAAGTCTATGCTTGGCTTGAAAGAATTTTACCGGCAAAAGTGATACAAGCTTTAGATCGCTACAGTGTCATGTCCTATGCCATGGCCGGGAATAAAGAGTGGCGAGAGCAAGTACGTGCCTATTTAATTAAGATTCTTTTAAACGCCGTGGTTGTAGTGGCGATCTTCTTGATCATGGCGCGAATCTTCCTGCCCTTTGTTCTTGAACGTCAAATGAGCGAAGGACCAGCAAAGTTTTTAGCTTTGGCACTTACTTTGGTATTTAGTGCGCCATTCTTGTGGGCTTTGGCTTTTGGTCGAACGAAAAATTTTAGTGTGTTGTTACTCGAGCAAGAAAAGGGCAGTCATCATTATGTCTTTTTAGTTTCTCGTATCATGCTAACGGTTTGTTTGGTCGGCGCGATGGTGGCGCAGTTTGTGCCCTTAATTTGGGCCCTGGCAATCACTGCATGGATGGCCTTGGTGGTCGGTTATGTCTTGGCAAAAAAACTGCGCAGTATTTATCAGTGGTTCGAGAATCGCTTTCTTTCGAACCTAAATGATGAGTCCCATAAAAACCATATTCGTCAGCACAGTCGCAGCTTGGCCCCTTGGGATGCCCATTTAACAGAGTTTGAAATTCCGCCAGAGGCTCCCTTTGTTGGGCACCCCCTGTATGTATTGTGCATTCGGGAAAAATTCGGTGTGACGATTGCCATGATTGAGCGCGGTCGCAAGCGGATCACGGCCCCAGGCCGAAATGAAATACTGATGCCCCGAGACAGAGTCTCTGTTATCGGGACCGATGAACAACTCATTCGATTTAAAAACTTTATTGAGTTCGGCATGAAGAACAACGACTCAGTCGAGGAAGAGTCTGAGTACACGCTGGAACAGTACTTAGTCACAGATACTTCGCAGTTTGCGGCAAAGACAATTCGCGAAAGTGGCTTAAGGGAAAACACTCATGGCCTGGTGGTCGGTATCGAACGCGAAGGTCGAAGAATCTTGAATCCTGATTCCAGTGAAACACTGAGATCCGGAGACATTCTTTGGATTGTTGGTGATCGGGAACGCATTCAGGCCTTGAATTGACTTTACAGGCGCCAACGAATCAAGGTTTTCAATATCTTCAATTTTCGAGCCGTATAGGGTGGATAGGTTAAACGACCGAGTTTTCCGAGGAAGCCTTGCCGAACCACAGCCTTTTCGTGCGAAAATGTTTTAAATCCAAAATGTCCGTGAGCACTGCCCATTCCGCTGGGGCCCACTCCGCCAAAGGGTAGGTTGGGGTTGATCAAGTGAATGACTGAGTCGTTGATCACCAAGCCTCCCGAGGAGGTTTCCTGCGTGATGCGGTTGATTTCAATTTGCCCCTGAGAGTAAAAATACAAAGCCAAAGGTTTCGGACGATCATTGATGAAGTGAATGACTTCAGAAAGATCTTTGTATTTAAGAATCGGTAGCAAGGGGCCGAATATCTCCTCTTGCATGATTTGAGATTTTGGCGACACTTTACCAAGCAAAGTAGGCGCGATAAAGTGCTGTTCGGTGTCAGACTGGCCGCCAGCAATGATTTCTGCCCCATCTGCTAAGGCGGCCCCCAATATTTGAGTTAATCTTTCTGTGTGATGACGAGATACAAGGCGCGCAAAATCAGGGGTGTTCTTTTGTTGATCTAAACTAGCGCCATAATTTCGTTCGAGTTGCTTACGCAGAAGTTCGACGAATTCGGTGTAGACATGTTCTTGCACGAACAAATAGTCGGGAGCCACACAGGTTTGTCCCGCATTTAGGAACTTCGCCCAAGCAATTCTTTCAGCGGCCATCGGTAAATTTGCCGAGCAATCAACGATCGTGGGCGATTTTCCGCCCAATTCTAAAGTCACAGAGCTTAAGTTTTTAGCAGCAGCAGCCATGACGATCTTTCCCACTTGGGTGCTGCCAGTGAAAAAGATATGATCAAAGGGCAGCTTTAAAAGTTCTTGGCTGGTTTCAACACCGCCCAAGACCACGCTGACGTGTTCTGGCTGAAAGTATTTCGTAATAAGTTTGTGAATCAAAGAGCTCGTGTGGCGTGTCATCTCTGAGGGCTTAATCGTTACGCAGTTTCCAGCGGCCAGTGCTGAGGCAAGTGGAATCAAAGACAAATAAACAGGGTAGTTCCACGGAGCAATGATCAGGCAGACCCCGCGAGGCTCGTAGTGGATGGAGCTATGGGCACTGAGTATGAGTATGGGACTTGAAACCTTTTTTGGTTTCATCCATTTTTTAAGATGTTTTCGGATATGCTTGATTTCGCTTAAGAGTGGATAAACTTCTGAAAGCAAAGTCTCTAATTCCGGTTTTTGAAAATCTTGATGCAGGGCCCTGCAAATCTCACTTTGATTTTCAAGTACGAGCTGTTCAAGCCGATCTAAATGCTCTAGGCGAGTTTTAATGGCTTCCGTACGAAGTTGCAGACTGAATTGCTTTTGATGGAGAAACTGTTGTTCAAGCATGCCTTTATATTAAGAGTTATTTTTGGAAGGGCAATGGCTTTCCGCAAGTTAGCTATAAGCGAAATGCGCCTTCACACGAAATAGCCATGGCTTTGGTTTTATAGACAACAAGTTGTTTTAACATGCTTCTCCCGAAAGGGTTATTCATTAGCTCGGGATGAAATTGCATCAGTATACCGCGTCCATTTTTAAACTCAGTGGCCTCTGTCGTGCCGTCGGGTGCTAAAGCTGAAAGTTCTAAGGGGCCACCTGGTTTCCACAAAACGCCTTGGTGATGAATGGAGTTGACCATCAGTGAAGCAGTGTTGGCCTGCGGTGATAACTGCGACCCTATCGAGGAAAGGGGTTGAGAAATCTTTTGTAATATTTCGTTGGAGGTCTTTTGTAAGTGTATCGGATGCCAAGAGTTCGCGTGATTCATTTGTGATCTTTTTGGTTGGGGGAGGTTCGAGGGAATATCCGGATTGATGTTATATCCCAATACACGGGCGGCTAATTGTGAGCCGCGACAGATGCCTAAGAAAAATCCGCGTTCGGCTTTGATAAAAGAGCGAATGACTTTGGATTCAAAGAGATCACGCGTACGATTGACATTGAGAGAGTGAATACTTTCTGTGTTTTCTGATCCGCTGTAGGTGTCATCACCGCCCATGGCGACCATAAGTGAAAAGCGTTGACCAATTTTCTCAAGAAATTCTCGGGATTCAGAAAGTGTGAGTCCCAAGTCAGCGTTGATCGGCAGAATGTAATTATCCTGTCCAGATTTTCGGAACTCGCCAATGAAGCCCTTTAGACGAAGAGAGTCTTGGGTATAATCTTTTGGAAGATTTGCGAGCAAGAGGACTTTGTTATCAGTTTTAAGAGAAAGCTCCTGGAAGTTTTCCAGTGCTAAATCAGGAGAGCGTCCTTCAAACAGCTCCATTAAGTCCGGTTGGCGTTGAAGTTCAGATAAATAGCGTAAAGCTGCGGCACGGGGGGCTTCGTTTTCACGGACGGGCAATATCAGAGGTGCCTGCGTCGGTCCCGGATTCCACGTATAGAGGTGCACGGGAACCGCCTCAGCGAGGATCCCAAGGCAACTAAGAAGCAATCCCAAAAGGGCCGAATAAAATCTCATACCCTTTGTGTTTCAAAAGGAAGGCCACATAGGGAAATGCTGGTTGAAATTGAGCGTTCTATTTTGAGACAAGCGACATTTTTTGGGTCGCGAGTGTGAGTTTAGCGACAGGGGAGCGTCTCTTTTCTCTTTTTGTGGGTGACCTTCGTTTGCTAAATATAGCTGCTCCCGGTTATTGAGCGAGTCTGTCCATCCTTGGATGCCTTCCTGATGCCCATCCATGGGCATCAGGCCTAGGTG
>JBBKWD010000071.1:0-18419 GCA_037968775.1 Bdellovibrio sp.
ATCGGGTCTGGTCCAAAACTCACGATTTAAAGATCGATCTTATGTCACAAAAGGCACATTAAATATTGTTAATTGTTCAAGTTGTGACCGGCGAGAGAATAAACACAAGGTCAGGAAATTACAAAAATCAACTTCAGGCATCTGAGAAAGACATTGCTAATTGGTCTAAGGTACTTTTAGTATTGTCGTTATTCGTAAACGTCACCTTCTATGCAGCCGACGGAGACCGTCCCGACCGCGGTGCCTCGGAAGAAGTTGTTGTGCAAAAGGCCCGCGCCTTGGTTCTGCTCAGAAAAATTTTGTCGAATACCTAGAGTAGGCTTATCTAAAACAAGTCACTCTAAATTTTTCCCAGTTCCCCACTTTCGTAGCATCGGTATGAATCACATCCGTGATGCGCCCCCCACCACCGACTGCTGTCACATAGTGCCCCGTAAATGTCCGAATGACATAAACACCGTTACCTAAAGACAGCAGTGTGAATTTCTCCCAGTCCCGCAGTTGCGTGGCATCGGAATGAATTACATCGGTAATACGCCCCCCACCGCCAACTGCTGTCAAGTAGCGTCCATTTGATGTGCGAATCCCATAACGAATGACCGAGCTGCCATCCCCAGAATCTACAAGAGTGAATTTTTCCCAGGCTAGAACTCTCGTCGCATCGGAGTGGATCACGTCTGTGGTGCGTCCCCCACCTCCAACCGCCGTCAAGTAGCGACCGTTGTATGTTTTAAATGAACAAGTAATCGGGGCGTTGTCGGCGCCAGCAACTGAACTAAGGCCTATCGAAAGTAAAATGGCGGATAGAACAAAAATCCTTTTCATAAGTTCTCCTGTTATTTTTTTCTTACTTGGAAAATGAGACACCCGGTAAAAAAACTTTTCAAGTTGCGTTCATGAAAACCGCATTCCTTGTGCCAAAAAACTAACCGTGTGGTCCATCAATTTTCTGTAACCAACTGAGTGGGAAGCCCCGCCAGAACCCATCCGCCTTCATCACCGCGCGGACTCCTCCCCGTATACGGCAGATCGAAGGCAGACCTTTTCAAACATGTGAAGCTGCACAACTGTATCTCGTGCAGAACATTGACCTGGCCGGGGATCTCGCTGGTCATTCAAGGCCCGTTATTGTTCTAACTCTTTCCTACTTCACGGATTATATTGCATATTTTGAGATGCAAGGGATTTTACAAATTCTTCTTTGGTTCAAACTTCCAATAGTAGTTATAGGCTTCGTAGAATTTGCTTGGATCTCCAGTTTTATCATCGAGTCGTACATATATAATTTTCTCGACAATATAATTTCCGTAGGTTCTAAAAAATGAAACTTGCTTGGACATGTATCTGTCAGTTTTATCCAGCAATATCAAACGCCCCATGCCGAGACCGTCAGACGAGTCCTCAATTTTATACTCAAATAATGCCAATCTTTCTAATTCATCCTGTGTGGCGATCACGCCATAGGACTTTTCACAACCCGCAGCTCCCAGAACGAGGCTCGTACGGTATGAAATTCCTGATTTTGCGGGCTTATCTGGAAAAAGAGGTCCTCCCCCACGAAGGGGTGGATCGGCATCCTTTTTGACGGGGATTCCACCGGTTGAAACCAAGTAGGAACAGAGTTCGGAAACCGCTATCTCTGATCGAACTGTTTCTTGAAAAACGGGTTCTTCAAGAGTGTGAAACAGCTTAAGTTCGAGCCGACCTTGAGTATTTCTGGAGGGCAACATTTCTGCCGATTTTGTCGGGCGAGCGTTTTTATATAGCGCTTCAAGGATTTGAAATGGAGATTTTGAATTATCTGAGAAAAGAACTTTCTCTTCGGCGCCGGCACTTAAACTCAGTAATATAGAAAAAGCAGTTACAATATATAGTTTCATTTTCAGCCTCTTTTCAAATTGATATTTATGATCTGGCGACGTTGATATTTGCGTCGCCACTGTACATTGCCGATTACGTTTCAATGGTTGCGTTTGCGAGATAGCTCATTCTTGAATCTACCTAGTGCAAGCACCCGATAGCTCGGACTCACAAAAAAAGGTGTCGTCACAAACCTGATAGCAATAGCTTTTCCAGCGAAGATGGACTTGCTCTGCCTCGCGTGCGAGGCGGCGTAAGCCTTCATAGTGGCGAGTTCCGGATTCGCCATTTTTTTCAAGCTCGCCACAAGTTCTCATGTACAAAGGACGATCGCACTGTCCAAGACGCTTTTAGAAGTGTATCCGAAGAGGTCCATCTTATACCTTTTCTTTCTCGATCTTGGCCGCTTCCCAACCCAATATGGCCGACTTCCTCGGAACGCCCCACATATAACCGCCTAGCTTTCCACTGCTCTGAATGACCCGGTGACAAGGGATCAAAAAAGCAACAGGATTACTTCCAATGGCAGTACCAACAGCCCGTGAAGACGTTGGACTTCCAATGTCTTCAGCGATCCCACCATAAGTTTTCACATCTCCAAAAGGTATTCTGAGTAGACTTTCCCAAACTTTAATCTGAAAAGGAGTTGCTGCTAAATGCAGCCTTACCGTATCAAGATTTTCCCAATCTTTTTGAAAAATTCGTAAGGCATTTTTCTGATTTTCGTCAGACCCCTGCAAAAAAACCGCTTTTGGGAATCTTTTCTCCAAATCTTTCAATGCTTTTCTATCATCATTTTCAAAAAATAAATGACAGATTCCTTTTGGAGTTGATCCTACTAATAGCTGACCAAAAGGACTCATTACAAAAGAGTAGTGAATCGACAGACCTGCCCCTCCACTTTTATATTCTCCTGGCGTCATGCCCTCTATGTTTATAAATAAATCATGTAACCGACTAGTTCCTGACAATCCTGTTTCATAGGCAGTTTCAAGCAGTGATGCCTTATGCATTTTTAGGAGTGTTTTCGCATGATCTAAACTCAAATACTGTATAAACTTTTTCGGACTCACCCCTGCCCACTGTGAAAAGAGGCGCTGAAAGTGATATGGACTTAAATGGACCGCAGCAGCAATGTCGTCTAAGGACGGCTGACTCTTAAAATTTTCATTTATAAAAATGATCGCCTTTTCAATTCTCTCGTAATTTATACGATCTTGCTCAGTCATATCCTGGCCTTTTTTAAGTTAAACAAACAACTACGTCTTACATATTGATACGCCACCGTCTACAAGCATTGCCGTACCAGTTGTAAAGCTTGATGCGTCCGAAGCAAGATACAACACAGATTTCGCAATCTCCTCAGGTCTGGCGGTACGTTTTAGTGCATGGATGCCTTTAACAAATTCCTTAATCTCAGGGGCAGAACCAAATTCATCAGCCATAGGTGTATCTGTCCCACCTGGTAAAATAGCATTAACTCGAATCCCCTGTGAACCATATTCACTCGCTAAGGAATATGTCAACCCAATGAGGCCAGCCTTACTCGATGCATAGGCAGCCTGATTTGGAAACCCAACCGTGTAACCCACAAAAGAAGAAGTAAAGATCAGCGAACCTCCGGCTTTAAGCATTGCAGGGATTTGATATTTTGCCCCTAAAAAACCACTGGTCAGATTAGTAGACTGTATGTGATTCCACTCCTCCAACGTCTGTTCTGTGACGGCACTAGGTTTACCCATAGTTCCAGCATTATTGAAGGCAATATCTAAAGCCCCAAAGGCTGATATGGCTAACTCGACCAATGACCTATGGTATTTTTCGGATGTCACATCTCCGACTAGCGCTTTTGCGATTCCTCCAGAGCTAGCTATTTCCTCAACAAGCTTTTCGAGCTCACACTCACGCCTGGCTCCGACAATCACGCTTGCCCCTTCTGCTGCGAAGAGTTTTGCCGTGGCACGACCGATCCCTGAACTCGCTCCAGTTATAATTGCTACTTTGCCATCAAGTGCTTTCACCATTTGCCTCCTCTGAATATTTTCAAAGTAGGAGAATTCTATTGATTAATCGACCCGATTCTTGCGGACTTCATGGATAAGCCGGACACTTCTCCCGGGTAGCAAAGACATTCCTACAATTATTTATCAATACAAAGCCTACAAATTGGCTACGAGCCCGTTTTCGACTACCGTATCCTATCGATGCCAACAACATCAAAATGCTCTCGCGTACTGAAGTAAAAAAAAGGCGCCGATTCAAAATCCAACGCCAAATTGATATTTTAAGATATCGATAACAAGAGTTACTTTGACAGGATTTTTCACATCTTGAAGCACCTCATCTTTTTTTCCGGAACGTTTCATATGAAGCCCCTCGCCAAGACAATTTCTCTAAACAAGGGATTCTGCCAGGAATACAAGATTTTCATATTTCTCAAAGTCTTGTTTCCAATGGTTTTGGAGTTTCGATGGTTGGGACTATGTGAACGAGACCAAACCAGCCCGATCAAGATAGCTCGCACTCCCATCCAGCCGACTCCGTGAGTCGGAGTCTTCATAAGGGGCCCGGCGGCATGAACGGTCCGAAAAAGTGGCGGTTACCTGGAACAGAATCAAGTGGTTTAACGGCCAGAGTTGACTCCAGAAATATAATGGAACCCATTCGGCAGTATCGCTTTTATTGAAATTGCTATCCCTCGTGGAAATCGTTGGGCAAAATCTAAAGTTGCCATCATATCACCCTCGCTAAGCTCGTTGGCTCTAACCTTTGAAGATCCATCTTGAGATGTTATATGTACAGCATAAGTTGGATGAGTATGGGCAATTTCGACAATATCTATTCCGGAAGAGTTGCCATTTAAAAATTCAAAAAGTTGGTCTTGTCCTTTATCGAAGTTTACCGAGTTAAGATCGCCCTTTACTAATATTGGCGCTTCAACAACGGCACCATTTCTATAAAAGATTCTAAATGACAAAACCTCTCGTGGCTTTTCATCAATATTTGATTCAGCTAGAAGTCTTTGTTCGAAGGCACCATTTTTTTTCAATATTTGAGTGCCGACAGAGGTGTTAACTTCGCTCTTAAGCTCCGCAATGGAAATCACTCGAACCTTGTCACCTTTAACAAGAGGTTTTCCTGCATTGCTCGAAAACTTAGCCAAGGCCTTAAATTGAACCTTTGACAAGACTGGACCTTCGAATTCAATATCCTCCATAAGATTCTTACTAAATGCAGAGAAAAGCTTAGAGACAAAATTCTTTGGAGAGTTAAAACGAGTTGTCTCACTTTGAGACGGTAGTTCACTGAAAATGTTGGCGCAACTTTGCTGCGCCAATGCCAAATCATTTGCAAGGCAAATTAGTATCCCGAGGAACAGAGAACATATCTGTGTTTTGAGCCTAAGTTTTTTCATGCTTTTTATTACTGCAAAACCCGGACCCGACATAGTGACGCCCCCAGAAAAGTAGTGGTCTTTATTCGCGTTTTTGTGCTCGCTTAATAAATGTATCCAACTTGATTTTTTCAATTGAAATTCCCTGTGCGGCATCGTAGACGTCGCCGCGATTATGGCGCGTCAGCTGATTGCTTAAGCTCCAGTCCAAAACTCTGAAGGCTCTTCTTAGAAGCATTCGAATCTCAAACAGATCAGCAGGGTCTTCCACTGTTTCAAGGCGATTTGTTAAAGTGACTATTAGGTCCTTGATAGAGTCTACTCCAGTATCTAGTGTCACCAATCCCAAATGTTTTTTCCGAGAGTACTCATAGACATCTTTAAATAGGTTATCTGTAAATACTTCGAGTAAACTTTCATCCAAAATCTGAGTTAACAACCTGCCGGAGAGATATTTTGCCGAATCCAGTGTCTCTCCAGCAAAGGGGCCTCTAATGAGGGCAACATTCAGACGCTGCATCTCTTCATCGGATAAATGCGTCTCATAGGTGATCTGAATATGGCGCAGAATTTCTTTCATTAATAGACCAATTTGATCATCATAAGGTAGCTCCTCAAATTCAGGTCTGGAAATAATAAGCCCTATGTCCTTGCGATAAAATGCGACGGTGTTTAATGTATAAATTTCATTTTTTAAATTCTGAGGAATAAAATATCGTTGATCAACTAGTTTGAGCTCATAGTTTACAAAGTATATTGGCAGATGATTTAAAGCGTCCTTTAAATAGCTGCTCATAAGTGGAGAGCTCTTTTCCCATGCTGCCACTTTCAAAGAAAGAACTTGCCAAGCGCCTAACATTTTTAAATCTATTTTTTCGATACCATATTTATTAGAGACGAGTGCTTTTGTCATGGGGACTTTGAGGCGCGGGCGATACTCTGCCTTCCCAAATAGATCTGGAGCGTTGGTAAAAAAATCAATCAACCCACTTGTTCCGTGAACCGTGGTTACTATTGAACCGCCGCCGGTATCAACGCCTCCATTGGCATTGAGCATCCGAGTTTTTCTATTTTGAATGATGTTAAAAAACTTATCTTCTGAATCCGGAGTCAGCCTACCGGCTTTTAAGACTGTAATTTCACTGGCCGGCAATACATTTGATAGACCGTTGATCTTTTTATGCTGCATTTCGAGCTTGTCTGTCGCTTTGCCAGGCAGCTTGATATCGAGTTCCACTGCAAAAGCATGAATAGGTAATGTAAGTACGAAATGTACTAATAGCAGAAAAATAAATTTTGTAACCCTAGCTAGTCCATTCATGTTTTTTCCAGTCACAGCATAAAACTCTCTGCTGAATGCGTTGCAATTTAATAAGCAAATATGAGGCCACTTAAGCCATGGATACTGCGGTTGCCGAGGCGCCTAAGGTGCCTAAAGCATCATTTTGGAGTGACCCCCGATTTATTGGACACGGTTAAAGGTTCACGGACTCCTTGTACTCGACCGGACTTCTCATGCCAAGAGCTGAGTGCGGAGCAACATGATTATAATCTGCAAACCAATCCGGTAAGAGTTTGATAACAGTCGCAGCGTCGAAACAGTCCGCTTGGTAAACGTAGTCTCTCTTTATTGTTTTAACGAACGCCTCAGCCATTCCATTCGACTCAGGGCTGTAAGCCCGAGTGTAACAGCACTGTAAGTTCAGGTGCTTCGATAGAGCTTTCACGGACTTTGCGCGGTAAATGGATCCTCGATCTGACAACCATTGGATTTCGCGCGGAGCGCGAAGACCTTCACCGAACCTTTTTTCAACCCCCTTCAGCATCAGCTCCTCGATGTCTTCTGCACGCAAGGGCTCCGAACGCGCAACGTAAGAAAACGCCTCGCGATCACAGCAGTCCAAGGCAAAAGCCACGAATACTTTCTCACCATTAAAGCAACGGATCTCCAAACCGTCCGAACACCAGCGGAGGTTCGGGAACATCGTCATGACCTTACCAGTGTGCTCCCGCTTCTGAGTGGGCATTGCCTGGGGAAGGGACAGTCCATTCATTTGCATCACTCTCTGCACTCGCTTCCGATTGATTGTTGTTCGTCCTTCAGACTCGCGTTTTCGATTTACCATTGTCGTGACCCGTCGGTACCCATAGGTCGCACGGATTGCGATGATGCTCTTGATTTCCTCTAAAATAACTTGGTCTTCAGATTTTTCATAATAGCGGGCCATACCAGGTTCCTCCTCTTGAACTGGCTCATAGTAAAGAGAACTTCGGCTGACGCTAAAAACGTCAGCAACCAGCCTTATCTCATACCGTTTATTTTTTTTGATTTCTTTGGCGATTCGAGTGCTTTTAATATCGCTTTTTTTTGAACGAAGTCTAAGCCATCTTTTAAGATGTCATTCCTGATCGCAAGATCACCAACTTTAGCTTTGAGAGCTTGATTCTCAGCCTTAAGCTTATCATTTTCTTCGATGACCCCTCGGATAAAATCAGGATCGATTTCGGATGGTTCTTTTTTGTGATTCATTTGCCTCTTCCACGCATACAACGTGATAGCATGAACCCCGTGTTTCCTGGCAAGCACTGCGATGGATATTCCTGAAGAATAGTGCTCATTGATGATGGATTGCTTCTTTTCCTGTGTAAAATATTTCCGCTTATTAGACGTAACTTCCATAAAGACTCCCTGGGGTGGGTGTCCAAATCAAAAGGGGGTCAGGAACAATTTCCTAGCGAGAAAAGTCACTTTATTTTCAGTCTCAAATCGAGGCAAATGCGCTGACGCCTTTTAAGCGCCAGCGCTTAACTTATTTAGTCTCGGCAAAAAGCGGAGAGCTAAGTACCAATTGATCCAGTTTATAAAATTCTGCGCGAATTAAGAGACGAAGATTTATGCGTTGTTTGGATTCGATGTCTGCTCTAGCTGGCGCACGAGCATATTGATAGTCTGAACTTTCTCAACAATAGCGGTCTGCCTCATTTCCTCTGACCCTTTTGCATTCGCATTGAAGGCAAATGTTAGAGCTAGTGCGAGGACTGTCATTTTTTGTTTCATATAATTCTCCTGGTTAGTTAACTTATCTCGTTTTGAGAAATATAACGCCACGCAATAGAAACAGCTATATCTTCTTAGTCTAAAGATAACTTAAAAATATACCGATAGTATAAATATACTTGTAATGTATTGAATATATGAATATTTTTGAATTTAAAGACTATAGAAAATTTCTCTCTGATTGGCTACTTTTAGAAAAAAAGCAGGGCCGTCTCAACGCATCAAGCTTGGCAGAGAAAGTTCGCGTGCATCCTACTTTCGTCTCTCAAGTACTTAAGGGAAATAAAGATTTTAGCTCAGAACAATGGATCAGTGTCTGTGAGCTGATGAATCTGACCGAGATTGAAAGCGACTATCTTCATTTCCTTTTACATATGAATCGGGCCGGAACGAAGGAAGCGCGCTCGTTCTATCAAAGGAAAATGGATGAAATTCTCCGGCGACGCCTGCAGCTTCAGGAGCGAATGAAGGATCATAAGCAGCTTACTGATCAAGAGCGCGCCGTATTTTATTCCAGTTGGATTTACTCAGCGATGCGTCTGTACTGCGCCTGCGCAGAGGGGCAAACTCTTGAGCAGCTATCAAAGAAGTTTCAAATATCAAAAAACAAAACCGAAGAGATTATAGGATTTTTATGTGCGACAGGGCTTTGTAAATTTGAAAAAGGTAAGTTTCAGATGGGGGATCAACATGTTCACGTCCCTGCGAACTCTCCGTTTGTAATTCGTCATCATACAAATTGGCGACTACGCGCGATCAATTCTCTGGAAAACACGACACCCGAGGAAATAAATTTCACAGCGCCAATGTCGATTTCAAAAAAAGATTTTCCGGTGATTCGCGAAAAAATTGTAAAATTGATTCAAGAAACAGTTGAAATTGCAAAAGCTTCCGATGCCCAAGATCTTGCGACGCTGACAATTGATTTTTTCTGGCCAGTAAAATAATGTTTCCAAAACACCACGCGGCCGATAACGCGCCACAACGACCGAAGCGAACTACCAAGGTCTTTCCCAGAGCTCAGCCTTTTTACCCTCCTGGGACTATCGCAAAAAAAAGCAGCTAACAGGTGCTCTTTCCATTCCGGCGCTATAGTTTGAAAAATAAGCATCTACAGCTTGATTTTGGTTCACCTTAAAAACCAAAGTGGTTGCACGATCACCGGAGCCCGCCCGATAAACATACAAATCACCTTCTCTCTGACTATGCTAATTCAAAATGTTATTCCGCTGATCGACGTGCCATGGCTGGCCCATATCCAGATTCTCGCGCTCTACCGACCAGAAGTCTTCAACAATCAATTCCAAAAACTAAATAGCGTGCAGCGCGAAGAGATCACAAAAAGTACCGTCAATACCTCATAGAACCTAAAAATTCTACTGACCGAATTGAATTTTCATATTCGTTGGCTGATCACCTGGACTTTTAGGAACGCGACTCATTACGCAAGTATCAAAACCAGGCTCCCCCTGAAAGAGAGTTCTTCCTGTCGCATCCAAACAACCTACTTTAGCTGTTACACCCGATTTTTTTGCTGATGAAGGCTCCGCAGGAGGATTCATTTGTTTCATATCTAAAGTCCCGTAACCATTTTTAACGGGAACTTTTTTACCCGCTTCCTCTGCAAAAACAACTTGAGTGACTCCAAGGCATGCGAGCAAAATTAAAATACTTTTCATCGTTCCTCCGCACCTCAGATCTATGAAAACTCATATTTCTGGTCAAGGTAAAAGCGTCGTTTAAGCAACGCACTCCTCCACTTTCTGTTTCCTGATTTGCCCTCACCACAATAACACACACTGACAGGTCCACTTGCCTCTGAACACAAATGCGCTAAAGTAAATATCGGAGGCGCGTATGTCTAGTAAACTTGTTGTCTATTTGCCAGAAGATTTTGCTGATTGGGAAGGGGCTTTTCTTTTTCCAGAGCTTGTGCGGAATAAAGTTAATTTTTTGACAGTTTCTGAATCAGGCAAACAGGTGAACACAATTGGCCGAATGAAGGTGATTCCGGATGCGGCTCTTGCTGATATTTCTCGAGAGGACATGAGCGGCCTCATTCTTATTGGCAGTGATACTTGGTCAGATCCATTGCAAAATCAAAAGGTGCTGGCTCTAGCGACCGAGTTATTAGGTCAAGGTGTTCTCGTTGCTGCTATTTGTGGTGCAACGGTCGCCCTGGCCCGCACCGGTGGCTTAGATAGCCGGAAACACACGAGCAATGACCTGGGCATGTTAAAAGCGATGGCGCCGTCCTACCAGGGCGAAAAGAACTACGTGCAAAAGCTCGCCGTGAGGGATCGAAATTTAGTTACGGCAGCAGGTGTTGGTCCGATAGAGTTCACTTTAGAAATAATGCGGATGCTTGAGATCTACTCGGAAGAAAAGCGTCAGCAATGGTTTGCTTTGTATAAGAGTGGAACAGTACCCCCTATAGATTTTTGGAGCTAATTTTTGAGTTTTTTTAGAGTTTTTACCCTCCCCCAGTCTCCCTCTGGGAGTCCCGTATCAATGAACGACCTTCATCAACAGATGAACGACATAAGCCGTGCCTAAAGCGAGCCCCAAGAAAAAATGAAGGAGACTTGAGTAGAATGAAAGACTCTCGTTACCAGCATATAGAATCGAGACTCCCGTCAATCCTAATAGAAGAGTCAGAATGACAAGTGAGGCCCCACTTTTGACTTTTTCTTTTTTTCGCCATCCTAAGCGCATATGAATCGACGATAGTGCGCCTAGAATCATAAAGCTAGAAAACCCAAAGACGAGGTGCAGTGCCACGACCCATGTGCGTTGATCGGTGGGTAAATACCAGGGGACATCCCACTCCATCTTGAAATTTAAAAAGCTGGGAAAGAGCAAGCATCCTGAAACTAATGAGGCCAAGCAAAAAGTTGAAATAAATTTTGCATTGAACCACTTCGGATATCCCCTCATATAGCAACGCCTCCCAGTCTGCGAAGGATGGCAGTTTGTTCGGACGGATCTGCTGTACAGAGAACTTTAGTCAGAGCGTCCGCACGCCATGCTTTTTTAGATAGAACGCTCCATACTCCCTTATGCACTGGTGCCTGGCTAGTGGAAAGTATCCAGCTTGGAAAATGTTTATCAAAGGCGGGCCGGACCAGAGAGGAGGCTATAGCCATTTCCTTAAGGCCCCCAAGGGACTCCATCTCACCGGATAGGGCTCTTCTCTGGACAGGCAGCTCGACACTTCCGAAAGCTCTTAAATCTCCTCCAGCGTTTACCCATCCGTTGGATAGGCTCTTGCGCATTAAATTTATGGCAAGATCAACAGCATATCCTTTGGCAATTCCATCAAGCGTCACTTGAATGGGACGGAGAAGTTTTGCCGTGTTGCCGTAAATATAAATATCGGTCTCGTCGCCAAAGTCGAGGCTGTTCAATTTTCCATGGATTGGGAGGGCCCCGATTTTTTGTAAACTGCCGCCAACAGTTGGGTTAAAAGCTCCATTGCTAGCGCGTGAAAAAGCTTTGGCAAGTTTCAGAACTCGAATACTAAGAGGGTGAAGTTCAACTGCTTGGCCATTTGAACCATTCAATCTGCTTAAATCACTCTTCGCATCGTGAAAACTGAGAAGACTATGGACCTTCTCGATGATCTCAAAGTAGGAGCCAAAATCGGGAGGAATTGCATTGGACTCCGTGAGGGTTCCCACCTCAACATAAGTACCTAACAAAGGACGCATCCGTCGAAAGGCAATCATTTGAAAGAGACAACTTTTTGCATCGCTAAAAGGCGTTTCACGCCATCTAGAACATTTCGACAAGAAAGTGTTGCTCCACTAATGTTGGCGACATCTTTGTCGAGCTTAAAAGGATCACTTAAAACTTTTCCGACAAATTGTTTGCGCCACTTGCTGTCACGAACTTGGCCGCCATGGGTCTCGCGATAGTTGAGAATTTCAATTCCCAAGACTTTTCCTTTGGGATCGAGGGCAGCTGAATAAGTGATGAACTCATGCTTGCCAACAACTTCATCTAGAACCATCCAACCTAAGACTTCGCCCTTTTTATCGGCCCGCCATATTTGAACTTCTGATTTGCGCTGACGGACACCTGCTAGTTGCTTAATTTGATCTTTTTGCTCATCCGTTAATTGGATGGGAACTGCGGTGAAAGTATCGGCCTCGGGAAACAAAACTTTTTGCGCTTGCTCAGAGCTTAAATACTCGGTCGCATAGGAGATGGCGGAAATAGAGGCCAAAGGAATAAGGTATAAATGACGATTTAAACTCATACTCGGCCTCCAGCAGGTCTTTAGAAATTAAATCCAACTTTAAATCGAACCTCTTCTTTAGTTTTTTCGATCAGGTGGAGTTCCTTGCTGTCTTGTTCGTCAAATTGCTCACCACCCCCGACGATTTGTCCAAACCATGTTAATGTCGCCCACCAGTCTTGGCTTGCATAGTGGATAGAGGGGCCGGCAAAGTAGCTCCATCGTTCTTGTCCCACGGATGTTTCAAATTCTGTTTCGTAAAGAGCCTCAGCACCCAAGAACCACTTTGGAACTATACGGTAGGAAAGCCCTGTTCCCAGACCTAAACCCAATTCCATTTCTGGCTCAGTCGACCACTCGAAGTTCGCAGGAAGATCTTGAACAGGGTGGCGTTTTGCATAGGTTGATTCAAGGCCGAAGTTTGTTGCCCAGACGAGTTCTCCCTCTAGAAAGTATTTTTGCACAATCAAAAGTAATTCTGTCGTGTAGGTATCTTTATCCTGACCTGAGTGTTTATCGATCCAGCTAGACTCAAATGAAAAGTAAGCTGACAACCCAATATCATCTTTTGCAGGGCTTAAAAAATTATATTTAGCTCCAAACTCAAAACCCGATGGACGCATAGAAAGGCTGTTGTCCTTAGGCAAATAGCCGTCCACAGAAATACCCGAGGTTTCGAGTTTTAACATCTTGAGAGCCGCCGATGCAGAGAAACTATCTGTGACTCCGTACTCGAATTCTGTTTTAGAATCGAGGGCTCCATATGCACCTGTGCCCTTGTTGCTTCTAGATGTGAGAACTTGATAGATCTCCCAACTACCCGTGGGCAAAGTTTCGGCTCCCTTAATATAGCCCAGCAGATTTTCATCGGCAGTGCCCGCTTGAGAAAACAGTAAAATTATAGCTGAAAGAATAAGACGGATGAGATTTTTCAAGCTTGGACCCCTGAAGCAGTTAGTTAAAACAGGTGTCCAGAGATACGAAAGTCTACTTTAAATGTCATCGGAACTTTAGTAGTTGATAGCTACTTGAGAGAGGATAGAGATGCTGCGCTCTCCCAAGAGTATTTGGGTTCTTGCCATCTGAATTGACAGCCGCTTTCGATCCCTCCGAAAAAGTCTCAATCAAGCGAAACATGGATTAGATTTATGTCTGTGTGCCGGGAGGAATAGGTCGCACGTCTGAAACCCCAAAGGATGTCTCCTGAATACAAGGGAATGCGAACTGCAAATAAGTATTTGTTTTTTTCCGCAAATTTAGCATTACAGTTTTTTGTGACTCCTCTTGATACGTGGACTGTTTCAGTTCAATCTAAAAAAAATATATAATTCACAATCAAAAATAATTGCTCAGGTTATTTGCTTCGATCCCCGAAGAGTTTCTTGAAAAATTAGTGTCATCAGTGTGATTAAACTAACAAAAAGGTGTGCTTGTGAAAAATGAAATTAGAAAAATAAAAATACCCATAAGATATATTGCCTCAGGACTCTTGTGTGCAATGACGGGGCTAGGGCTAAGCGCTTGCTCCAACGGAGACGGAAGTGCTTCGGCTCTTAGCGTATCAGGTGTCTTAAGTCTCGGCTCAAGCAGTCAAAGTTTGCAAAAGGTGTCAGCGCTGAGTATGTCTGAAGAGATGGTGTCATCTCAAGCCGTTGACATGACTCTTTATAAGGTGAGCTGTGCGACAACGACCTCGCCGGTGCAAACGGCGACTTCCACAATTGGGGCTGACGGATCTTTTAATGTCAGCATTGCGGGAGCCGTCGGGCAGCCTTTAAGCTGTGTACTCGTGGATAGCAGCGATGACAAGATTGCGGACTTCGTTATTTCTGACTCGTCGAAAAAGGATTTAAACGGAAATAGTGAGACAACGTCTACGACAGCATTTAGTAACAATGCAAATTTGGGAACGATTACTTTTGATCCCAATGCTGGGGAAGTCACAGTGCCCAAGGCAAATATCGCAAGTGTTGTCAGTGCCAACGTAGCGACAGCTGCTTCGGTATTTGATCCGACCGGCGCGTGGACAATTAATGCTGTGGACTTCTCTTTGCCAAAAGGAGTTAAGTCTCCCTGTGCTTCGGGTAACAACTCGTGTAATGGGCCACAGGCCGGACAAGAGATTTATTTGAAACGTTGGCAAGGCGTTGTCAGTGCAGATAACTCCGCGATTTTCGGTCTGCAAGTTTGGGAAGGTGCCAATAGCTTTAATACTTGTGGAGGGAAAGTGGGCCTCACGTCAGCGGCTAAGACCTCTTTGGGTGTAAATTTTAGCGCCAACGGGGCAGCAGATGATGTTTTCTCATTTGCGACTTCTGTTTCGAACTTTGCTGATCAGATAACAAGCACGACTTCCACTGTGAATCTTACAGATGGCTGGAAAATGGATACGGCCACGCTCCAACGCAGTGTAAACCCCAGCTGTGCACCGCACGACGTGACTGTGGGAAGTGTTACTTACTCAAACGCATGGGTGTGTGGACCTGACTCGGGCTCTAAGTATCAAGCTCAGCTCGGCGGTGGTTGTACGAACGCCAGCGGCAACCCTGTGCATTTAAACGATTGGTCTTCTATTACTTGTGGAAGCGAGAGTGAGGATGGCAACGGGATCAAGACAATGACTTGCTCTGGAAATGCGACAATTAACAGCGTTTCCACGGCGGTGACTTGTACCAATAAATGGGCCGTTACCAATGCCTCTTACGCAGTTCAAGCAGGGCAGAGTTTTAATTGGTCCGATTTAAACGGAGCTCAAATTGCGTCGTCGACGGCTTGTTCGGCAATTGCAAATGGTGGAAGTTCTGAGGCCTTAAAAATGGCGCAGCTTCAGTGTTACTCAGAGTATTACTATCAGTCAGGCATGCGGAGAGCTAACGCCTGTTTGCCACGAGTGGACACAGACTGGTCGGCGACCACATCTGCCGATTTCGCGGTTGTTGATAAAATGCGTCCTCAAGGTTTGATTTTCTTTGAAAAATACAATCCATTTTCGGATGGCAGTGGCGGTTCGATTCTGACTCGCCAGGAGCACTATGAGGGTGTGCAAGTGAACGGCAATAGTTGGGTGAACTGCCGTGTGGTCGAGGTAGGTGGTTTGTCTATTAAGAAAGTGACTGCCAACAAGTTACTTGCGACCTATCAGTCTTCACGCATTACCACGAGTTTAACGAAGCCTGCTTGTCTGGCGAACTTTACGGGGACGCGCGAGAGCTTTACGTTTTATTTGACGAAATAGTTTTGAGGTATCGGGTTTAAAAGAGACTTTAACGAAAACCCCGGCGCTTTGCATTGAAGCCGAGTTAAAAACTTCAAAGGTATAAGTAATCGTCTGGTCACGACTTCATGAGAAAAGGTTGTTTGAGTCGGAGGCACGACTGTAAGTTGCTCGTATGAATGATTTGGATTTAGAAGAAAAGAAAAATGCTGGGGACACCTTCGAAAGACTTGTGAAGTCTTTTGATAAGACCGAGCGAGAGGCCATCATCTAATATCTTGATGGCTTCGCAGTTGCCGGTGGCGGCAGCGGACTTCGTCCGGGAACTATGATGATGGAAAGAAACCCCGAGTTTCTATTTAATCTTGGTGAAAAAGACGGCCTAGTTCGATTTGCGTACGGACAATACCAAGGCACCGACTGGAAGGTTGAAAAGATTTCGGCTTCAGTTAATGATTTGCAGCTTGATCCTTCAGCCCTTTCGGCGCTTGAATCTTCAAAGGCGCTTAACACTTGGGTTCAAATAAAATAGGTATTTGTGAGTAAAGACAAACAGACTGAATTGATTGATCAGATTAAAGAGACGTTGAAGGATAAATACAATCCTTCACGTCTTTTTTTATTTGGCTCGCGCGCTAATGGTACGGCACGAGCTGATAGTGATTATGATTTTGTGATGGTTGTTCCTGATGCTAAGAAGTCTTCGACTGAAGAGATGAGTAAGGTTAGAGAACTCATTTATCAAAAATACCAGGTTCCTGCCGACATATTTATTTATTCTGAAAAGGAATTTGAGGACTGGAAGGACGAGTTCAGTTCAATTCCTGAAACGGCATTAAACACTGGTAAAGAGCTTGAGCTATGACAGCACCGAAAATGGTTCAGCAGTGGTTTAAGTACGCTCATAACGACCTTAGAGTGGCGAAAGCGTCTTTAGAGCTGTCCTCCGACTATAAGAGTATTTCCGCTTTTCATTCCCAACAGTGCGCTGAGAAAGCCGTTAATGGCTACCTGGCTTTTAAAAAAATAAGATTTCAGAAAACACACAACATGGATCAGCTGCTTGATGAAGTAGCAAAGCTGGATGCTAAACTCGCTAAGAAACTTTCAAAATCTAAGACGTTAACAATCTCTGCTGTAAGGTATAGATACCCTGATGCCGAAAGAAAACCGCTTACAGTTGCAAAGACGAAGGCTGCTATCAAGGTTGCTGAAAAGGTATTTGAGCAATGCTTAGAAGCGATAAACTCATCATATGTGATCGGTATTTTTCAATACTATAGTCCTGTTTTTAACTCCAGATAGCTAGACCTTTGAAGAGTTCCCCCAGATGCATTCTGATTTAATTACCCAAAAAAATCGACGACATCATGGAGGACTCAAAAATGATTTCTAATTTTGTGAACAATATCAACTCAGCCCTTGATAGCTTCCCCCTAAACGACGCTAGAGCAAAAATTCAAAGCAGAGATCTAGTTTCCACACTATTGCTTTCCATGAATAAGGACAATCGAAAAATATCCATTGCATCACTGCGACGGTCCGTTATGACTGAATCCCTTATAAGAGTCGCCAGATCTTCATTCTGGCAACGACTGGCTTCGCCAACATTAACAAGAAAACTCCAGCAGTCTTCCCTAAAGCTAATCTCTGCTTTCAAAGGCAAAAATCTTTATCCAGAACTAGAGAGTTCGATCGGCGTTAAACAAATCTTTCTGCTAGATTCCTCCTCAATAACTTTAAAAAAACAGGCGCAAAACTCCTTCCCTGGGTGTAGAACCAATGTCGCCCCCGCCGCAATAAAATGGCATGTCCTGTTTGACTTTACAAAGTCAGAGATCCCTTGGTGCGACATCTCTCCCGGATCTAAAAATGACAACTCTTTTTTTCCAAAGGCCCTACCCATGGTCGGCAGCCTCACGATTTTTGATTTGGGCTATTACAACTACGGACGAATGGCATTGATGGACAAGGTGGGCATGTTCTTCTTATCAAGAATTAAGTCAAACTCCTCTTTCAAAATTGTCAAAGCTAACACCGGCATTAGCCATGACGACGAAGGCAAGTATTTCAATGACCTCTGCATCCAGAGCAATCAAGAGTATGTTGAGTTTACCGTAGATTTTGGCGAATTTGAAGGACTGCTCATCACACGAGTCATTGGCTTTTGGAACGCCAAAGAAAGTAAATATCACTGGTATATGACTAATCTCAAGTGCGAAGCGAAATTCATTTTCCCTCTATATAAATTGAGATGGCAAATTGAACTCGTATTTAAAACCGTTAAAAGCTCATTCTGCTTTGAAGAACTTTGCTCAGCCAACAAACAGATCATTTTAAATCTGCTCTTGCTAAGAATGAACCTGGCTTTCATTTTTTTCCCCACAATTACACTGCTTTTCGAAGAACTGAAATTCAAGGAAAAGATCACACTGTCCATGCAAAGAGCCGGAACCGTTTTTAGATGGCTTTTGCCTGACCTAAAATTCTTAGTTGAGAATGCCGATGCCGCCTTGACTAGCGATACTTATGCTAGGCTTTGTAAAAAAATAGAAATCTTTAAACTGGAACTTTCGGACCCAAATTTCCGAAAAAGAAAGTCTACAATTTCGCTCTGTCTTCAGCCACAGGAAAGGATTTGAAGCGAATACCG
>JBBKWD010000072.1:0-75885 GCA_037968775.1 Bdellovibrio sp.
TCCCAATTGTTTCCTATGGCGTAGTTTACTTTTAGGGGGACTTTTAGTTTCATGACGTTTTCTAGGATTTGGACGAGTTGCGGGGCATGTTTTTGCAACTCGGCTTCGGTGTCTTCGAAGATTAATTCGTCGTGTACTTGTAAGAGCATTCTCAATGGAATTTGGGTGCTGACTTCGATCATCGCTTTTTTGACCAGGTCACTTGCCGTTCCTTGGATCGGGGCGTTGATGGCAGCGCGCTCTCCGAATTTTTTTAGCGCCATGTTCTTCGCACTCAGCTCTTCAATATAACGGCGACGTCCAAAGAGAGTTTCGACATAACCTTTTTCGTGGGCCGACTTAATTGTGCTTTCTATATAATCACGCACATTTTTAAATCTTTCGAAATAACGATCAATAATACTTTTACCCTCTGAGCGAGAGATCCCCAAATTTTCTGCCAAACCAAAAGCCCCTTGTCCATAGGCAATTCCGAAGTTCACGGCCTTTGCAGCACGGCGGAGTTCCGGTGTGACATCCTTAAGTGGCACATTGTAAATCTCGGCTGCCGTGGCCGCGTGGATATCTAGATCTTCCATAAAGGCTCTACAAAGATTTGGATCTTCGGAAATATGTGCCAATATACGTAGTTCGATTTGCGAATAATCCACCGACAACAACTTCATTCGTGGCGCTGCGATAAAGGCCTTGCGCACGGCTTGGCCGCGCGGCGTGCGGATCGGAATGTTTTGCAAATTGGGTTGTGTACTTGAAAGGCGACCCGTGGTGGTCATGGCCTGATTAAAGCTAGAGTGAATGCGCTCATCTTTGGGATTGATCATCTCTGGCAAGGCATCGACATATGTTGATCTTAACTTTGCAAGCTCTCGCCATTGTAAAACGAGTTTAGCAATCGGATGATCGATCTCTGATAAAACGTCTTCACCTGTGGAGTACCCCGTTTTCGTTTTTTTACCCGTCGGTAAGCCTAACTTTTCAAATAAGATGACGCCCAACTGTTTCGGACTAGCCACATTGAAGCTTTCACCGGCTTCTGCGTGAATGGCCTTTTCAAGTCCTTCCAAATCCGCTGCTAAGACCTCACTTTGTCCCTTAAGCAATTCGCGATCGATACGAATCCCCCATTGTTCCATGTTCAACAAAATGGCGGCTAACGGAAGCTCTAAGTCGGAATAGACCTTGTCACCTTTGTGAACAGTCAATTCGTGCTCTAAGACTCTCTGTAAGTGCAAATGGGCGTTGTAAAGCTGGCTTGGAGTCGAAAGTTCTGGCAGCACATCACCCGCATAACGATTATAAACTTTTGCAAAGTTCGTCACGTCACCCGCGCGTACGACATAGGCGGCCAACATCGAGTCCCAAATTGCTTGCGGTTCTTCGGCGTTGATTTTATGCCAGAAAGCTTTGAGATCAAAACCGCGCCATTGAATTTTAAAGGTGTCTGTCAATTTTCCAAGAAATTCAAAATCAGAAATATTATAGATTTTTTTATCTGTCGCGATAAAGACGCCACGCTCGTCTGAAAAGCCCCAAAGCTCTTGTTTTTCCAAAAGCCACTCAGCCAACTCACGAGTTGTCACCGTGGATTCTTTGAACTCGCCATCTACGAAGACCACGGTCTTTTCAGGGTGAGCTTCTGCCTCGGTCTTTTCAACTGGGGTTGGTTCTTTGGCAAGACTGACACTATTATTGCTGGTGAAGCTTTCAACACTGGGGCTAGCCCCATTACCTGTTCCTAAAAGATTTTTTTCAAATGTTTTAAAGTTGAGTTCTTGCAAAAGGGCGCGCAATTCTTCGGTGTGCCAGGGGCGCATTTTATAGGCCTCTAGGTCATCGGGGACCGGAACATCTAAAGCAATCGTCACCAATCTTTTTGAGAGCAGAGCGTTTTCTTTAGAAACTATCAGCTTCTCACGAATGCCCTTGGGTTCTACTTTATCGATATTTTCGTAAATCTCTTCGAGATGTTTGTATTGCTCTAAAAGCTTGATGGCACCTTTTTCACCGATGCCGCGCACACCATGAATATTGTCGGAAGCATCGCCCACGATGGAAAGATAATCGATAAATTGATCTGGGCGGACTCCCCACTTAGCTAAAACGCCTGCGGCATCATAGCGATGCTCTTTCATCGTGTCGTAAAGAATCACATGGTCTTGAATCAATTGGCCAAAGTCTTTATCACCGCTCACAATCACAACTTGTAAGTCTTGTTTGCGTCCCCAGTAGGCCATGGTACCGATAATATCGTCGGCCTCAAAACTGGGTACTTCCAAGGAGGGAATTCCCAAGAGGTCGATCAGTTTTTTAATATAGGGAATTTGCTGCCCAAGTTCTGGAGGCATCTCAGTGCGATGAGCCTTGTACTCTTCGTACATTTCTTTTCGGAAAGAAGGCTCTTTGCGATCATAGGCGAAAAGCATATAGTCCGGTTTTTCTTCCTTTAGCAGCTTTACCACCATTGAGAGAAAACCGTAAACCGCATTCACCGGCACACCCGCAGGAGAGGTCAGGGGGCGCACGGCATAGAAGGCGCGAAAGAACATGGAACTGACATCGACTAAATAAATTTTTTTCATAGAAACTCCCCGCATTTTTTTACACCGGGAGTTTTCAAATGTCGATTGTTCGAACCGCGTCAGATGCTATTCAAGATTGCTTTTGACTTGAGTGAAGTCGATTTGTGACAACGCGGATCGATTCAACTCATCTTCACAGGCGGGAGCGTATTTGACTTCATCGCTGCAGCTTTCAGCTTGATGTAAAATCAATTCAAGTTCTCCACGTTCTTTTGTGTTAGCAGATTTTGCTCCCTCTTCGAGCAAATCAATTTCCTCAGTTGAACATTTCATACGACGAGCGAGATCAGAACGACTCCACCCAAGGCGCAATCGCAAACTGCGAATACTTTCTTTAGTCCACTCAGGAGAATTCTGCGTAAGCATATAAACCTCTGTTTTTATTCCGTATAAAACGAAAAATAGAGTTAGGATACTAGCCTAGTGTAAGTGATTTGCATCTAATAACACATCGGGCTGGACTAGAAACTTTCAGATTTAATCTTCGCCGTCCGAATGCGGGGTGATTTTACCCACACTCTCGGGACTGCCGTTTGAGCCAAAAGTTAAAGTAATAAAGCGTTCTTTCTCGAAAACGGAGTCGCAAAATACCACTTACAGTCTCGTCCCACCCGAGAGCAAATCGGCGAAGCCGATTTGCTCTACTGATCAGAAAAAACAAAAACCAAGTCATGCTCTCCGACTAAGTCCAATTTGTCGCGCGCCTGACGTTCTATAAAGACTGGATCTTTGGCTTGTTTTAACTGCAATGAAAGCTCAGTGATACTGCTTCTGCTATCAGAGATCTCTTGCTGAATACGTGCTGAATCGCGATGCAGACTCCAAAGGCGCCACATGTTTCCGTTCAGCACGATAGATATTGTGAATATAAAAATACATACCAAGCCCACACGAGTGGGCTGATTAAGAAAACGACGTAAACCGACAGCAAATTGAAGATAGGACATGGGACTATCTTAAAAGTCCTCAGCCCACTTGGGGAGTCCAGGATTAGCGGAAAGCCGCTTTATCCCAATAAATTCCCATTCCACCAAGATCTTCTTCGATTCTTAAAAGCTGATTGTACTTGGCAGTCCGCTCACCACGGCACAGGCCACCTGTTTTAATTTGGTGGCAGTTCAGGGCTACTGCAAGGTCAGCAATTGTCGTGTCTTCAGTCTCGCCAGAGCGATGAGACATCACTGTTTTGTATTTGTGTCTTTGCGCAAGATTCACAGCTTCAAAAGTTTCTGTCAGCGTGCCGATTTGATTTACTTTTACAAGCAAGGCATTGGCAGCCTTCTTCTCTAGCCCCAGGCGCAAGCGCTTCGGGTTGGTCACAAAAAGATCATCGCCCACAAGCTGAGTGCTGCCCATTTCGGCCGTCGCCGTCACCCATGAAGACCAGTCATCTTCAGAGAAACCGTCTTCTATTGTGATCATTGGATATTTTTCAGTCCAGCTTTTATAGATGCCCAAAAGTTCTGCCGGAGTGATCAACTGACCTTCCCACATATACTTGCCATCCTTGTACAGCTCGGTCGCCGCCACATCTAACCCCAAGAACACGTTTTGTCCCGGATCATAACCTGCGTCTACGATAGCGTTCATCAACAAGTCCAAGGCATCTTGATTGCAACCCAGTTTCGGCGCAAAGCCACCTTCATCACCGACGGCCGTACTCATGCCCTTTTTCAAAAGAATTTTTTTAAGGGTGTGGAAGATCTCCGTACCCGCACGTAAAGACTCTGCATAAGAGTTATTCACAGTCGGCACAATCATGAATTCTTGAATGTCCAAACCGTTATTAGCATGAGCGCCACCATTTAAAACATTCATCAAAGGTACTGGAAGACGGCAAGCCTGAGATCCACCGACATAACGATACAAAGGTAACTTAGTGTCTAAGGCCGCAGCTTTTGCTACAGCTAGAGAAACACCCAAAATTGCATTCGCACCCAGGTTGGATTTATTCTCAGTGCCATCTAGCTCGCGTAAAATTTTATCGATATAAACTTGCTCTGTCGCCTGAAGGCCCATGATTTCGGGCGCAATCTTTTCGCGAACATTATCAACGGCTTTAAAGACACCTTTACCCATGAAACGATTTTTATCGTTGTCGCGCAGCTCATAAGCTTCATGCGCGCCCGTTGAGGCACCCGACGGAACTGCAGCGCGCCCCATGTTGCCATCTGCAGTGGTGACTTCCACTTCAATTGTTGGGTTTCCACGGCTATCTAGAATTTCACGAGCGACAAGGTTGATGATTTCAGACATGAGGTGTTCCTTCCTTCTCGGCATTCTTGGTATAAACTTTTTTAACGATTTCCATGCTTTCAAAAACAGTGCGAGGGTACTGAGTTTTTACGAACTCCCAGTCCACTCGGCGCATGGCCTCTTTCACTGCTGGAGTCATTTTACCTTGTGCCGCGAGCATTGTGATCAACTGTTGAGCGCGCACCATATAGTCGTGCAATCGAGCCAAATTCTGACTCAAAACATAGGAAGGTGATTCACTGTCAAAGTTAAGATGCGACAGAGAACCTTCGTGCGGCAGCAAGGAGGCCTTGTTTTTTAAATCAAGGTCCCCCACTAATTCAGGTGCTACGATTTGTTTTTCATAATCACGAATCTTGCCTTCCAAATCACCGACATACTTTTGCAGGTCTTCACGCTCTCGCTGTGTATTCTGCAAATCCTCGATGAGGCTTTGGAATAACTCCGGACTGACTTGATGACCCGGGCTTTCAGTAAAAATACTGCTCTGTTGAGTCGACCAACTAAGGTTTAACGAAATACCTTCCCACTGACATTGCGCCAAAGGCTGACCCACGTAAACCGGTAAAGATTCAAATGCGGCTTTCAAGTAAGTCGTCACCAAAGGGTATTGCTCTGCCGGCAAAGGCAGATCAAAGGTCACACCCAATTCTGTGTGACGAAGATTTTCAATTGGTGGCTTCGGAGAAATAAAATACGAAAGAAATTGTTCTGGTTGATTAAAGATCTCTTGAGGTCGCGGCATCATGCGCAGAACACTGTCGAGAACTCCCCAAGCTCGCAACTCGGGACCACTGTGCCCGGCTTGTTGTAAAATATGTCCGTCATTTTTGAGTGGCAAACGAATCGCCGCTTCAAGCAGGTTTTCCATATCAGGAGCACTCACCCAGTAAGACGAATCACGCATCAGTTCAACAGGAATAGGGGTTTGCTCATAGAGCGACGTAAGGTCTTCGCCCTGGGCTTCGAGGAGTGTTAAAACTGCGTTGGAGATCTTACAACTAAAATGCACGCCTTGGTCTTAGCCCATGTTGAGAGCCAATTAAATAACTAAAACAGGCGCTTTTGACTTTTATATGGCGCTATGCGGCTTTGTTAAATTTTGTTCGTGGGAATGGCAGATTGTTATCCACGATTTCTTCCATGAACGAGGGTATATGGCCAGTAGGCAGGAGCTTGCCTTCTAAAGTGCCATCCGAACGGCGCGTTAGGCGAGACATCTCAAAAATGGGGACCACGTTGTATGAACCATCCGCATCAAATCCAAGGACTTCGCTGATGGCGGCAATTCTTCGAGATCCGTCAGAAAAACGGGAAACTTGGATAATAATGTCGATGGCGGAGTTCACTTGGGAGCGCAAAGCCTTCTCACTGATCCGCGCATCCCCACCTTGGGCTAGGGCTTCCAATCGCACGATCGCATCTTCGGGAGTGTTCGCATGAACGGTTCCCATGCAACCTTTGTGACCAGTGTTCATCGCATTGAGCAGCTCCATAGCTTCACTCGAGCGCACTTCCCCGACGATGATACGATCCGGGCGCAAGCGCAGAGCACTTTTTAAAAGATCCTTTATAGTCACTTCGCCTTTGCCGATCGCATCGGCTTGGCGAGTTTCAAACATCACGACATGTTCGTAATCGACTTGCAACTCTGACGAGTCCTCGATCACCATCACGCGCTGACCTTTGGGAATGCGGGTGCACAACAATGACAACAAGGTTGTCTTTCCTGAACCCGTACCACCGCTGACGATGATATTTTTTCCCAGGAACATGCAGATATCTAAAAAGCGTGCACCGTCTTCGGTGATCGCGCCGAATTTAATATAATCTGCAAAAGAAATTTTATTATTAGTAAATTTACGAATAGAGAGTGTAGTCCCTTTGCGTGACATCGGCGGAATCACAGCCGCAATACGAGAGCCATCCGGAAGGCGCGCATCCAGGCGAGGCGACTCGTCGTCAATGCGACGACCAACACTTTGGGCGATGCTATTCACGGCAGCCCGCAAATCATCTTCGCTTAAAAAAGAATCGGGAACCCGTTCAAGCTTCCCTTTTCTTTCAACAAATATTTCTTTGTGTCCATTGACCAGGATTTCTGAAACCGTCGGGTCATCCAGATATTTCAAAACAGGGCCCAAATTTTGGGCGATGGTCTGTTTAAAAACGTCCGACTGATTCGACATGAGTTTAATCCCCTAGTTCGCAGATGCCGGCTGACGATTTGTCACAGCCGTCGTTGAGGTGCCGTCAGAGTAAATAATAAATTTACCTTGGATAGCGGTCTCAGGACATTGATATGAAAAAATGCCATCGGTCTTTGGGTTCACGTTAAAGGTCTTTTGTTCTCCGAAAAGCGTATTGTGATGCTCTGAAAAAGCATCCAGCACGAAGCTGACATTTTTTTCTTTGCCATTCACGTTCACAATATGAATTCGGTAGTTATTGCCTTTTTTCAGACGAACTGTTTCCGGCACAAAGCCTTTGTCCGTATTCATGATGACCACATCTTGAGTGGGCTCCACGGAATCAAACACATTGCTTAAAATATTCACAGATTGATCTTCTTGAATGCTCGCAGGCAATCGATTCACGTTTTGAACTTTATTAAAGTCCACTTGGCGACGAGAGAAGTCGACCTCCCAAGCGTGAGCCGTGCTGACAAAAAGTCCTACTGCAACAATCTTAGTGAAGTTCTTTACGATCTTGGAACTCACAAAACTCACGAGCCACCTCCATAGCGATAAAATTCACGGATTTTTCATCCATCATATGGAAGTGTCGAACTAGTTGATCGGTGTTCCCGGCGCATGAGTTGATGGCTTGAAAAGCATCACTCAAAATTTGTGGATTGGCCATCATGTCTTTTGTGACTTCATTCCAATCCAACTTCAAAACAGGATCAATCGCACCAACTGAATAAAGCGCATCAAACACTGCTTGCAAATTACCTTGTAGAAACATCGTATCCTCCTAATTGACTTGCGGGCATCCTGCCCTTTCCGTGATATTTATATCGGAAGGAGTTCCAAAGAACTTGAGTCAATTTGAGGCATTTTTGATGAGTTGAGGAGATCTAACGTTTGACGCTAGCCTAGAGTCGAAAATGCTCTAGGCCGGTCGAGTCGAGGGAAATTATTTCCCAGAAGGAACAGATTCTGCCGAAGTTGTTGTCGCTTTTGGCTTCATTTCTGACAAAATTTTAGCAGCTAACTCAGAAGGTGAAGTGGTCTTTTTCATCGTGCGCAAAGATCTTTCATTGGCCGCTTCTTTGGTCACCTCAATCTTTGCGTCTCGCACTCTCTCAGCGAGATTGCGCTCAAAACCTGGGCTGCCAATCATCGGTCTGATTTCTGACAAAATATTTTCAAGAAAGACAATATATGTGACTTGAACCACAGGTTTGAAGGCGCGAGTATTTTTCAAGGCACTGATCGCTTCGTCAGTAAGCTGACTGAGAGTTTTTTCCCAGGCGTCCAACTCATCTAAATTGGTGCGCAATGGCCCTACAACCTTGTCAATCATCTGGTCTTCGTTGGGACGAGAATAGACCGCTTGAAGTGCTTCTTTCAATGGCACTACTTGACCACTGTCAGATTGCTTGGACTCCTTAATTTTGTCCTGCACCATTTCATTGACCTGGTCGAGGTCCTTTAATGTCATTTGTGAATAGTTATACAGCAAGCCAGCCTGGGCTT
This sequence comes from Bdellovibrio sp., assembly GCA_037968775.1. Taxonomy (GTDB): domain Bacteria; phylum Bdellovibrionota; class Bdellovibrionia; order Bdellovibrionales; family Bdellovibrionaceae; genus Bdellovibrio. Next base: position 8,537 of record JBBKWD010000072.1, read on the forward strand.
CTGCGCAAAAAACAAGGGACAAAACTGCCATAATAAAAATTGATTTTTTCATAGATTTCATTCTAAACACCCGCTCTTCACATTCAAGGCCAGAAATCCCTGGACCAATCGCTGGGATTTTTTGCTTCCATCTCATCGAATCTTAGTGGCAGAATAAGATGGCTAAAACATTTCAAATTTCCATGGAGGCACCTTTGAAAGCATTTAAGTTAGCGACCCTTTCTCTTTTGGCACTTTCCCTCGTGAATTGTGCTCCGTCTGCAAAACAACTCAAAGAAGCAGTCGAGAAGGATCCTACGATCGTTTTCGCAGCTATCGAAAAAGACCCAGAGCAATTTATTGAAGTGGTGAACAAGGCCGCTCAAAATGCTCAACGTAAGGCTCAGGAAAAGGCAGTTGCTGATGAGTCTAAAAAGCGTGATGACGAATTTGCGAATCCTCTTAAGCCAAGTATTGACGAGAAGCGTGTTATCTTTGGCCCGAAAGACGCCAAGATCACCATTATTGAATACTCTGACTTTCAGTGTCCGTATTGCACTAAGGGCCATGCCACAATTGAAGAAGTTATGAAGGCCTACCCTAAAGACGTTCGCGTTATCTATAAGCATCTTCCATTGGATTTCCATCCTATGGCCATGCCAGCAGCTCGTTACTTTGAAGCTATCGCGATCCAAGATCACGCAAAAGCTGAAAAGTTCTACAACGAAGTCTTTATGCACCAAGGTGAGCTGGGTTCAAAAAAAGAAGGTCTTTTGAAGGACATCTCCAAAAAACTGGGTGTTGACATGAAAAAACTTGAAAAAGACCTCGACAGCGAAGTGGTCACTAAGAATATTGAAGCGGACATGGAAGAGGCGCGTAAGTTCAACTTCTCTGGAACTCCAGGCTTTTTGATCAACGGCGTTTCCCTTCGTGGTGCGTACCCTTTCCCAGAGTTCAAGGCGATCATCGATCGTCAATTGGCTGGTGGCGAAGTACAGAAGTAAACCGCCCCGGCTGGTTCGCCAGTATCGGACTTCAAAAAACCCACAATTCGTAAGGAATTGTGGGTTTTTTTATTCCCAAATACCCCCAGACCCGTTTAGAGTGGACGGCACAAGGAGTTTTCAGCATGAATCCAGCAGTGAAATCTTTTATTATCAAAGCCCAAGACCATATCGATCTCGCCCAAAAACTGATGGACGAGGAGCCCCAACACGACATCGTTGGTTACAACTTAGCGCAAGCTTCAGAACTTCTTTTAAAAGCACTTTGCGAAATGCGCGGCATTGAATACCCCCACGACCAAGACGGTCACGACCTCGACATCCTTTTAACAACTCTAGAGGAAGCTGATTTTTCAGCGGTTTCTTCTTACGCCGACGTGATTGACCTGACGATGTACAACAATACAACGGCCCATGTTCGAAAAGAGGACCGGTTGGAATTGTCTGAGTGCTTGGGCTATGTTGAAGATCTAAAAAAGTTCGTTGGCGAACAGTACAAGCAGCACTAGTTTTTGAGATAAGCCCACCCCTGTGGGCCTCCCTTTCCCCAAACACTCGGCCCTATTATCACTACCCTTTCATCCAACTGAGAAGACTTCTCAATCGCAAGTTCCTCCCCTAAGCTTAAGAAAGCAGCCTAGGAGGGCGTCGATGATTCTCACGCGCATTGTTTCTGGTGAAATGAATAGCTTTGAACTTCTCTCTCAGAAGCTCTTTAAAAAAATTCAAATCCTGCTTTGGCAAGACTCGGTAACGGACGAAGTTTTAATGGCGATGTCGCATGAGGGGAAGATCTGTCCCGCCATACTTGCATGGCGGGAACTTCTAAAGAAATCCGCAGCCTAGTTGGCAGCTGCGTAAATCAAACTTCCATTTTTAATCAAATTGATAATTTTGGATTTGTTCGCTTGGGAAAACGCGGGGCACCCCCAACTACGACCTTGGATGACATCTTTGTCTTGTACATAGTCAGCGCCATGAATCACAACAGCTCGTGAACGAGCATTGGAGTTTGTGCTCGAAAGTCCATCCAAACGCAAAGAGTATCCATTGCTGCCACTATAGGTCTCTGCCGACATATAGTAACCCAGAGAAGTCGCATTGGAACCGTCCACATTGCTAAACTTTTCTGCATAACCGTCATGGTCACTATCGGAACCCTTTCCGTGCGACACATGATAGCTCGACACCGCTCCGGTCTTCATATCGATCAGAAAATATCTTTCTTTTTTAGAAGACATTCCGTAATCGATCACTGAAAGATAATTTTTATTTTTGATCTTCGCTAAATTCTTATCGTAATACAAAATTGCATTCTTCAAATGCTTTGTCGTCACTATTTGATTTGGATCCACATAGTTATATTTCGCAAGAACAGCATCATCGTCAGTCGGATCTGGAGTCAGCGGAGGGGGTGTGGGCTCTGGAGTTGGTCTAGGAATGGGATCCGTCACACCAAGTCCCGTGTCGCCGTCTGTCGCTTCTCCTGGGTTTACAAGGGATTGCTCATCCTGGGGATCATCAGGCAATTGGGAAGAAACATCAAAGCCCCCCGGAGCACAGGCTGACATAAGCACTGACATGGCAAACAAGCTGACTATTTTTTTTGAAAGGGGCTTCATAGGCCAACTTCCTCCATGGTTAGTTCATAGAGCGAATCGGCCTTAAAAAGGCGGAACTTTAATGTCTGCGTAAACGTCTTGGGGATCGACAACATCTCAGGAGAAAGTGTGTGGTGAATGAGCGCTTTTTGACAGATTTACCTGTGAAATACCGAGACGGACTTGGTTTTTGAATTCACTTCTGAACCTTGATCCAGGGATGGTCGAGTCGAGGTAAATTCATGCGCGAAACTTTGCGACTCCATTTTCGATAGGCTTCTGTTTTTAAATTTGGATTCTTGGCTCAAACGGCAGTCCTGAGAGAGTACTCTCAGGACTTTTTGGTAGAGTAAAATTCCGGAAACAAAAAAGTACCAAGATCTGAGGCGCATGGATGCGCCTCAGAAAGGCCGCCCACGGATGGCCAGACTATCTCAAGAACCGAGAGCCGCTGTATGGAGGACTCCTCCCCAAAAAACTCAAAAAACCAAACTTCTTCGCGAAAACTAAATCCTCAACGGCAACAAGGTCTCAGAAAGCAACACCTCCGTCGCTGTCAAATCCACCACTAAAGGACTAATACGCAAACCCTTGTGGTAAGCCTCTCGCAACAGTTGGCCATACACAGGATCAATATCATCCGCCGGAGCAAAGCTGCCACAGTCATGACGTTGAATCGTAAAAAGCAATTCTGCAGTATGTCCTTTATCCATCAAATCCATCAACTCACGAATATGCTTTTGCCCACGCGTAGTTTCAGCGTCCGGAAATTTCGCCATCCCCTCTTCTGCTAAAGTGACATTTTTCACTTCGATAAAGTGCATTTTATCGCTGCCTTTTTTTGACAGCGCAAAATCCAAACGTGTTTCGGCGGAAATTTTATACTCCGCTTTGATCTCGTCAAACTCTGACCAGTGCGAAAATGTTCCCGGTATTTTATCCTTATGTCCAACAACTCTCTCAAGAGTTTCTCTGACAATAGCATTCGGAATCGAAGTATTCACTCCGACCCACGATCCTGCTGGTGACTTGATCATCTGCAAAGTGAATTTCAATTTACGCTCAGGATTCGTCGCTTCTGAAAACAGGCAATGCTGCCCCGGGTGATTGACACTTTTAAGGCTGCCCGTGTTGGGCACATGAGCCACAACAGTGTTCCCCTGCCATTCAATATCGGCGAAAAAACGTTTATAGCGCTTTAAGAAAATACCCTCTTGCAGCTTTTGCTCAAACTTCATAGCCATTTGCTCCTTAAAACCCTTAAATTAGGGCGCGAAGAGTACTCGAGACAACTCGAAACGCCCGACGCCAATAAATACATGAGAAGCCCCTGTGTTTCTCGCCGTGCGCAGCGCGTAATCCGGTGCAAATGCTCTAGCTCCGGTCTAGAAGAAAGGATTCGCTTAAATTGCAAAATTTAGGTCGCTCAACAGAGCGTTTAGCACACTTATTTGAAAGGAACTTTCTCAATATGGCAACAGACGTAAAACTGCCCGAACTTGGTGAAGGTGTATCTGAAGGCGAACTAGTAAAATGGTTAGTAAAAACTGGCGACGCTGTCAAAGCTGATCAACCTATCGCTGAGGTTTTAACGGACAAAGCAACTGTGGAAGTTCCATCGCCTGTTGCTGGCACCGTTGGTGATTTAAAATTCAAACCGGGCCAGGTTGTAAAAGTTGGCGAAACGATGATTACTTTATCGGCCTCTGGATCTGCTTCGGCGCCAGCCCCCGCAAAGACAGCTACCGCTGCCGCCGCATCAGCACCTCAAGCCACAACATCGGCTCCAGCTGCTGGTGGCAAAATTCAAGACATCAAATTGCCTGAGTTGGGCGAAGGTGTTTCTGAAGGAGAACTTGTTAAGTGGTTGGTAAAATCCGGCGACTCTGTAAAAGCAGATCAAGCCATTGCTGAAGTTCTTACCGACAAAGCTACTGTTGAAGTTCCCACTCCAGTTGCGGGTGTTGTGAAAGATTTGAAATTTAAAGCTGGCGATGTTGTCAAAGTCGGCGCGACCATGATCACACTAGCTGCTTCAGGCTCTACTTCGGCGATGGCCCCTGCGGGCGCTCAACGCGAAGTTCCTGCTTCGGCCCATGCAAACTTTGCGGCGGCGACGCCAACTCCTGTGGCAAAAATGCCCGCAGCTGGTGCGACGGCTTCTCCGAGCGGAATTTTCCCACCTGTAGCGGATTCAAAAGTTTTAGCGACTCCGGCGACTCGTCGTTTGGCGCGCGAAACAGGTATCGACATCAATGGCTTAAGTGGCAGCGGTCTTGCCGGACGAGTGACTCGTGAGGATGTCATGAGTGCTGGCGGCGGAGGAGCTATGACTGCAAGAGCGCCTTCTACTGGAGGTGCGGCTGGAATGACTATACCTCGCCCTGCTTATCAAGGACCCGCAGGTGCTATTGAAGAGCGCGTGGCATTAATTGGTATTCGCAAAAGAATTGCTGAAAATATGCAGAAATCTAAGCATATCATTCCTCACTTCACAATCATGGATGAAGCCAAGGTCGATGCTTTGGTCGACCTGCGCACGTCTTTGAAGGACTTTGCGGAAAAGAACGGTACAAAGATCACTTATTTGCCGATCGTTATTAAAGCCTTGGTGGCGACGATTCGTGAATTCCCGATGTTCAATGCTTCGATCGATGATGCCGCTGGCGAAATTGTTTACAAAAAATATTTCAATATCGGTTTTGCGGCTGACACGCCGAATGGACTTGTTGTTCCGGTTATCAAGAATGCCGATCAAAAGACAATTCTAGAGATTTCTAAAGAGATTTTAGATTTGTCTAAGCGCGCACGTGACAACAAATTAAAACCTGACGAAATGAAGGGCTCTAATATCACGGTGACCAACATCGGCTCTATTGGTGGAACTTATGCAACTCCAGTCATCAATCATCCAGAAGTCGCCATACTTGGCATGTACAAAATTGACGAAAAGCCTGTGATCAAAAACGGTCAATTGGCGGCGATCAAAGTCATGAACTACACAATGACTGCGGATCACCGTTTGATCGATGGTGCTGTTGCAGCAAGATTCTTGGCAGCCTTCATTCAGCGCATTGAAAATCCCGGCAAGCTGCTTGTCGAGATGATTTAGTACGCATTTTCGTTCTGTTGTTTGATTCCGTATCTTTCTCGGCTCGGGGTGTGCAAGCACTCTGAGCAGCTTCTAAGTTCTCTCTCAATTTTATTTTCGGAGATTTTTATGCAAACTTTTGATGTTGTCGTAATCGGTTCTGGTCCTGGTGGATATGTCGCCGCGATTCGTGCGGGTCAACTTGGCTTCAAAACTGCCATTGTTGAACGTGAAGTTCTGGGCGGTGTGTGCTTGAACGTGGGATGTATTCCTTCTAAGGCGATGATCACGGCGACTCACCTTCTTCACAAAGCTCAACACAACTTTAAAGACATGGGCTTGATGATCAAAGGCAATATCGATGTCGACATGAAGAAGCTGGTGACTTGGAAACAGTCTGTCAGCGACAAAATGTCAGGTGGCGTAAATCAACTTTTGAAGGGTAACAAAGTTACTATTTTAAAGGGCGAGGCTGAATTTAAAACTTCTAAAGAAATCACGGTTAAGTCCGCGACAGGATCTGAAAGCATTCAAGCCAAATACTTTATCGTAGCAACGGGTTCTCGGCCGATTGAAATTCCTGGGTTTAAATTTGATGAAAAAGATATTTGTTCCTCTACGGGCGCCTTAGCCTTTGATGCGATTCCCAAACGCGTGGCTGTCATTGGTGGCGGCTATATCGGCCTTGAGATTTCTTCTTATCTGCGTAAACTGGGAACTGAAATCACAGTGATCGAAGCTCAGACCTCTTTACTTGCTGGTGTTGTCGATCCCGATTGTGCACAGGTCGTCACTCGTAAGCTTGAAAAATCTGGCGTTAAAATTATGTATGGCGCAAAGGCAAAGGGTCAAAAGAAAGTCAAAGATGGCTATGAAGTCACGGCTGAAGTAAACGGCAAAGACGAAGTCATCAAGTGCGATAAAATTTTGGTCACAGTTGGCCGTCGTCCGAATGGCGATCAATCGAACCTGAAAGCTGCCGGCATTGTTGTTGATGAGCGTGGCTTTGTTAAAGTCGATGCTCAACGCCGCACCAATGTTCAGCATATCTTTGCAATCGGCGACGTTGCCGGGCAACCGATGCTGGCTCACAAAGCATCCCATGAAGGTGTTTTAGTTGCGGAAATCATTTCCGGCCAGAATCGCGTTTATGATGCCAAGACAGTTCCCGCAGTGGTCTTCACGGACCCTGAAATTGCTGCTGCCGGCATGACAGAGGCCGAAGCCAAAGCTGCAGGCCACACGGACCTGTTGATTGGTCGTTTTCCTTTTGGAGCCAATGCTCGAGCCGTCAGCATGATGGAAACCGAGGGGTTCGTAAAAATGATTGCTGACAAAAAGACACATGTTTTATTGGGTGTTCATATCGTCGGACCAGAAGCTTCGAATCTTATTTCAGAAGCCGTTGTGGCTATTGAAATGGGGGCTCGCATGGAAGACTTGGCGCTCTCTATTCATCCGCATCCTTCGCTGGGCGAAACGATGATGGAAGCTGCCGAAGCCACTTTGGGTCATGCCATTCATATTATCCAAAAGCCTTTAGGAAAGTAGTTTCCCCATTCAATTTTTTTTTGCAAAAGGGCAGGCTTCGGTCTGCCCTTTTTATGTATAGTTCCCACTAAAGAACATTTACTTTGTCTACATAAGCCCTTCCCATTATAAAAAATAAAATTACTATGGAGGGTGCTCATGAAAAAAATTGTTCTATCGTCTATTCTGTTACTCTTTGCTTCCTCGGCATACTCTGCCGAAATCACGCCAGAAAATTTAGTTGGAAAGTACAAGGTCAAGGCCCGTGTTGCCTTTCAGACTTACTATGCCACTTTAAGAGTTCTCGACACCAAAGAATTCGAAATCCAGAGAACCTATCCCGACGGCCGTGGTGATGAAGTTTGTGGTGGCACTTTCGTGCTGGCACAAGGTTTCATTCCTGACCTCGCCGAAATCAGCGCGACTAAGGTTTTTAAAGGAAAAGCCACATGCCCGAGCGACCGCTCGCGTACTTTGGACTTCAATGTCGACTTTAGAAATGCAACCACAGAAAGCCTGGATGCGGGAACGAATGTCACTTTGACTAGCTCTGTTTCACCAGGAACTCGATTGAGTGCCTATATTAAGCGATTGCATTAGACGACATATACCGCACCTATATTTGGAGAGTATAAGACTGTTTAAACTTCAAAAAATAAAAGGCTTCCCAGGGGAAGCCTTTTATTTTGCTTTCGCTTAAAACAACTATTCTGCTGCAGTAATAGACAATCTATCAATTCCTACCTGTACACCGAAGCCCTTTAAAAGCTGAAGTGAGATATTCACCGCCAACTGAGGCATGCCTACTTTTACCGCCGTAAAGGCGCCCACACCACCAACAATGGCCGCTTCCCCTTGAGCAACTAGATAGTTCCCAAGAATCGCATTTGGACTGTGGTTCAGAAGACTGATCTCTGAAGATACGCCTCTAAGCTTAAAGTATCCAATTCCTGCCGTTGGACCTATCCAATGGTGTCCGATTGTCACATTCACATGGCGTGAATAAGACTCACCGAAAACACTCTTACAACTTAAAGTCCCATGACCTACCGTTTTAAAGTGACCGACAATCACCTTCAAACCATGAGAGGTCCCGGAAAACTTCAATCCACAGGCCCAGACTTTGCCTGCCGTTGCATCCACGTCTCCCATTGGCTCCTGTGCTTGCGCATAGAACCCAACTAAACTCATAGCCATAATGAACGCCACTCTCTTCAACATCTTAATCTCCTTTTGTTTCGGTCTTTGATAAACCTTTCTGCTTATTCCGCACCTGTTACATTTTAGAATCAAGTCAGTGGATGAAAGACATAGCCAAAGACGGCTGCATTTGTTTACCAACAATAACTTTGAGTGCGGAACCCTACCGATTTGTTGTCTTTCATGATAGTTGCGCGTACCTTCGAGTTATGAATGTAGTCATTTGTGGAGCCTCAGGATTAGCCGGCGCAAGCCTGCTAGAAAAACTTTTATCGGAACCGACTATTCACCGAGTGATCTCCGTGGGCCGCCGTTCTCTGTCCATTCAAAATCCGAAGTACCAGGAAGTGAAGATTTCTGATTTATCCGATATTTCCCGGCACAGCGATGAGCTCAATGGAGATATTTATTTTTGCTGCTTGGGCACGACCATCAAAACCGCCGGCAATGAAGAAAATTTTCGCAAGGTGGACTATGTTGCCGTGATTGATTTTGCTCGTGTGGCACAAGACCATCATGCCAAGAAATTTGTTGTGATCTCGGCCATGGGTGCAAATTCCCAGTCCACTTTCTTTTACAATCGCGTAAAAGGTCAAATGGAAGAAGACCTCCAAGCCATCAACTTAGAAAGCCTGGTCGTTTTTCGGCCCGCACTTTTAAGAGGAAATCGTAAAGAAATTCGCCTAGGTGAAAAGTTCGCAGTGAAGGCTTTGAACTTTATTTCCCCCCTATTGCCACAAAATATTGAAAAAAGTATTTCGACCTCGATCGACGACCTGAGCGATAAAATGCTAAAAGAATGCTGGGAGCCAGCTCGCAAAGTAAAGTTTGTCCAGCCATTGGACATATAGGTACTAAATCATTTCATCCACAAATACTTCAAAGTACCGCAGTCCACAGCGCGACGTCTCTCCATAAATTTTTTGAGCGCGCTTTCCTGTCGTGCTCGTGCCGGGCTTATCAAGCCCGCGAATATCTCGAGATGAAGATGCTGGTGGCTTCTCGCTAGGCCCTGCCGTGCCGGTGAACGGTTCTTTTAGTGCAGAACTCGCTGTTTGTTTCACCCCAGCTTCAGGCGCCTTTGATGGCTTTTCTGTTCTCGCCGACTTCGGCGTTTCGGATTTTGCAGTAAAATCGGTGAAGGGCGCTTTTTTCCATGCCTCTGCTGTCTTCGCAGCAGCCGCCCCGGAATTTGAAGCTTTCGGGCGCAGAACGCTTGTCGCCTTCACTGTGACATCATAAGCCTTGCGTTTTAAAGGATCCAAAAGAGTTTCGCGCGCTGAATTCAGTCGAGTCATCACTTGGTTTGCGGCCTTTAAGTTTGCCGAATTTCCTTGATGGCGATCTGGGTGATAAACACTCAAGAGCCGACGATAAGCCGCTTTGACTTCCGCTGGGGTCGCATCAGAGGTCACTCCGAGAACTTCATACAGGCTTGACTGAGAGCTCACGATTCTCAGGGCCTCGGCCTTTGATTGAGCCCCAACAGGGCCAGCTGAAAAAAACATCATAAACATCAAAATTTGACACTTCATTTGCAAACTCCCGTCTTGGAAGACTCTCGCATGGCTTCTGCGACTTTTTCAGGCTTTGCTTTTATTGCTTCAAAAACTTTTATTTTTTCAGACGGCGACAGACCGGAAAGGAGTCCCAAGAATTCGCCCATCTCTTCCTCGGGCACTCGAGCTTTCTCGAGTGCCCGATACAAATCTTGATCCGACGAAATTTCTTTCAGTGCGACGGAAAGGGAGTGAAGGCTCTCTGCTTCGACCTTGGCGCCTTGACTTGCAACTTTTCTCAAAGATCCCAATCGCGACGCTTGAGACATGCTTTTCATGACTTTGAAGCCTGCACCGAACGGAATGATAGAAATGGCTGAAATCCCCGCTCCTTGTAAATCTGCAAAGGCTTTTTGATTTGCTTCTTCCATACGTGTTTGTTCTGCCGTGGACAGCCCTTCCGCATAAGAAGACGATCGTATGTTTTGGGCTTCGAGATATGAATCGTGTGCCTTATTAGACGAGTACACAGTATCTCCGACCGCGGTCACTGTTCCCGCAAGTGCGGCTCCGGCCGCAACTGTTGAAAGTGTTCCGACCATTGCGACCCCCGCGACGGCCCCAACTCCAGATGCAATTAGGACTCCTGCGATGGCTATCCCGCCCCAAAAAAACAGATCCTCAAGCTTTTCATTTCGCGCCATGGAAACATCTACGCCTTGCAGGGTCCGACAAATGAGTTCTACGGCTTCCGGATGTTGAATCAGATATTGCGCCACCGCCCCGGGATTTGTTACTACCAAACTGCGCAAAGATTTTTCGGGTGTTTCGTTTTGACTGTCTTGAAGATAGTCCGAGTTTGATTTCAGTTCGGATTTTATTTCAGCAAAGGCCTTCAGAACATCCTTCTTGGAAATATAGCTTTTATCAGCGCGCTCTTTCAAGGCCTTCGTATAAAGCAAAAGTTCAGATCCGGCTTTAGGAACACGGGAATCAAGCTCCCTTTCGGTCAGTGATACTGCCAAATTAACAGTGTCTTCTTTTTCAATCCCCGCCCAATACTCTTGAGTCTGCTTCAAATTACCACGAGCATTGGCAAGAATTTGATCCCGCGCCTCTGATTGAAAATGAGTTTCGAGCTCTTGATTAAACCGAAGAACCTTGGGTGCCCCCGAGGTCAGCTCTTGGCAAATATCTGACTGAAGAGCCTTAACTCCGAGTGCGTTGGCGATTGTCTCGCGAATGCCCAAGGCTCCAGCTTGTTCTAGATGACAGGCCTTCAGATTTTTCTGTAAGTTGATAACGGCTAGCAAATTTTTTCCTTGCTGAAAAACCCTTTGTCCCTCTGAGGTCTGAATTTCTGGAAAACCATTTTTATCACTCATGAATGGCTTAAAGGATTCTTGAAATTGCCGTGCGACTTGAGGGTTCTCTATGTTCGCAGCCGTCCACGAAATTTGTTTTTCATATGTCGATAGCCCTAAGAGGCCCGCCTCGGCAGAAACAAGTCCACCGATAAAAATGATCATAAGTATACAGAAGAATCTCGATAGCTTCACCACCCTCACATATCGGCATCTGAGGGCAAAAACTTTTGAGTTCCACAACCGGACTTTGGCAGGTATTTACTCTTGAATCTTTATCGACTGGACCAGCATAATTTCGCAGGCACCGTTGCCGGTATCTTCCCGCATGGTGGAGCTCACCCAATCAGAACCATCTTTTCGATTCACTCGCACTAAATAACCCGCCAATTCAACCAAATGGCCGGGTCTGATTTTGAATGCTTGAGCTTTGATATATTCATTTTGAGGAATGATATGCACGTTGGCGCTATTCAACGACAAAATTTTTGGATCAACCGTCAACTGCCCCGACCAAGAATAGAAATAAAAGCGATTGCTCTGCCGAATTTTGAATTGATCTATAACTGCTGAATCCGAGGCTGGCCCCCAGGCTACTGCTAAGTCTAGAGGCGCGATATCAGAAACGGGATCCGCCCAGTATCTTTCAGTCGATAACACGCGAGCACGCAATACATAGCGAGCCAAAGGGTCGATCACGACATCCTTGAGCAATATCGGTTTTGCATCTTTCAAAAGAGGCCCTTGCTCAGGCTGAGATGGAACCAAAATTCCTGGTGGTCGCGAAATCTCACGATGACTCCAGGCTTGAAAAAGACCCACGAGCATAAGACCAATGAAAATAGGGCCGCGCCAATTCATAACTCATGCTAACAGGCGATGCCGGGTCAGAGGAAAAGGATTCCTCACTTCTAGATCGGCAAATTTTTCCGCGACTTCTTCTAGCCTTAGCCAAGGTCCGATTCAAGAGGTTGCAGGACTGCCTCGCTCATAGTCACGAGCTATTCTGACATCCGACACATTTTTCATGGAGGAAGAATGAAGAACCACCTATTGCAAATGATGCTGGTCTTGGCTTCTATTTTCACATCTCACGTGGCCTCTGCGGTGGAGATAAAAGAATGGAATTTTTTAGTGTTCTTAAATGGCGTCAACAATCTTGATTCCTTCGGAAAAATGAACCTGAACCAAATGGAAGAAGTGGGCTCCTCAGACAAATTGAATATTTTAGTTCAATGGGGGTCTTATTCAAATAAGGACGTCACGCGTTTACAGGTGATCAAGGATCAAGATAAGAATCGAGTGACCTCACCGATCCTACAGAACCTGGGCTCTGCGGATATGGGCGACTGGAAAGAGCTTGTACGTTTTGTTCAATGGTCGCACCAGAACTTCCCGGCGAAAAAATATTTTATTGCCGTGTGGAATCATGGCTCAGGTTGGAACTTTATGCGCCTCGGATCTAGTGGCCAACTTCGCCCTCAAGACATTTCTTACGATGATCGCACCGGCCATCGAATCACCACTGAAGAACTCGCACAAGCCATGGCTGAATCCGCCAAAATTATCGGCCACAAAGTCGATATCTATGGCTCCGATGCCTGCCTCATGGGGATGGTCGAAGTCGCCTCTGAAATGTCAGATTCCGTAAAGTATTTTGTAGGCTCACAAGACAACGAACCTGGAGAAGGATGGCCCTACTCTACTTTTCTCTCAAAATGGAGCGCTCAGGCTGCCACCATATCGGCTGCAGGCGTTTCCTCCCTGCTCTCTCAAGAGTTTCTGACCTCGTATTCACCAGGCGGCATTTACCCTCAACGTAGCGTCACCTTGTCTGCTTATGATCTCTCGTACTCTTCTGCCTATGAGAATGCCATTGCTCAAGTGTCTCAGTTTCTTCAAGGCTTGAATGCGAATGAGGTTAAGGTCGCGAGCCAAGCTCTGACGAGTTCTAAAAGTTTTTCCTACACTGATTTTTATGATCTAGCAGACTATATTGATAAGCTTGAGAAAAAAGGTTTGAAGCATTCAAGTTTCGCCCGCCTTCGCCAAGCCCAAAGTAAATATGTGATCGCCAACCATCAGAATCAGGACAGCCAAACATATGGCGTGTCTATTTGGGGGGCAAGTTCTTATGGGTATGCTAGAGATATTCGCCGTTATCAAGGACTTAAATTTGATCAGGCCACCCAGTGGTCCGAGTTTTTAAAGCTGCTTTACCGTCGCTAAAACACAAAAAGCCGCACTTTTCCAAGTACGGCTTTTTTTTCGGATGGAAATAACTCTCCTGTCCTATCTTTGACTGAACTCTCTGACTGATCTACTTAAGGCATGTATAAAAAACTTCGTAGTTACCTTCTGGCAACATTTCAGAGAACGCCACATTCATACCGTTAATCGTGCGTGCTCCAGTGTAGACTTGTCCGTCTTTAAGCACTGCTACTGACCGCATAGCATCAACCACCGGGGCACAAGCAAGAGTGATCGTTTTCAATGTTGCACGAACACCGTCAGCAATACCTTGAACTTGAGCCGCGTAATCCGTCGCACATACGTCGCCGATTACACCACCAGTTAATTTAGAAATCGCATCATAGCGGTGACCTGCAGAGTAACCTTCACCATTCAAACAAGCTGTGTCACCCGGGCGAGCAATGATGGAGTGGAAGCTAAATGCTTTATTACCACCATAAGTTGACTGAACAAAGCTTACTAAATTTGCAGGGTCGTTTTTAACACCATTAGCTGATTCATCTTCATCCGAGATCAAAACCACTGCCAATTGAGAATCGTCACGAACGAAGTTCACATTGCCACCGCTTGCAGAGATCGATCTTTCAATTGCGCGGTAAGCGGCAAAGATACCTTGCTCTGAACCACTTCCAGTTTCTGAACGCTGTAAAGTCTTTCCTAGAGTTGTGCGTGCATCCGCATCGTCCATATTAGAGGTCAATATGAACTGATTCTGTTTTCCTGTTAAGGCTACCAAGCGGCCATCACCCAAAGTGATATTGCGTGGATCGGTTGTCGTAACTGCGATCTGCCAGTCCAAGCCCTTAACAACACCTAAGAAATTCTGCACCCGAGAAGCCATGCTCTTTTGTTCGTATGCCATCGAACCCGAGTTATCTACCACAAACAAAATGTCGACTCTTTTAGACTCATTCATTTTTACGGATTGAACCATCTGCTTATACAAAGAAGTCACAGAGAAGTTCACAGTTTTACTGGATGCAAGTCCCAGCTTATCTGTTGCTGATACCTTAAAGGAGTAATCGCCAGCAGCCATTTTTGGCAACTTCACTTTATTTTCACCAGCAGCACAAACCTTCTGAACACCCGAGAACTCGCAAGTCACTGAAGCAACGCCCGCTCCGGCATCAGAGACTGAAAAGATAATCTCAACATCTAAACCTTCTTCAACAGCCGTTGAAGGATATTTAGCGTAAAGAATTTCTGGGGGCAAAGTGTCTATATAGATACTTTTAGTAAAACAATCACTGACCATTCCATCGTGATCACGATACTGAACACTCAATGGAACGTTCTGATTGATGCGAGCACTGCGGTAATCGCGAGCAGCAATAAAGGCAGCCCATTGGCCTCCCTCACAAGTCGCATTTTCTGAAAGCTTCATATCGGAAGCATGAAAAGGAGCATCGAACTCCAACATAAGTAGAGGATTACCCGTTAACTTAGCATCACTATTAATGAGGAACATCGGCAAACCAGTTGAAGGCGCACCAGGATCTGTGCCCGGCCCAGGGCCGACATCCACACCACCTGCTGATGAATTTCCGTCTGCTGGATCCGTGATAACTTCAAAGTCCGAGTTGTTAAGATCTTTTGCGACCTCCAAGCCCCCGTTGTTTTCAAGACATCCAGTCAGAAACATTCCGGCAACCAAAATTCCAACTCTGCTGTGCGTTTTCATGTGGTCTCCTCTTGCTACAAGATCATTGTTGACGGATGAGCAGAAACTTTTCAAACGAATCTCATTATGAAATTTTTGTGAATAGAGAATAGACAAATCAAACAGATTAGCCGTCGAAAAGTTCGACACCAACTAGAACTCTCTAATGAATTCGCCATATTGAGACTTTTTGAATCCATAAAGGACGTAGAAGTACACACTTGTGTCTTGCGATCGATCGCCATAGCTTAATGGCGATTAAAACCAGTTGAGACGACAATGCTAAGTACAAAAAAAATGATGTCACTTTAACTGCAAACTATATTTTTTAAGTTCACTTTGCCATTCAAGGTCACTGGATAGTCGTACAATTGCCTGATTGATAAAAACCAACAAGTCTTCGCGTTGTTTGGGGATAAGAATGTTCCTAGCGAAACGGGGGGTTCGTGGTTTTTTTGAAATATAAAAGCCTCTTAGGCTTCCGCGTATGTCTTCCGCAGCCAAGGTCGAACGATCAATGACGGCAAAGTCTAAATTTCTTTTTCCAGATAGAAGTTTGGAAATAGATTGCGTAAGAGCTACCGCATCTTCGCGAACCAGATCTCCAGAGGTGATCTTTGTTTGCAAATCTGGATAGTTGTGTCCGAGCGTACCTGAGAATCTTTTCCCATTAAAGGACTCAGAGTCAATGAACTCAAATTTTCTATTTTCGTGTGAAATAAATAAGCTTTCATCTTCGACTATGTCCTGGGACCAAAGAAATTTTTCCTTGTTTGTATCGTTAAAAAACTGAGGATTCACCCAAGGCACCACGATTGTAGTTCGAGTTTTTAGATGTTGTTCAAGCCGCTTTCTGGGATAGAGTTTGGCTTCAAATTCATATTTACCTTGAGCCATAAGATTGAGCTTACTTACCAATATGCGAGTCAGTCCTGAATCAGGGACACCCAACTCGGACCAGGGTGAGTATTCGTATTGATTGGCTACTTCAATTTTTTCAACGGCAAGTCCCTCTATTGCGAATCCAAACATGAATAGGCAAAATGAAGTTGTTACGAGTTGGATGGTTTTCTTCTGAATCGCGATCAAGTTACCCTTCCCTCCCCCCTGCAGTTAAAAATATTATTGTCCTCTTTACGGTATGTGCGTCTCTAAGAAAGGTAAAGATGTGATCAAATGAGCGGAGCTGGGGCACTTTCTTGCTAGACAAAAGTCTCAAAATACCTTCAGGCGTACCTCTTGCATATCACTGTCGAGCATGTCCATATGGAGGCTATAATGACCCGTTCTGTAATGAAGTCCATTTCCGGCTCTATTCTTTCAATCGCCCTGTGCCTTTTTTCGGCAACTGCGCACTCTATGGACTCCCAAGGGTCCCCCAATGAACACTGCCTAGAACGAATGAAAGTCGGGAAATTCAAAGACCAGTGCCTGGACACATCGTCCAAAAGAGCTTTGAAAGTCATCACGTGGGAAAACGACCAGACCCTTTCAATTCAAAACTTCCGCAAGAATGGGGAATTCTACCAGGCCCGTATTCCCTTGAATCACATCGAAAAAGTCAGCTATCTAGTCGTAGACCTCGATGCCAAGCCCCTTAATAAATGGGGGCTGATAAATGTCTCCCATACGCAATTGAGACTCCAACTAGCTCCGGGAGCTTATATCGAGCTAACATCCTCGAACAGAAATAACCTCGAAGTTCTTTATGAAAATGATTTCATCATCTCCGTGAACTACATGGCCCCGAAGGACGTCCCTTATGATCCTGTGAAGGGCTTTGATGAAACGCTCTATGGATCTGTGATGCAGATGTACGCGACAAGTGAGGAGGCCAAAGTTCGCTTTTTAGAAGATCAAGTCAATGTCTATGAGATTCCCTTGCGCATGACCAAGGAGCAAGCGGGCTCGCTGACACTTCAAGCAATCCTGACCAGTAGCACAGCTCAATACACGACACCTTATGACAGTTGGAGTTCGAACTGCACCACCGCTGTTTTTGATCTGATCGATCAGGCTCTTGAGCTAAAGAATCAAAAACCTTATCGGTTTAAGGCTTGGATTTTCCGCGACACTGGAATGATCCCTGCATTCAAGGCTCTTGGCAAAAGAGGTCTTATCGATCCACAGGCAAAACTCACCTCGATGAACCGAGAGTTTGGCTATCCCCAGTTTCCCAGCGACAGCAACAGATATTTTAAACGCTATCTTGGCAAACGCTTACAGGATCTCTAATTCTGCTGGCGAACCTTGGGAACATACATAGACAGCAGGGCAGGTGGCGTCACGCCACCTTGATAGTAAGTATTTTGATGCCTCGGCAGCCTGTCGAGCGAGTTGCACAAATGGCCGTCTCCTAGACATCAGAGAGTGTGGAGCATCCCGACACACTGCTTGCCGCAGGATATTTTTTTGTTTTGGGCTTTCCAGAATGGACCGCTTCGCCCTAGCCCTTACGAGTAATCAGCGCATCCACGGACCAGCGACCAGCCCCATGTAAAACGAAAAACAAAGAGGCAAACAAATAAAGAAACGCCAGCTCTTTAACTTGGAAGGGATCTGCTGCATGCACCACAAAGCCCGCAATTGCCATGGTAAAGCAAACAAAAGCCGCTGCCGGTCTGGTCAAAAAACCGATCGCTAAAAGTATGCCGCCTGCAAACTCTGCAAGCCCTGCGCACCACGAGAAAAACTCTGGAGCTGGAAAGCCCATGTTCGTAATTCCCGTCACAAGCATTTCAGGCGGAGGCAGCTTCCCCATACCATGAACAAAGGCCATCGTTAAACCGATAAAAAGGCGCAAGATCGTCAAAGCAGCATCATCCCATCGAGAGTTGAAGTTTCGTGGGGCGATAAATCGTTGAAGCAGAGTTTTCATAAAGGTCTCCATTATTAAATTATATTTAAAACTTAAACTAATGCGGGAGCCGAAGCGCGAAATTTTCGTAGGAAAGGTAGAATCAAAGTCCGGTGGCCGACCCCACCTTTTAAGCAAGTATCGAAAAGGTCAATCAGTTCGATAGTTGAGTTGGATGAAATGTCGCCATCTAAGAAAGCCATAGACCAGTCTTCGAAAAGACGTTCTTCGCCGTTTGCCTCTATAAGTACGCGCAGACTATAGTTACGCTCATCCATCATGATTTTTCCTAATACATTTTTGACGGCTTTTTCTGTGCCTTCTAAAACTTGCAAAAAATAGCCATCACGAAAAACGAGGACACCCGTAATACTTTCCAAGGCATTGTTTTTTCGCGAAACTTCCAGGATCTCACGAATATCAGTATAGCTGATATCATCAACAGCCTGGCTTATATAGACAAGATGGAAGACCGACTTCATACGAAGGATTCAGGAGCCGCAATCATAATCATAGCTTCACCTTTGACGACCAGGTCCCCGTTAGCCTTGGTGGCAAGGGTCTCAACAGAAGCAATGCCTTTTTCGCGACGGATGTTGGTGATTCGAATAGTCACTGTGATTTCGTCATCTATGAATACAGGATTTACGAACTTTAAACTTTGCCCCATGTAAATACCCTGTCCATGGATGCCATCGACAAGGGCTCTTGAAATCAATGCGCCAACGATCATTCCGTGGGCGATGCGCTGCTTGAAGCGAGTCTTGGAAGCAAACTCTTCATCCATGTGGATCGGGTTGTAATCTCCAGATAGTTCTGCAAACTGACGGATCATATGATCCGTCACCTTGGTTGTAAATGAAGCCGTATGTCCAACATCGATCTGATTCATAAAAAACTCCTACATGATATTTGCGGCAAGTTCTGCCAGCTCGGATCTTTCACCCTTGGTCAAGGTCACATGGGCTGCGATTGCATGCCCCTTGAATCTTTCAACAGCATAAGTAAGACCACTGTTCGCGGAATCCACATAGGGATTGTCGATCTGGTAAACGTCACCAGTCAAAACCACTTTGGTCCCTTGTCCGGCACGAGTCACAATTGTCTTGATCTCATGAGGTGTCAAGTTTTGAGCCTCATCGACGATCAAGTATTGTTTCGGGATGCTGCGCCCGCGGATATAAGTCAGCGGTTCAATATTCAACATACCTTGATTAATCAGCTCTTGCGCACGGCCCGCAGCTTTTTTATCCGAACCCATCAGAAATTCAACGTTATCAAATATCGGTTGCATCCATGGATTCAACTTTTGTTCAATATCACCGGGTAAATATCCGATGTCTTTTCCCATTGGGAAGATCGGTCGTGAAACCAACAGGCGCTGGAATTTTCCCAAATCCAAAGATTTATGCAAGCCAGCTGCAATTGCCAAAAGAGTTTTACCCGTTCCGGCTTTTCCAACCAATGAAACAAATAAGATCTCGTCATTCATAAGGCAATCTAAAGCAAATGCTTGCTCGACGTTACGAGCATGGATACCCCAAATTGAATCAGCCGCTTGAACCAAAGGTACAATGGCTTTTTCGGCAGCACTAAAGCGACCAATCGCTGAATGATTCGGATTCGAAGAGTCCTTCATAATCACATATTGATTAGCATAAAGTTTCACTTCAGGAACAAATCGTTTTTCGCGATAGAATGTATCAATTTGCTCTGGAGTGACCTGAATCTCTTGATAACCTTCATAAAGGTCATCCTGACTGAGATCTTGCGGCTCGTAGTCGGCAGCATAGATACCGTAGACGTCGGCCTTGATACGCAGATTGATATCCTTTGTGATCAACTCCACCTTGTAGTCAGGGTGTTGCTTTTGCAAACCCAGGGCGGTATTCAAAATTCGGTTGTCTGCCTTTAATTGGTCCAACTCTGGGGGCATACCTTCTAACATCAGATCGATATTAATAAACACCATGGTTTTGGAGTTATCGATTTGCACACCGTTTGCAAGCTTCCCCTTTTCGCGCAAAACGTCGACAAAGCGACTGAATTGACGAGCATTTCGCCCATTCTCACCCTGGTCTCTTTTAAAGCGATCGACTTCTTCGATAACCGAAATAGGGATATGCAAATCAGATTCACCAAACTTTAAGATCGCTTGCGCGTCGAAAAGAATCACGTTTGTATCGAGAACAATTTTTCTGCGTGTTGATTTACTCAAAGGTCATCCCTCCGTGAAATTGGCCTAGAGGCGCGCTTCATGCGGCCTCTCTTAAATTCGACCAAATCGCAGGACCAAAGTCCACGGAATAAGGATGTTTGCTTAACAATTAGGAGATGTGGGAAACCAAAACGTCGCCATTGTCTGTTTTTAGACTTGCGCTGACGGTTTCAATGAACTTAACGAAATGATGGAGCGCAACATCGTTCATTGTATCACGAGCAAAATTAGCACCATGACGAACGACGTTTTCATCTTCCACCACACGCACGTGATTTACTGTGATCGTAAATGGAAAATAAGTTGTGTGATTCAGGTAAACTCGCATAGCCACTTCATCACCGTCTTGGAATCCACCCTCAAGTAAATCCAAGTCGAAAGCCATACCCTTTTCAGAAATGTCATACAGAGCCACTCTCATCAGACCCTTTTCGGGCAAGACAGCGAAGGCGCCGACGAACTCTGTTAAAATGGTTCGTTTTACGACGCGTCGATCACGAGTGATCATGGCCTGCCTGGCCTCTGAAATATCCGTCACCTCGAGTGGCGACCCCTTAACTAAGTAGTTGCTTTTAGTATTGTTTTCAGACTTTAAGCGCGGCGTAATATCGAGAACTTTCCCCATTTTTCCCCCTCGTACCTTAACTCGTACCTTCAACTTATCGGCAAAAAACGTTTCAACTTTAGTCATTTGCACGAAGGTCTAGTTTCGTTCTAGAATGAGACATGCGGATTCTGTACGCCGTTTTATTCAGTCTTATGTTTCACTTCATCTTCTTTAAGGGGGCCTTTTTTCTTGCGCCTTATTTAGAGCCCAAGACTCCTCCCGTACCAGAGACGATTGAGGTGACACTTGCTCCAACAAAGAACAAGTCAAAGGAACCGTCTGGAACCGTCGTACGCCAAGCTTTGCTGCCAGAAAAGCTAAAAGCACCTGACGATGAAACGATGGCTCGTTTTCTCTCTGAACAAAAGCAACGCGTGAAACAAGAATCCCAAGCACAACGAAGTGGTAAGACAGAAAATCGTACCGAGACCTCAATTGCCCCGCCCTCTAAAGATAAGCCTCAACAAAAAACTTCGGCAGAAAAAAAACAACCTCCTGATAATGATGGCTATCGAACTGTCGATATTTCCAGAGAGCTCAGTGAGATGAATCGATTTGACCAAGGCTCCTCGACAGTCGGTGAAAGCCTGCCAACGGATGTACGCGTGGGATCGTTTACGGCCCTCAATACAGATCGCTATATTTATTATACCTTTTACGCTCGTGTCGAAGACTTGATTCGATACCGCTGGGAAACCCGCGTGCAAGGGGCCATCAACACTTTGACCAACCAACAACTCTCCGCAATGAGCGATCGCAACTGGGTCACGCAGGTGGAATTTCTTTTAAATCCAAAAGGAGTTTTGGAAAAAGCATTGCTGATGAAAAGTTCAGGTATTGAGTCCTTCGACCAGGCCGCCATTCGTGCCTTTCAAGAAGCTCGCACCTTTCCGAATCCACCTGAGGACATGGTGCAAGAGGACGGCTATATCCATTTGCAGTTTTCCTTCACCGTCAATTACCGACCACCGGCTCTTGTAAACCGCAATTGAGATCGCTCCCGTACTATAGAAGCTCTCCCCCCATAACTAGACTCCGACCTTGTGCCAGAAAGAGTTCAGCTCGTATGTCGCCTCACATGGGGGACTGCTAGAATTTTACTATATGAAAATGATCTACAGCACCCTTTCCGTGATGATGGTTTTATTTGTTTCAGCACCGGCCATGGCCCTCTATACCGAAGTGGGTTTAAGTTACGGCCGAAAAACAACCACCTTCGATCAAAATAATACCTTCGATTCAGAATCGGTTACCGGCTCCCTCTCTCTTTATTTTCTGGAACGCTTAGCTTTAGAACTCAGCTATACGGATGCGACAGGTTTGCGCAAAGAAAAGGCCTTTTCGACGGATCCTCAACGGACAACCACTCAGAAATCGCAAATTATGGGCGCGGATCTGATTTTTGTCTTTGCTGATAAGAAGGCACTATTTCAACCTTATATAAAAGCTGGTGGTGCACAAATTTCTCGCACCCAAATAGTCGATATCGAAGGCTTTAGCACTTATACTTTGCCTGTGGATAATGCGACTGTTCCCAGCTATGGAGCTGGGCTAAAAATTGCTATCACAGAAACCCTAGGAATCAAACTGAGCTATGATGTTTGGAAAACTCCTGCCGGCGGAGGCGTGCAAACAGACGACACTTCTATTCGCGCAGGGATTACTTGGGTTCTCTAAAGCTTACCACTCTCGTCTTCGCATTACTCACTTGGCTCCCCCTGTCCGGCTGCCAAATGAGTTATCTTTTCAGCTCAGCCTACAATCAAATGCGTTTGCTCAAAGATCGCGTGCCCCTTGAAGAGGCTCTAAAAGACCCGCGCCTCACCGACGAGGAAAAACGAAAACTTCGACTGGCCCAAGAGGTTCGCAAATTTGCAGAGACTGATTTGCATCTGATCACGACTAAAAACTACAGTTCCTTTGTGCAACTGGATCGCCCCTATGTCACTTATGTCGTGAGTGCCGCCCCCAAATGGGAACTCAAACACCATGAATGGTCTTACCCCTTTGTCGGCAAAATGCCTTATAAAGGTTATTTCAACGAAGAGTCCGCGAAGGAACAAGAGAAAGAACTGATTCAAGAAAATCTCGATACTTATTTGCGAGGAGTCGCCGCTTACAGCACCTTGGGGTGGTTTAAAGATCCGATCCTCAGCTCCATGTTGCGCTATAAAGACTTCGACTTTGTAAACACGATCATTCATGAAACCGTGCATGCGACACTTTATATAAAAAATTCTGCCGACTTTAATGAGCGTTTGGCCAGCTTTTTAGGTGGCAAAGGGGCGGAGATTTTTTATCTCCAGAAAGAGGGCCCGGATTCACCGACACTCACTGCTGTTCGCGCCGATAACGAGGACAGCAAACGCTTCTCTGAATTCATATCTCTGGAACTAAAAAGCCTGGGCGCTTGGTACCAGAATTTACCTGTGGCCGAACGCACGGAAGAAATGCGCCAAAAAAGAATACATGAAATTCGATCTAAGTTTGAATCAGATATACTGCCACACATGAAGACCGACAGTTTTAAGAATTTTCCAAATGCGAAACTCAACAATGCCAAACTCTTAGTTTACAAAACCTATATGCAAGATCTGAGTGATTTTGAAAATCTTTACGAAAAAGTAGGCCAGGATTTTGGTAAGTTTTTGGAGGCTTGTAAAGGACTTGATGGGAAGAAGGATCCGGAGCAGGCGTTAAGGGAGCTTGTTGTGGAGCTTCAACAGCCGTGACAACTGTGAGTTCGTCCTCCATCCATGAGATGGCTGTAAGAGCGCCATCGTGGCGCTCTTAGCAAAGTACATTTGGCTCTAGGAAACTAACCGATACTTTGGCCTGATGGGCACGATGCCCATCAGGAAGGCCGCACATGGATGGCCCTTCCAACTTAACTAATTCTGACAGCTGCAAAAAATCTAGTGACGAGCTTTACTCCCCCGAAAATAAATTTGTCCCTCAGACTGAACAATCACAAAACGATCGCCGCGCGAACTCTCAAAAGAAATTTCGAGATCGCCAGGAGCTGCGTTCTCTAAAGGCATAACTGCCTCGACCAAACCCGTATCAAACTTCACTGCATGCGACGGTAAGAAACGGAAAGTACAACTCGCGGTCTTTTCCTGACGACCACAATCAACTTTAATGCTCTGATCTTGATTCAGCAAATGAAGTTCGCTGCCGACGCCCATGAGGTCCATCCAGGCATGCACACGGCTGGTCTTGAATTCATTAATTAATACAACTGTCTTTTCAGGACGAAGCATAACTGCAACAGAATCACTAGAGGCAACAGCTTGTAATGAACTCATCAAAATTAAAACTGAAACAATTGATCGCATACAATCCCTTTCCAAGGCCGAACACCCGCTTTCAAACGGTTCTTCTGAAGAGCTTCAGAATTAGACTGCAGGCATTGAATTGGCAATAGAATTCAGTTTGTGAAAACCTTGATGGAGATCACGACGCATATCAAGAAGACTCCTGACGCAATCCTGTCTCATTAGCTATTCAACTATGACTTTCGGGGCTGGAAGGCTTTTCTTTTCATTCAGCTTAGGGGCCTCTGGGTTCGCCAAAAGGGATTTGATTCTTCCCGTAAGATCCTGCTTTATTTTAAGATACTGAACCAAGCGGTCTCCGCCCAATAAAACACGCAAGCCATCGAACTCTTCTTCTGCGATTCGGTTGTAGTTTGTAAGGTTCTTACGATATTTGGCCAACTCATCACTGCGCTGCTTTGCCGTTTTCACAAGGGCCATTTTGTCCACGGACTCATGCAAGGCCAGACTTAAGTCGGACTTCTTTTTATTTAGATTTTTAATGATATCTGTGAATTTTTTTTCTTCTTGAGTGGTCAACTTGAGCTCTTCACTGGTCTTCCAGATAAAGAGCTCTTCAAACTGATTTTTCTTTTCCAGCGCCTGTGCCGAAAAAGAAAACATCAGAACTAAAATCGTAATAAAAAGTCTGTCAGTACCATGCACGTCGAACACCCATCTAAAATGGGTGACTAGCGTCGCTCCTCACCCATTAATTGATTGAATTTTGCTACAGATAAATTTTCAAATGATTCTGTAGCGACGTCCACAAAAAAGTCAGATTCGTTCTGTCCGCTGATTAAAGTCTGGGACAAATCCTCTGGAGCCAAAAGGGCTTCAGCCACAATGCGTTCACGACCATCACTCAGGAGGCCCGCACGTTGCATACCCTGGTTCACTTTTGACACTTGGCCTAAGAGCAAAGTGCTAAAGAGGAACAGTGACATGAGTCCACCGACGGGATAAAGCCAACCCCGCCAATGTGCTCGCAAAAGATTCCGCGGCGTCATCAGCATGGGAGGAGGTGCGATATCGACTCTTTCCACTTTGGCCATGATTTTGTCATGTAAGCGGTCAAAAAAGTCATCATCCATTGGCAACTCAAGATCATCAGCGGCTCGTAAGCCTTTCCGGATTTTATCCGTTCTATCGAATTGATCCATTTTAACCCTCTGCCTCCGCAAAACGTTGTTGGACTTCCATAAAGAAGCCACCAACTTCTTCAGTCCAGTTTTTAAGTTCGCTCTGTTGCTCAAAGGTTTGACGAAGCTTTAAAAGCGCATGGCGATAGTTGGCCTTCGCCGTGTCATATGGACACTCCATAATCTCTGCGATCTCACTAAAGCTTAAATCTTCGTAAACCCGAAGAACCAGTGCGGTCTTCTGTTTCAATGGCAACTTTTCAACTTCTTTATGAAGGATATCCTTCATAGCACCGTGGACAAGTGTGCTCTCAGCCTCGGCATTCACTGCCAATTGAACATCATCGATGTCCACGGTGACCCGTTTCCACTCGCGCAGCTTATTTCTGGCGGTGTTCACAGCGATCTGGAACAACCAGCTTTTAAAGCTCGCTCTTCCTTCGAAGGTGTGCAGCTTTTCATAGGCTTTAATAAAAGCCTCTTGCGTCACATCTTCGGCCGCATCCATATCCTTCACAAAACGCAAACTCATCCGTAGCACACTTCTTTGATGTCGTTTCACGAGTTCGGAAAAAGCGCGCCTCTCCCCCGCTTTTACTTTTTCGACTAGCTCCAGATCCGATATAACAAGATCTTCCTGCATATATGACTCGCTTCTGTCTAAGTTCGGTTAACGTCCTGAATTTTTTACTTAGGGAGATCACTTTGACCCCTCTCAGCTACCGGTAAATTCGCCCCCAAACCCGGCTGCCTACATGCTTAACTATGATGCAATGTTAGTGCCGAAAAAGTGGGGTCAAAATGCCTTAAATATACGAAATCTATAATGTTTTTATGTTTTTCTTATGGGACACATAAGAACTTCTTATGGACTCGACATTAGCCATAAGAATCACTTTTACTTAAATCGCGCCCCTTTGACCATCGCCTTTAAATTTGAAAATTGCGACGTATCCAATGGATCCTTGAATTCAAACGAAATCTACTCTCGCTTAAGTGGTACAAAATGAAACGAAACCGTTGAACGTAATTCATTCTCATTAAAGATCAGTCAAGATTTCGAGGCCTTCCGACGATAAATTAATTACCAGAACGTAACTTGAAGGGAACACACTGTGTATCAAACGAAAATGACACACAAAATTCTAAACAACCTGCGGAGGATGAAGCCATCTCTCTTGGGCCTCGCGAGTCTCCTTCTTGTGTTCATAGGCATTCACGCTGGCGCTTCTCCTGGATCACTTAACTATCAGGGAAGAATTGTTAAAACCAATGGTGTCCCCCTGACATATTCCAGCGTCAGCTTTATCTTTAAAATCATGGATCCGGCTGGCACCTGCGTGATCTACCAGGAGCAGGTCAATGGCTACGATATGACGAACTCTGGTGGTGTCTTCGATATTCCTATTGGACTAGGCACTGTCATCTATCCCCCTGCGGGTGCCCTCAATATATTAGATACCTTTAATAACACCTCTGTTTTTGCTTGTGATGGTGGAACATCGACATATGTGCCAAGTTCAGGTGATATTCGAAAGTTGCGTGTGCTCTTTTATGATGGCACCGGTTGGCAAACTATTTCTCCTGACAACACCATCCGCACAGTGCCTTTTGCAGCCTATGCAAAATCCGCTGAAAAATTAGGGAACTTTGGATCGTCTGATTTTCTTTTAAAAGCGGGCCTTCCGACTTGTTCTGCAAATAGTTTTTTAAGCTACGACGGCACAGGCCTTACCTGTCAAGCCGTGTCTGGAGCTACGGGTGGAACACTTACCAGGGTAACCTCCACAAATAGTTATTTAACCATCGTAAATCCCACAGACACACCTGCCCTTACTTTGAATGTCGGAACAGTGGCCGGAACAGTGGCTGCTGGAAATGACTCTCGTCTAGTGAACTCTCTGCAACCTGGTTCGGCTGTGGGCGGGGACCTCAGTGGTACGTTGCCAAATCCTGCGGTCGTCAAAATTCAAGGTACGGCTGTCGGTGCAGCTGCTCCGTCAGCGTCTGGGCAAGTTTTACGTTATGACGGCTCTACTTGGGGACCCGCTGCACTGAGTATTAGTGAAATCACGGGACTCTCTGCAAATCTAGCCACTTATATGACACAAGCAACTTTCAACAGCGCTGTTTCCAGTGCAAGCTGCAGTGCGAACCAAACTCTCTATTGGAATTCAGTTTCGAGTGCTTTTACTTGCCAAAATATTTCCTTAACGGACTCTGCAGTAAGCTTCTCATCTCAAGCAGCGAATACTGTTTTTTCAGCTCCCAATGGTACCGCTGGTGCTCCGACCTTTCGTGCTCTGGTTAACGCCGACCTTCCCCTTGTGTCAGTAGCAAAAGGTGGAACTGCCTTAGCCACGGTTCCCACGAATGGACAACTTTTGATAGGTAACGGAACGGGATATACACTTGCAAATATTACGGCCGGGACGGGAGTCTCCGTTAATAACTCAGCTGGAGGCATCAGTATTTCCGCGACGGGCACAGGCGGAACAGTCACAAATATTACGACAGGCACCGGCCTCTCTGGCGGACCGATCACCAACACTGGAACTATCTCCTTGGCAAATACCTCCGTATCAGCCGGGTCTTATGGAACTGCTACGGCTGCTCCGACTTTTACCGTCGATGCCCAAGGTCGCTTAACAGCGGCGAATACGACCACGATGACACCTGCATGGGGATCAATCACTTCAAAACCGACGACCCTCGCTGGATATGGCATCACCGACGCCATTGATATGACAATCACTTCGGCAAATATTATTGTGGGAAGCTCCACGAATGTAGCAACAGAGCGAGCTCTCAGTGGCGATGCCACTCTGTCTAATACGGGAGTGTTGACCCTGGCCGCGACTGGAGTCACAGCTGGCCCCTACCCGAAAGTCACAGTTGATGCCAAAGGCCGCGTGACAGCTGGAGGCGCGTTGGCTTCCTCTGATATCACAACTGGCTTGGGATACACTCCGGTCAATAGAGCTGGAGACACGATGACCGGAGTCTTAGTTTATCCCGCAGGAAGTGCTGCGGCTCCGTCGATTACGTTCGTCGGAGATACCGATACTGGATTTTACTCCTTGGGTGCCGAACAAGTTGGGATCACGACAGCAGGAACACTTGCCGCCTCCTTTAATACAACAAGCAGCTATTTTGTTGGCAATATGGGCATCGGCGTGACCGCCAGTGAAAAATTAGAAGTGAATGGCAATGTCAAAGCCACGAGCTTCATTTCGACATCGGATCGTCGTTTGAAAAAAAATATTATCACTGCGGAGGGCCTGGACAAAGTTCTTAAACTTCGCGGCGTTCGTTTCCAATGGCGTGACAACGATGTCACTGAGTTAGGTACCATTGCTCAAGAGGTAGAAGAAATATTTCCGGAGCTAGTCATCACCAATAAAACCACGGGTTTTAAGGCCGTTAAATACCAAGGCCTCATTGCTCCGCTAATTGAGGCGACGAAGGAACTAAACACCAAATGTGAAATGACAGATCGTCAAATGCAACAGCTGCTGAGTTCCGTCGCCCAACACGAAGAAGAACTGACATTAGTTAAGCGCCGCTTAGCCTCGGTAGAAAATGAAAATGCAGATCTCAGATCGCTGCTGCGCGATTTTGAACAACGCCTCCAAGCTGTTGAGGCCATCGAGAAAAAAGAGTCCCCTTAATGAAAGTCGTAGAGTCGGGCCTCTTTATTTTTAATGGGTTCACGGCACTGCTTCTTACTTTCGGGATCAGCAGCTGGGCGCAAGCGGCCTGCACCTCCCCGGCAGGAAGTTCCGGTCAGCTGCAGTGGATTCCAGCAGCAACAGCCGTGAAGTATTGCAATGGTACAACGTGGGTAACAATGGATAATACCGCCACCGCAACCGCTTGCAGCCCCGCAGGAAAAATTCAATACACCAGCTCAGAAATCATGTTTTGCAATGGCTCCGTCTGGGTCAAAACAGCACCAGCCACAAACCATGGCGCCTGTGCCGTGGCGATTGCGGGCAAGTTCTATTATGACAGCACCGGAACTTTTTATTGGTTTTGCAACGGGACCAATTGGCGCAGGATGGGCCCTTAGAAGAGAGCGTTAGAAATTAAAGGCCGGCGTCAAATATTTCCGCAAATGATTTTTCATTTTGAGTTTCAAAGGGATCATAAATTGAAAAAGAAATGAAGTCCTCTTTTGACTGTATTTGTGGAACGTCGCCATTGCAAGGCTGGAGCTTGCTTCTTCCCATAAATTTCATCTCTAAAAAACTTGAACCTTCATAAACATACACCTGATCTGCCGAAAGCTCTTTGCACAGGTTCCGCCACTCCTCACCGCTAAGTTTGTGCTGAGCACGGATTACATGGGCCTTTGCAAAAACCCCTTTTCCGATTCGAATAAAAAACTTTTCTTCCAGCTCTAAATAGAAATCATTCAAGTAATAGAACAAACGATTTCCAAAAAAAACCAAACCTAAATCAGGTCGCTTCAAGACCCCGAGAACTTCCTGTCTATTTCCAAAGTGCATCGGGGCCGGAAAAACAAAAATACTGTTATCACGAGGCAACACGACCGTACTATCGTAATAAACCGTTTCTGGGTAAGAGCGCAGATACACCTGCATTTGCTCTTGAAGCTGAATCTGGGTTTGATTGTTTTGCGCCCAATAAACATTGTATACGGTCGAAAAGGCCTGAACCGTGGCGGCAATAACGATTAGGTCTCGACCAATTCTTCCGGGTCGCGGCAGACGTTCGCAAAAATGCTGGAAGTATTCGGCCGACGCCACGCCGATAAAGGCAATCGGCAGCGGCAATAGGCTTAAAATAAAAAATGGCAAACGATCATTGTGAAGTAAGATCAAGGTCAATGCAGCTAAGCTGGCCCATCCCAACGACTGCAATTGCGGCGACAAAGGGCGCTTGCTCTTGACTATAAAAATTTGGATTAAGAGCAGTACCATGAGCCATTGTTGAGTTAGAGCTTCTCCAACATATCGAAAGGCTTCCATAGAAAAGAAACTTGGATGATGTTCACTTGCCGAGAAAGATTGCAGAAAGAAGACGGCAGCCGTTTGAAACTGCTCCCACTTCCAAGCTAGGAAAATTCCAAATAGCCCGATAACAACAGGAACGATCCTTAGAAGCGTGTCTTTAGAAAACCTCCCTTGACCACTGAGCCTCTCCATTGAATAAATAAAACTGATGTTCACTGCTAAATGAAATATCCCTTTTGGAGTCGCTAGTAAAACCGTGACACAAAGAAGAATATTCAAGAAATAATCGAATGGAGACTGTTTTTGCTTTTTGCGAAACCAAAGGTAGTGACACAATGCCAGAATCTGAAAAAAACAGGCTAACATGTCGGATCTAAGCTTAAAACCCTGCGACAAAAACAATGAAGAGCTTAAAAGCAAAAAACCCGTCCACAAGGCCGCCTTTTTGTTTTTTTGCAGAAGATAAACGAACAAAGAGAGAAGACCCACAACTCCTAGTCCCAGTATGGCAAAAATCGTTCGCGCGGCCTGCACAGTCCAACGATTGTCGAAGGGGAAGTGGTAACTCAAATTGAGGACTGCGTTAAATAAGATTTTATAGTCCGTCGACGGCTGATGCGATTTGAAGAAGTCACGCGCCAGGCCCAGAGCCCAAAGTTCGGAGTCGGACCAGTGGGAGACCCAGGCCAGGCTGAAAAAAACAGTTACAATCAAAACAAGGATCACAAGTGACGTGATTTTTTTTAGAATGTCCACAGTGCCCCTAAGCCTATGGGACCTGGTTCCCCTTTTCAAGGATTACTCTAGCATTGCTCTTTTGTTCGAGTTGATTATACTTTCGTATTGAGATTGGAAAAAATATGTCGAGAATTGAAACTGAGAAAAAAAACTTTCGTGACAAGCTCAATGCCGTCAGCCCCTCATTTTGCCTGGCAAAGTGGCTGCAAGTCACCATGCACCTTCATAGTGGGCATAATCACTCCTGTCATCATCCCGGAACGCATAAAACTCCACTTTCGGAATTAAAGAACAACCCCTCAGCCCTGCATAACACTTGTTTTAAAAAAGTGCAGCGTGCGGACATGAAAGCAGGTAAGCGCCCTTCTGAATGTGAGTACTGCTGGAACATTGAAGATCTGGGCCCGTCTTACTTAAGCGATCGTACATTAAAATCTTCAGAGTTTTGGGCGGCTCCCGAGTTTGAGCGGGTTTCAGCTATGGCGAATAGCGAAAACATCAATCCAACCTATGTTGAAGTCAGCTTCAGCAATGTCTGCAATTTCCGATGCAGCTATTGCTCAGGAAATTTTTCGACGCGATGGACAGATGACATTTCCCGAAACGGATCTTACTCAACTCGCAACGGTGAACAAACCATGGACATCCTGCCAGAGGAAAATAATCCCTATATCAAGGCCTTTTGGGAGTGGTGGCCCGAACTCGTAAAGAACCTCAAGGTTTTCCGAATCACAGGTGGTGAGCCCCTTCTTTCGCCAAATACCTTTCGCGTGCTAGAGGAACTCAGCCGCAATCCCCAACCTGATTTAGAGATCGGAATCAATTCCAATCTAGGAATATCGGACGCCTCATTTCAAAAGTTTTTGGCGTTGGCCAAGGACCTAACCGAAAATAAAAAAATTAAAATGATTCGACTTTTCACAAGCGTGGAAGCTTGGGGAGAGCGAGCTGAGTATATCCGCAACGGCCTGCAGTTCATGCGCTTTCAACGGAATCTCGAAACCTTTCTCAAGGAAGTCCCTCAAGGGCAGGCCGTCATAATGGCAACCTTTAACTCGCTCAGCTTGACTTCTTTTACTGACTTGCTCTTGTATGTGAAGGGACTTAAAGAAACCTACACTTTGGATCCGGCAAAGTGCCCTCTATTTATTGATATTTCCTATCTCCGTCACCCTGACCACCAAAGCATTCAACTTTTGCCCGCATCTTATCAAAAAAAGATGAACGATATCTGCGACTATATGGAGCTCAATAAAGTTACCGACAAGGATCCAGCTGGATTCTATTTTTTCGAAGTCACGAAAGCTCAACGAATTCTGGAATGGATGAAGCAACCTTTAGATGATGAAAAACTCAACGAAGGACGTCGGCACTTTTTCAAATTCTTTTCAGAGCACGATCAACGTCGCCAAACTAACTTTTTAAAGAGCTTCCCTGAAATGACAGACTTTTGGGACCTATGCCAGCAGTAACAATAGGACTCGTTATTCATAATGAGTCCTTAAATCTTCCAGGGCTTCTACAAAACCTCGAAGATATTCTGATTCCCGACTCTGTGGATATTCTCATCGTCGATAATGCTTCGACTGATTCAACCCCAGAAATAGTGAAAAAGTGGCAAGATGCGCAGACCAGGAAATGGAAAACTTCAATTATTTCTCGCAGAGTCAATAACTTGGCTGAAGCCCGAAATGACGTTATTCAAAATGCAGATACCGAATGGATTTTTTTTACAGATGCCGACTGCCGCCTTTCCAGTGAGTCCTGGCAAAAGCATTTAGACTTTATAGACTCACCTTTACTCACGCCCCGGATTGCAGCGTTTGGTGGCGGGAACCGACCTTGTGGCCCTAAGAGCTTTATGACCCGTGGACTTCAGACGATGAGTCTTAATGGACTTGCACATATGGGGTCCATTCAGCTCCGCAGCCCACGAAGCACTGAAAAAGTGTCCTTGCTTTCAACTTGCAATCTCATGTTACGGACCCGGATCGCGCAAGAGTGCGGTGGTTGTGATACTCGATTCCACCCAGTGGGTGAGGATTTGAGTCTTTGCCATCGGCTACTGGACAAGGGCTACTCTTTACTTGCCGTGCCCCACATCACTGTTGATCACTATCAGACACAAAACCTGAAGATCTGGTCCAAGAAAATGTTTCGCTATGGCGGGGCCCAAATTAAAGTGGCCCAGACTTATCCTCGACACTTAAGAGGCCCTCGTGG
This sequence comes from Bdellovibrio sp., assembly GCA_037968775.1. Classification (GTDB taxonomy): domain Bacteria; phylum Bdellovibrionota; class Bdellovibrionia; order Bdellovibrionales; family Bdellovibrionaceae; genus Bdellovibrio. Next base: position 41,802 of record JBBKWD010000072.1, read on the forward strand.
GCTGCAGCTCTTAGGAGGACTTTTGCTTAGCGGCTATTTCCTCATTCATCCGCTTCAAATAATTTTATTCTTGGGAGCCTATGCCGCCCTCTTCATCTTGCTGTCCGTACAATCGGGGATCACAAATGGGAAAAATATTTTTTCTGGAATGAGTTTAAGTTTTATTTCTCACGCTTGCTATTTTGCAGGGGAAGTCGACTCCCTAGGACGCTGGCTTTGCTCCACACTTGTTCGATTTTTCCCCTCAAAATTCCAACTCGAGAAAGAATAAGGAACAAAATCAGGCCCGGAATGAGACTGACTGCAAGACCGGAAAGATCAAACTTTAATGCGCCACTGAGATTTCTTTTTCCAGCGGCGACTCCTTGGCGATAGGCCCGCTTTGCGAAAACATCGAAATTAGACTCGTCAATATGAGTGATCGAGAAATCAGAATGCCAACGCCCGCTAAATGAAGTCTGGCGTTCAAGATTCAGCAGCATTTCTTTTTCCTCTCCGCCCCAACGCAACTCTGCAGGAAAGACGATGGCTGCTTTGATCACTGCCGAGCCAAAGATGAAACCACCTAAAAGATGCACTTGACCACGATCTGTCTGTCCTGATCGCAACCACAATTGGTTCACGGCCTGATACACACGATTCCAGTAGTTGGATTTACCTTTCAAAATATAGCTGCCGCCATGAACACGGTTTTCCTCTGCCGAGATCTCAAAAATTCTGGCAATAATTTCGGGATTCTCGATGAGGCAGTCATCGTCCAAGAAAATAAAATAGCGACCTTTTGAAATGCGCAATCCCAAATTTCGCGCATTGGACACGCCACCTAAATGGCTGAGATAGAATTGAAAATCAGAAAACTCCTGTTTGAGCTCAGTGATTTTTGAGGACTCTAAGGCCTCATCCACGATCACCAAGACTTCATAGGATTGTACGTCTGGCAATCCCTGCAAGGCCTGCAGACATCGTCCTAAATGGCGCCCCTCTTTCGTGGCGATTATTATGCTGAGAGACGGTGTCTGAGGATTGCCCAAAAAAACTTGACTCCATCTGAAAGAGGATTGAGTTTCGATTCGCCTCGGCGCTCTTCATAGCGAATTTGCATTTCCGAAAACTTCATTTTGCCATTAAGAATCTGCAAAGTCAGAGCCATAGAATAACTCAGATCATTTTGACCAACGCTGCAAAACTCCTCTTTTAAATGCGACCGGAACAATCGCATACCCGTGCACGGATCCCCAATGTGGGGAAAACCAAATAACTTCAAACAATAGTAGTAGAGATTATTTCCAACTCTGCGAACAAAGGGCATCCCATTGGCTTGCCCCAGGCGATTTCCGAACAGGACATCCAACTCTTGGGTTTCAAGTTGGTGGTAAATCTCTGGCAGCTGGCGAATATCGTAAGTGTCATCCATATCTAAAAAAACAATCAAATCAGATTTGGCATGGCGAAAGCCTTTTTTTAAAGACGCCCCATAGCCCTCGCATCTCTCAGAACGCAATACCGTCAGATCTGAAAACTGCCTCAACATTTCGGAGGAGCGATCATTCGAACCGTCATCCACAACAATCACTTCTTGAACTTGAGGCATTTGCAATCGCAGCTCATGGACTTTTGCCATAACGGCGACGATAGCCTTTTCCTCGTTGTGGCAGGGAATAACGATGCTGACGGAAGGAGATTTTTTAATAAACCAGCTCCTTCATCTCCGGGAAGGTTTCACCGAAGTTCAGCTTACGAATTCCATCCATATGTTGAATATACTCTTTAAATTCAGGCAGACGATTAGACCAGTCCTCAGAGTTCATAAACTTTACGAGGCCCTTGAGACGTTTGATCCCGTATTCGCTTTCTTCCAAACGAACCGGATCTGGATGGTTCTCGTGCAACCACTTGTAAAAATCTTCATACTTTTCTGCGACCTTTTGCTTAAACTCTGGCGGCAGAACTTTCACATTCAAATGGGCCGGATGATAAACGAAATGGAAGTTGATCAGCCCCGCCCCCAATGGCCACGGATTTATTTTTTTAAATCCTTGAGTGAGCTTCCACTTAATAAAATCAGGAATATAATAAATATTTAAAATTTGCACGGCGCAAGCAACGGTCACCTCGATATGAGCCTCAGACTGATCCAAACGATGCAGCTGGGCCTCGATCTTAGACCACTGCGAAGGAAAACGAATGTAGTGATTCATCTCCCCAATGCTATCGATACTAAAATGAAAACGAACGCGGCGAAATTGCTTCCAAAGGTCAAAAATTCGCTCTGGCATTTCTAAGCCGTTGCTATTGTAGCGAAGCTCGATATTTTTCGCATGGCCTTGCTCAATGCATTGCTCGAGCAATTTATAGTGCTCTTCAATGATGGTACTTTCCCCGCCGGCAAAATAAAGTTGCTGCAGATTCGGCAACTGAGTTGTCAAACCCTTCCAAAATTCCGGGTTGTCTGAAAACCAGGTATAACTGGCGCCATCGACCTTGCCTTGTGAAGGCCACTGAATCGTTTCTTTGAGTTGGGGATTTTCGACCAAAGCATGAAGCTTATTCCAATCGCCGACCCAGCGTGAACTGTCGTGAGGCGAACACATGATACACTTTAAATTACACTTTGTGCCCAAACGCAAATCGATATAAGCAATATGAGGTGGGACCTCTCCCTCGGGAGTTGTCTTTTCGATAAGCGCCTTGGTGTCGATTCTCTGACTCCAATATTCAGTTTCCCAAATTCTCTTGGAGCGATGTCCCGCGGCCTCTTCCTTAAAACACTTCAAGCAAGAAGGCGGTTGTTCTCCGCTCAACATCATCTGCCGAACTTTTCGCATATAAGGGCCATTCCAAGCTTCGAGCAAACTGACCTGACCAAGATTGGCCGGAGCCCCTGACTCAGTCTTCAAGATCCCCACTTCACCACCATATTTTTTATCATTGGTTTTCCCAGCTGAGGACGCATTTGCCGTACAGCACAAACGCATATGCCCATTAGGACGGGTGGAAAGATGAATCCATGGAAGGATACAAAACGAAGATGTTACTTGGTCCGGATGAAGGCGTTCTGGCATAGCTCAACATGATGTAATAACTATTGAGTGTTTGCAACAGGTGCCCTCTTAAATTACATTATCAGAGTGGCACGTCATTTTCTTGTAGAGCGAAATTCATTTCATAGTCTGACTCCTTATGGCTCCAAGGAAAGCGCTCTTTCGATTTCTTCGTGGGATTACTCCTTCACAACTCTCAAGCTGCAGGATATCGAGGCCAATAAAATCCAAATCCCCTTGGTGTTGAACTCCACTGCCTTTGACTTGCTGCCTTCTCCAGAGCTAGAAGCCATACTGATGAGCCAAACAGCTCCTGTTCGTTTGCAAATCTCCCTTGGCGCAGAGCTTACACGACACCAAGCCCTGGTTTTTGGACTCCTCAAAGATGGGTGCGGACTTGATTTCCTTATAGACCGCCCTATCCCTGATGCGTCGCGAGCTATGATCGCTGAATTATGTCAGCAGTTTGATATCCGACTTTGTGTTTTGGTGAATCGATACTTTTCCACTCAAGAGACTCTTCGATCACTTCCGAAAGAGGTTAAGGATAATATTTTCCTGCTTCTTCTGCCGCCCCTGAATTCTGGATCTCACTTTTGCGCGCCGGATCATGTATACCGAATTCTGAGCGAACTTGAGGGGACCTGGCGTCTTTTGGTTTTTGAAAATGCTCTTGGACAACTGCCTCCCGGGGCCGAAAAGAATTTTTATACTCACTTTGATATCGAGAATTTTCTTGAGGACTCCAAAAGCATTCGTACCTATCACACTTTTAGAGAAGTCACCGTTTGGCTTTTGCAGAGACGTTGGATTTTTTTCTTAGATTTCTTACATTCAATTTTGCTCTTGGTACGCAATCCTTCACTAGCAAAGTTTTCGCAACTGCTTTCAATTTTAATCCGCCCTCTTAAAAACTTAATGAGAGCTGCAAAATATTTCACTTGGAAATTAAAGATGGGCGGCCACGCAGTTTATATTTTTTTTAGATACCGCTCACTCACCCAAGTCTATTCATTTGTTCGCTACGAATGCGTTAATAAAGGTTTTTATTGGTCGCGCGAAAGGTCGGTACGGGTTTGGCACTTTTGTAAATACAATTTGGCGATCCCGTTTTACTATGGAATTCGCGGATTCGGACCTCAAGCATGGGTGTTCTTTCGACATCGAGTCTTCGGTCTCGCAAAGGGTTTTGTCGTTCAAATCTGGATGCTAATTAAGTTTCAACTCATTCATAGAATTTTTATCTTCTTTCGATACACAGCATTCGGGTGGATTCAAATTGCTTGGGGTCAAGCTTGGCGCCTGAAGGAAGTTCTTCGCGTTCTGCTTTTTCCCATATTCAAAGTTTTTTGGTTTTTTTCCTATCAATTTCGAACTCGCGTCTCTCCTCTCTTCAAAAATGAAGTCGAAGACGAATGATTTCTATTGTAGTGCCCTCTTCAGGGTCTGCCTCGTCAGTTCGACACCTCTGTGACTCGATTCTTCAGCAGAAAGTCTCGGAGGAACTTGAGGTTTATATTGTCGCCAATCCCGATTCGAAAGAGATTCGCTCGCTACTTGCCGAATACCCGGCTCGATTTCATTACCTATCCAGCGGTCGCGGAGCGAATTGCGCGCGCAACGCAGGCCTTAAAGCCACACGCGGACGATTTGTTTTCTTTTTTGATGACGACTGTATTTTACCCTCAGCAGACTTTTTGGCTCGCGGCATTTCCTACCTAAATCAACATCCCGCCTGCATGGGGTATGGCGGCACTTATCGCCCTTACCAAAAATCGCTTTCCATCTATGACACCGCCTACTGCTATATTCAAAATAAATGGCTATTGGAAGGGGTCACCTCCACCGGAGAATCGCTATATTTAATTGGCGGCAATATGATGCTTCGACGCGAGCTCTTTACTCAGTATGGATTATTTTCCGAAAATCTCGCCTTCGGTGGCACCGAGACCGAACTCTTCAGTCGCATGGAAAACGTGCGCCTCGACTTCGATGCCGATCGATTTGTGTGGCACAATTATCAACTCAGCTATTGGACCTTTTTGCGAAAAGGATTCCTGCAGGGGGTGGGCAGCAGTTATATCCGTAAATTTCATCCGGGTTGGAAACGCAGCGAAATTACCTACGGAAAATCGGCCGTTCTAAACAAAGTTGAACTCAACTCCGTGTCAGACCGCGCGCTGCAGAAATACAAATGGGCTTTTTTTACTGGGGATCTTTTTTACCAGAAGAACAAGCGGACGAAAATGTCTCGTGCGCGGATATCTTGGGAACTTTTTCGATCCCAATACTTTCAAAATAAAAACAGATTCCGTCACACCCTTGATGATATTTTGTGTATCGTAGAGAACATAAGGAATAAATATGCCGGTCGATAAAAGCTTATTGCTACGCTCTGCTCAGCCCCTACAGGACCCTCAAGTGGAAGCTTATATAGAAACGCTATCATTCAAGAACCTTCGCAAGTGGAATGATGCAGAGAACTCGAGGCTTCACTTTTTTCGAGCAGCGACCCTTTGGCTGCAGGATTTTTTGGGCACAAATGACTTAGCCGCATTTCCTCATCTTCACCTCACAAACGGGACTACGGGGTCTTTTGAAAACTTCTACCAAATTCACTGCAATCGTAAGCTGAAGGTTTTGCCTGGCGAATATCCCTTTCATCGCGATGTTTTTGAGAATCTTGAACGCCCCTGGGCTTGGCTCCAAATTGATCAGCTTGATCAGAATGACTTTGTGATACTCTCTGTTCCTTTTTCCGGAGACGGCAATATCCATCCCGAACTTTTTTCCGTTCTAGAGCACTGCGAAGCCTTAAGAATTCCCGTTCTTATTGATTGTGCTTTCGCGGGCCTCAGTGCATTGACCTTGCCAGACCTCCGTCGCTTTCAATGCATTCAAAAAATTTCTTTTTCTCTATCCAAGGTGTTTAACTTCGGGCACTTTCGCTGTGGATTTGAATATTGCAAACTTCCTACAGGCAGTAATTTTATTCTTAACAACTGGGATTATGGCCCTAAAGCTGCCGCCTATTGGGGATTGGCTTTGATGCAGCAGTTTCCCCTTCGCCATATATTTGATACCTATCGAGCTAAGCAGCTCGAGGTTTGCAAAGAACTTCAGATTACGCCCTCTGATACGGTGCTTTTTGGAATCGGTGATGATTCTTGGAAAGAGTTTAATCGCGATAAGACTTTCAACCGAATTTGTCTTTCAAATGTTTTAGCGACTTAAGAGTTTTAATGGCGGTATTAGAGTTTGATCTGAACATAACTGTGTTCAGACTCATTTTCAGTGGATGGCATCTCTTGAAATCCGAAACTTTCGTAAACCGGCAATGCCGATAGCCTAGGGTAAGACCACATTTTCTGAAACCCTTGCTTTCGGCCCCACTCCCTCTGTGCATTCATTAACATCACAGAACCGCCCTGCTTTCGATAGTCCGGTTCCACATATAAACCTCGAATACGGTACGTCAGAGCAGAGGTTCCATGGCCCGATAGCACGCCGATGAGATTTTCCCCTCTAAAAAGGCCCACAAAATAGGGCTCATATTGATGGTAAATTTGCAGGTCATAACCACCCCCTAAAAGCATAGAGCTCATGGGACGTATCGCATCGGTGCGCGTAGGCCAAAGTTTAGTGCGCCAAAATGGCAGGACTTCTGCAAAAGTGATTTGTTTGATAGAAAAATTCATAAGTTCTGCCATAATAATATCATGTCGTCGTCAAATCCCGTACGGAAAATAAGTTTTGAAGTTAATTTACCACGCTTGCTGGATGAGGCGAACCAGCTGATTTCCTCGGTGGGATTTGACAAGTCCGCGCAACAGATTGGCCTCACTCATACGCCTTCATGTGCCGCAGAGAATCGATACTTTGAGTCCGTGGGCTCACTTTATGACTATGAAAAAGACAAGTTTGCCTTTCATGAACGTGATTTTAATGTCTTCAATCAAGACCACCAGGGGTCTTATTTTGAATGGCTCTATTTAAACCTGCCCTTTAAAGTGGCCCGCATGCGCCTGATGCGCATGCCACCCAAAAAATGTCTTTCTATTCATGAGGACACCGGGCCCCGTTATCATATTGCGCTAAAGACCAATCCATTTTCTTATCTCTTTTTCCCAGAGTCGAAAATCAGCTTTCAAATTCCAGCTGATGGATTTTTATATGAGATGGATGCGACTCAGCTCCACACAGCATTCAATGCCGACCTCAGTGAAGATCGCATTCATTTAGTTTTCTCAGATTTAGAAAAAAGCTAAGACGAAATTTTTCAGGCCGCGAATCAATCGAGAAATATCTTGAGCTTTTCATATATGGAGGGCGACAGATGATTAACGAAAAACGTCTTTGCCGTCGTCCGCATTAATTTGTGTTTAAAATACATCGAATGGCGGTAACGTGCTTTTTCTGTCAACGGCGTCAAATGATACAGAGGAGTCCTCTCAAGATAAAATCGCAAACCTTTTTGATGGGCTGTAAACCCAAAGTCCGTATCTTCAAAACCATAAGAAACATAGGTCTTGCGAAATTTACCCAAGTTTAAGAATGTCTCTCGCTTTAAACTCAAACTATAAGTACACGCGTACTTCCAATAGTCGGGAATACCCATCCAATCGTCGCTGGTGAAAAAGGGGCCCCAATAGGATTCTTCCTCGATATAGACGTCTTTTTTCCCGAGCGCTTGAATTTCTGTGAACTTGCCGGAAAATGACGGCTTTATATGATAACGAACAAACTGTAAAAGATCTGTTTGCTGCAGCCTTTGCTGCACGATTTCTAAATAGTTATCGGGAACGATCATGTCGGAGTCTAAGAAACTCAAGATCGATCCCTTAGAAAAAGATGCCCCATAGTTTCGGCAGAGACCCGCCCGAAAGCTTCCCAACAACTCCCCTGCTTTCTGAGTTTTCGGCACATGGTGATAGCTAAAGTTAAAGTTACCAAGCTCAGGGGCCAAGAAGGACTTCAGCGTATTCGTCGCCGCTTGGGGTGAACCATCATCGACAACTAGGACCTCAAATCGATTGCGATTGCAGTTTTGCTTCAAAAGATGGCGCAAAGAGTTCACCAAAAAGTCAGTTCCTTCATATGCCGGAATGATCACCGACACTTCGATCTGAGGCTGGGCACTTTGACTTGAAACCAATTCCTGCCCTCGCAAAAAGAGTTCGACTTCTTGAGGAATCCGACTGTCGTATTGATCCAGTCCCGGTAACGGGCGATATTTCATTTCCGGGAAACTCTTTGTGATCTTTTGGCCCAATTGGTAAATATGTTTGCCGCTCATCTTGCTGCAAGGCTCAAAGTAAAGTTGTTCCCTGAGCCAAATCGGTAGATACGACAAATTTGCCGCCACCTCAAAAGGTTTTGAATACTTCAGCAATCCATAAATTTGAGCGCGCAGCGGATACAAACTCTCCAGATGACCGGACAAAGGCTCTGCACAAGGCCTGAGCTCCAAAATAATCTCATCAGTTTCCTGCAAAATATTTTCCAGGTCCGAACGACTGACGTCCTTCAACACCTCATGCGGAAGCTGCAAGCAAATGGCCATCTTTGCCTCTCGCAACCGCTGCCTTAAATCACTCCACAACTTTGGGTGGCGGGGCCATTGCCACGAAATAAGTATATGCGAACACTCGCAGAGCAAGGCTTTCTGAATTCGCCTCTCGCAAATCGCCGCCTCCTCATGGAACTCTAGTCGATAATAAGTTTTCATGACTCTAGAGTCGGCCATAAGGGTGCCGTTGATGAACTTTTTCTTTTTGGAATTTTACTATCAGCACTGCTCACGCAAGACGGTGTCGTGCACGGTCGCAGGTCCTCAAACAATTGAAAGCCTTCGTCTAAACTTCCCAGGGGTTTGTCATGACAACTATAACTTCGCTTAACGACGCCACCGGGTTCTCGAATAACCAAAGAGCGATAACCAGCACTGCACTGCCATCCGGAAAATTGATTAAAGGGAAATGCATTCAATCTTTCGGCCTGATCTAAATACCAAAGCTTGCCGTCCGAATCCCTTAGTTCCATTTGCATATTTGCATGGCGAACAGTTTCCAGACTGCGATCTTGAATTTGATATTTAGAACGAGGACGAGGCGAAGTCTTTTGCAAGGCTTGCAGCCGCAGACCGGTATAGTCCATTTGCGGCAATCCGTTCTTCAGGATCTCCATTTGGGCTGCTGTGTAACCGTCCACTACCATGGTCGCATCCAAGTTGGATTGGGGCTTCAAGGTCACATTGATTCCCGCATTGTGAAAGTCTAAAGCCAGTTCCCACAGCATTTCAAAACGCTCTGGCACCATCACCATATTGATAGTGACTTGCACGTCATGCCCCTGCAAAAAGATAATTTTCTGTTTGAATTCTTCAGACTTCGCAAATTCAGAGTGATAGCTCGCTGTGATGCTGACGCGATTGAGTTCTTTCGTGGCTTCGACGTATTTCTCATACCAAGCCATTTTTAAACTGAGATTTGTAGTCATATGAACAGATTGATAATTACAGTTAGGTGTGTCGGCCCCGTAAGCCTGCAAAAAATCGAGGTAACCCGGATGCATACTGGGCTCACCTCCACTAAAAGAAAAGTGAAAAGAATTAAAGCCCCGCTCTCGGGCTTGGCGTTTGATCTCTGCAATATTCTGAATGACGACTTCTGTCGGACGGTGATCTTTTATTTTAGTGCTCGCATAGGGCCAGCAATAGCTGCAAGAGTAATTGCAAAAGCGACCGAGAATCCAGCTCACAGCAAATAAGTCGCGATACAAAAGACTGCGCTGCCCCAGGCTCTCGATTTTTTCAAATGGAATTTGAGTGAAATCATATTCAGATAGATGTGTACTCACTACTTCACTCCAATTTGCATGAAACGCTTGTATCCGAACAATTCTAGCTCTCCGCTAAAAAGAATCGTGGATAAAGGAGCTTGCTGTTCAAAGGCATGCAGATCTGCCACACAATTCACATGATCACGGCCCTCATAAAAATCATTATTCTGGAGAACAACAAATTGCCCGGAAGGAATGGCCTCAAACCAACCCTTAAAATTCGTCAAATGCTCACAGACGGTATTAATTATAATATGGGGTTGATGGGGTGCAAAAGCAGCGGCGTGTAAATCCATAGTTTTCACATCCAGCATGCCGTTCCAAGAATAAGGCTCATTCAAACTATTTGCGATCTCGGCGCATTCTGGATCAATATCAAAGCTGCAACAGTCTTTGACTAAATGAGGCATCAACCAAAAACTCATTAAAGCTGTCATTCCCGTCCAGCCCCCACCAACTTGCAGTGAATACTGTCCTTGCGGAAGGACGTCTTTTAAGACTTCAAAAAGCCAAATTTTAGATTCGATTTGTCCTTGAGAAAGGGACTCTTGCACACTTTTCCAATGACGCGCGTCCAACTTTTTAACTTGTCGCGCATAGGTGCCGTACTCCCACAATCCTTCACTGAGCAAATGCTTTTGCCAGTGCCCTAGCGCCTGCGTGGAGCAAGATCCCTCGAGGAAGGATTGCATCGCCCTGGCAAAAGAGCGTATAGATTGTGAAGTTAGAGTTCTGTCCTGCATCAACTATTTATTAGCCATTCCAGGACCTGTAATGTCAAGATCTTGAAAGAGGTTTGGTTTGTATAATTATGAAGATATCAGAATGGTTCATCTCGAGGTGACGTCTCGCTGCAACGCGAGCTGCCCTATGTGCGCACGCAATATTCACGGCGGCAAAACCAGCCCCTATCTTCCCTTAACAGACCTCCGCCTGGAGCAAATAAAACAAATCTTTCCTGTCGCATTTATCCGACAACTTAATAAAATCTATCTCTGCGGTAATTATGGGGACCCGGCTGCGGGGCCAGAGACTCTCGAAATTCTTTCTTACTTCCGAGAGGTCCACCCTCAAATCACTCTCGGAGTCCACACCAATGGCGGCGTTCGATCCTCTGAATGGTGGGGGCAATTAGCAAAAGTTGTTAGTTATTGCCGTTTCGGTATCGATGGCCTCGAGGACACCAATCACCTTTATCGCCGAAATGTAAACTGGGAGCGCCTGCAACAAAACATTAAGGCCTTTGTTGCTGCCGGTGGACGTGCCGAATGGGACTTCCTATTGTTTGAACACAATGAACACCAAATAGACAGAGCACGAGACCTTGCAAAAACCTGGGGCTTTCAAGACTTTCAGGTTAAGAACACGTCGCGGTTTTTTGACAAAAAAACAACCACGACATTAATGGACTATCAGGTGCGGGATGTTGATGGTCAGAACATTTATAAGTTACGTCCGACGCGCTTGTCTCATTATCAAAATAAAGCCCTTGAAAAGGGTTATCGTGAAGTTGTGGCGGAATACGGTTCAGTGATGGATTATTGGAACAAGACTGAAATTCAGTGCCGTGTTGCTGTTGAAAAAAGTATTTATATCTCAGCAGAGGGTTTGGTTTTCCCCTGCTGTTGGACCGCTGGGCAGCTTTACTCTGCGACGACGCCAATGTCGGCCGCGAACAATGAAGTCTGGAAACAAATTGAGTCCTTGAGTGAAGGCAAAGAATCCCTTTCGGCTCTTCGTTACAGCATAGAGTCCATCCTCCGTGGTGCTTACTTTCAAAAAACGCTACCAGAAAGCTGGAACGCGCCTTCCCTGAAAGAAGGTAAACTGCAAGTCTGTGCAAAAACCTGTGGACAGACTGTGAAACCTTTTGAAAGTCAGTTTATCAAAGTATGAAGGGCGCCTATATTTCCCCGACAGTTTACAAATACCTTTGGGGCACAAGACTCCCTTGGCCCTTTGGTAAAACTCGCGTAGAAATTGATTCTCTCTACACAGAGTTTCAAAAGTCCCCTTATCGCCATTTTCTGTTTCCAGCTGACTGGCTCCAAAAGTTAAAAAACTCAGAAACCCTTCCACCGGAAGCCGTCCTCATTGTTACCGCAAAAAAATATTCAACCTCAAATGGCCACAAACACCCATTGATTGTTTTGGTAAAGTCGGCCGATGAGGCCCTGCGATTTTTTGACTCCGGCAGTCCCGCAACTGAAATTTTTCTACTTACCGACTCTGTTCCTCAAAAAAAAGATTTAGAGGCTCTTATGAAAATTCCCAATTTAAAATGGCATTTTTCATATAAAATGAAGGACTCCGACCTGCAACGCAGTCTTAAGATCTTAAAGTCTCAAAATTTTTCCGCGAAATCTTCCGATTTTATAGAGCTGACTTCGCAAAAGAATATCGACCTTTGGTTTGCCCCTGAAGTTGAAGTTCTCTTGCAAAAAATTCCACCAGAAAGTCCCGACTTTTCGATCGTCATCCCTTTTCAGGACAACTATGCAGAGCTCGAGCAAACCCTGACATTTCTTTTCCAAAGCCTGACCTCAGACCTTCATTTTGAGATTTTACTTGCCGACGACAGCTTTTCCAAAGCTCACCAGGCCGCTCTGCTCGAAATCCTGAAGTCTCATTCCGTACCAGCAACTTATTTAAAACTTCACCGCGAAGCTGGACGAAAAAAAGGTGACTTGTCTTTTCGGGCCGGTGTCGCCCGCAACTGTGCTGTCCGTTTTGCCCACGGCAAAGAACTCGTCTTTTTGGACTCTGATATTCTGGTCGGAGCCGGTTTGTGGAATAACATTCAGCTAGATCGCAAGAGTCACCAAGGCCCCTTGATGCCCCGTCGCCACTTTCTTCGTTCAGATCTTTCGCTGCGAAATAAAGACTATTCTAAAATTTCTTTAGGCCAAGACACCCTTTTAAGCTGGGGCGGACACTGGGAAGATTTCTATCGCCATTCAACAGATTCCGATAGCTGGAAATGGACATCGACCTACTGCCTGGCTCTTCCCAAAGACCTTTTTCTTGAGCTCGGAGGCTTTCGCAGATCTTTTTATTGTTACGGATTTGAGGACACCGATTTGGGCTTTAGATTGGCGCATAGTTCACGTCCTTTAAAAGTACTCAATCAGGATGTTTTTCACCTGCCCACCCCCACAGAACGCAGTGAATATGCCGCCGACTTTAACCAACGAAAAAAGCTTTTGAAAAAATCTTTTGCAGTTTTTCAACGGAGCGTTTTGGAACCGAATTTATTGCCGCAATTTAAGCACATTATTTCCTAGAACAATCGCCACTCTGGCATTAATCTTTTCATCATGACGAAGCCACTTTTTATAGTCGACGACTGGGGCATGAGCCCTGCGATCAACGAAGCCGCGCTCTTTCTGGCCCAGCAAGGCTGGCTGTATGGAATTTCTGTCATTGCGAGATCACGATTTTATGCTCACCAACTTCAAGAAGTTCTCGCCTGTGACGTCAAAGTGGGCTGCCATCTCAACTTAACCTTTGATCTGAATCCAGCACTTCCCGAAAGCTCCACTTGGCTGGGAACAACTCAACAAATTGCGAAAGCTCTGGGCACGGGCCTGTTTTTCAATCAAAAAATTTCGATAGAAATAAATCAACAAGTGGATTGGGTTCGAAAGCACATAGGACGATTGGACTATTTGGATGGGCATCATCATATTCACTTGTATCCGGGGGTTTTGAAGGCCAGCCAGGCCGTGGCCGCCTATAACCAGATCCCACTGCGAGTGGTGACGGACTCTTCGTTTAAAAGTAACTACGGATTGGCTTTGTGGGCCAAGTGGGCCCTTAAAAAATCAGACTACTTCGAGTGTCTATATCTCAATCAAAATGATATCGAAACAGATCGGAACTTACGCGCAAAGGCGCTGAATACTCAAGAACTACCTGTGGCCGTTCATCCAGCCACTCGGAATGACTTTGCTGAAAATAAAGTGGCCGATCTTTTAAGTGCGGATCGCGTGATTCAATTTGAAAAAATTAAATCTGCCCTTTTGTAGATCTTCGTTTAAAAATAGCTTTCTAACTTACCGGTGCGTTTTAAATCTAAAGTCACACAGTGGGCTCCTCCACCTAAAGTTCGTTGATGGCGCATTTTTACAGGAATCACATTGATCTGATTTTTCTCAAGTAAATTTATCAAAGGCACTTGAGTTGCTTCCACGATGGCCAAATCCGGTCGAACCATAAAAAGATTCATGCCAATCCACGTCGAGGCATTCTCATAGGGGGCCTGAAATCCAATGTCTATTGGTTCTGGACACCACAGCACATCCCATTTGTCTAAAGGCGCCGGTATAGAGTCCTTCTGAATGCGAGCGGGATTGAGCAGAGCCAAACCAGGGCGCAAGAGCGAAATCGTGCTATCAATGTGCATATAAGAATAAAGACCTTCCAAGGTGTGCACTTTAAATTCTTGCCCCAGTATCGATTGCAACCAACGGGCACCTTTTAGATTTCCGCTATTAGAAACTAAATAGAACAAATCCCGCCCACATCGCAAAACATTGGCAGCATCAAAGCAAATTTCTTCATTCGTGAGAGTTGGGATCTTGGGTTCGGCCTTATCCAAATAGTTATTATCTGACAGCAAGGGCCGAGGGGCACTGAGCCACTTGGCCCCCGCCTCAAAAGCTTGTGCGAACAGCGCTCGATAAGCCAGGGTTTCTGAATACCGAGCCCGAATGGGCATAGGAGTTTCGATGATCATATCGCCAATCACCAGGGCCGAATCCCGGGGACAGAAAAAGTATTGCGAGTCCGATTTCCAAAAAGGATTTCCATGTTGCGAACTAGAATCAAATACTTGAGGCCGATGCACTTGAATCCCCAATTTTTCAAACACCTGACATAGCTCCGTCAAATCTTCCTCGGCCTCTTCAATCACTTGCTGGGGGTAGGCTCCTGAGGGAATGAATCGAGCGTCCTCGAGTTGTGCATAAGCTATGGCTTTCAAACTCGTGTCCACCTGGGGCACGCGTGCCCCCAAAGCCGTCCCCACAAGGACAGACTCTAGAGGGTCCCATTCATTCCAGCTATTAATCATAGTGGTTTCTCATTTCTCTGTTCATTTTCTTTTTGAATAAAGGCGTGCATATCCGGAAGAAGCCCTTCAAGCAAACGGGATCGATTGCGCGCCAGACGTGGTTGCATTTTTGTCAGCAACGCTTGCAGGTCTGCTAAGGGCTGACTTAACAAACTATCTAAGAGATCCAAAACAGCCTGCATACGCTCTCCATGATTCAAAATTTCATCGTAGCTTTCATCCCAAAGGTCCGCGAAGGTTTCAAATCCCATCTCTCTGAGGTATCGAAGCATTTGGGGCCCCCCGACCACCACAAACGGGCGCATATAGAGAATCGGCAAAAATGTTTTTTCACTGATTTCGCCACACAAAGTCCCAAATCTCGTCTCGTTCACCACCGCCAAAAACGCTTCTGAATACCAGGCATAAAATTCAAATCCCGTTCGTAGGTTGGACTCGCCGTCAGCATCGGGCAACGAAAAACCTTGAGGGTCTAAAACTTTGGAGTTTTTTGAATCCAACACCAGGGGCAGCTTCTTCTGCATTCCTTGAATCCCGTCTTGAATTTGATGCCACCACGAAAGATTCTCGGGATTAAATGGCAACTCATTGCGAAAGTGCACCGGATCATGACGATGAAAGAAGCTGATCGATCCCGATTGACTATAACTCGATTTTTGATTCGCTGGCTGATTTCGCGTCTGAATTTGGCCTTCCAAAAAACCAACAACAAGCTCTCGTACACCTTCATAGCGAAAATTTGGGCAAATAAATTTTTTGCTGACGAGAGTGTTAAATGGAAAGCCATTTTTCGTAAACTCGGCATCGCGATCAATCTCTCTTTCAACTAAACTCCGGCAAAGATCTGCAAGAAAAAAATCCCACGTTTGCACCTGAAGAGAGTGGTACATATTTTTAGATCGCAGATAAGTTCCCAGCCCATAGTCACACACATAGACCTTGGCGCGAATCGTTCCGCCGTGATTAAAAATGAAATCCTCAACCCAGCCCAGTTCAGGAAAAAAGGGCTTTGAATCCGTGTGAATAAAGGCGGGTGATCTTTGGTCCTCGTTAGTTCTTTGAAAAAGGGGTTCATAGAAATAAAACGCCACTTCTTTTCCCTGCAACTGCTTTAACTCTGACCCCGTGAATTTAAGTCGACTGAGTAAATTAGTATCCCCATTGATCAAAAACCACGGACGCTTTTCTACCGTCAAAAAAATATCCAAATACTTCTTTAGCCAAACTTTTTTATAGTCCAAGGGAGGTCGGCGCAACAGGATTTCATCATGACAGGTCACCATGGTATAGCTGTCAGTCGACTCATGATTCCCATTTAATTTGTAGGTCACCGAAAAATAGTGGGCATTATAAGAAAGTAACGAAGGATCATGCAACATGGGAACCGAGGAAGAACGAAAATTTCTTCCCATTAAAACATCTCTCCAACCTCGTTTATCCTGGATTTTAAGAGCCATGCTGATGAAAAACTTCTAGCTTGCTCAGATCCGGATAGTCCGCCGAGTGGCCCGTTTGCAGAGGGTGATTCGTAATTTCGTCCATTAGCAAGATGCCGCGTGCGGCATCTTCTGGTGTCATATAGTAATGATAGCCTAAAGTCTGAATTGGATCCTGCTTCCAGGTGCGCCCCCGAGTCCTGCCATCGTAACTTGCTCGGCGCAACCATTCGGCCGCTTTCGCATCAGAAGTCAGAATCATCCCGCCGCGACCGATCGGAAGTCGTTTCTTTTGCTGAAAGCTCAGACAAAAAAATGTGCCCTTGATATAGCTGTTTTCAGTGTAACTCATGCTCGCGTCTACGACTGGATAAGGACTTAAGCTATAGTGATCTTTCCACTCTCTGTCGACCCATTGAATCTGGCACTGCAACTTCAAAACTGTCATCGGTACACTGACATAGGTTCTTTTCGGGACCTCAATTGAGCCTTTGGCGTTGAGGTACCGCAATGACAACTCTATTGCGTGGCTACAGCAATCCACGGCCACTGCGTACGGTGCGCCGATATAAGCCGCTACCCGTTCTTCAAATAGAGTGACCACATCAAAGGGATCACTAAATTCAATACCTTTTTGTTTGAGAAGTCCCAGCTCATTTCGCTCGAGCATACATTGTCACCATTTCTCTGAGGCCGTCTTCAACTTGGCTAAAATCGCTGCCAAAAAAATTTTGAATTTGAATCTTATAGTTCCGGCTGTCCCCTATATTGCTTAAACTGAAACTCAGGGGCTTTTCTTCAAAAACCTTGGATTTTAAAATATCGGTTTTAGTCAAATTTTCGGTCACGATGTTTTGCGGCCCCACCCAAGAATCCAGTAGGCAGGCCTCAAGTGTTCGAGCAAAATCCTGACAATGAATATAGGGTCTCCAAGCATCGGGCGCATAGATCTCGAGATGCTCCGAATGAGCAGCAGAACGCGCCAATTGATTAATAAATAAATCATTTCGCATTTTTTCGGACCAACCATAAGCTGTTCCAAAGCGACAAATACGGTGAGGCAAAGAAAGTTTTTTTAAAATCTCTTCCACCGCCAATTTGGATTCAGCATAGTGGCTGGTGGGATTCACGATTGACGACTCCGTGATGAGTTCCTCGGAAAATCCATACACACTGCAGCTCGAAGAAAAAATTACGCGCTTAAGATTTGGTAAATCAGAAACTTTATTTAAAAAATTCTCATGCATACGAATATTATCTTTTAGATTCTCTGCGTGAATATCTTGAAAACGCCGATCCGCCAAGTGCACGACCGTCGTGACATCTTGAACGCCTTCCGACAGCGGATCAAAAGACTCCAGGTCATTCAAGACTTGATCTCTATCTAATCCTAAAAATGAAATTCTTTTCCCAAGATGACTCCCAATATATCCGGAGGAGCCGGTCACCAATGTCATCCCCGCTTCCCGATTATCGAGTGTTGCCATATTGTTTCACCTGACATCCTGGAATTTTTAGAACGGTTCGCCACGGATCAACCACGACACTGTCATGAACAAATCCCACTTTGGTTTCCCAGTTTTCATAAGGGTGCGCCAAAAGGTACACTGCAGGGTTGTGAGGGATTTCATTGTAGCCCGCCAAGGGATCAAAGAGCAAAACTTTGACTTTATATTGCTGCAGATAGTGCGCCACCAGCAAACTGAAACTGCCATCAACTAAGGCACACTGAGGTTTAAAGCCCACTCCTAAAATACAGACTTCTTTGCCATAGCCGGCTAAGTGTCGAGCCATGTTCTGCGCTTGTACCTCACGACTGTGAATGATTTCACCGAACAGATCATACCCCAACTCGAGTCTTTTCGCGAGGTCTCGCAAGGCAATATTGTCGCGAGGATGGCAAGGCCCACCATCCCCCATGCCGGCCTTCATATAGGTGGGGCTTAAAATTCTTTGGTTCGCACGAGTCAA
Organism: Bdellovibrio sp.; assembly: GCA_037968775.1. GTDB lineage: Bacteria > Bdellovibrionota > Bdellovibrionia > Bdellovibrionales > Bdellovibrionaceae > Bdellovibrio. Next base: position 60,164 of record JBBKWD010000072.1, read on the forward strand.
TGCCTCCGTAACCACATCTACATTCATATGACCGATACGTTCGGCTACATCTTGGATCATATTTACGAAGCTCAGCTTAAAACTAATAAAAGTATTATAGAATATTTTTATTGATTCGGCTTCCTCCCAGGTACCTAAGGCGATGGGCGGCCGATCAATGAAAGTCTGATAGAGTTCCTCTAGGCGTTCAATTCCCGCATTGGAACCATCTCGAGTTCCGATTGGCAATAGCTCCGGATTCAAAAAATCCGCCTTCACTGTTCCCATCGCGATAAAGTAGGGATTGTAAATCAACTGACCTTGTGGCAACAAAGGCGCCAGCTCTATTCGAGTAGTCCCCGGCAATACTGTTGAAATAAGAACCACTGTCGCAGCGGGGTTGAGATTGTGAATATCTGAAAGAACTTTTTTAACTGCTTCATAACTGAAGTTCTTTAATGGCAATTGCGATACAGGCAAGCTGCCGTCGTAAGCACGATCGTGGGGAGTCGGGACTGCCACCAAGATCAGGTCCTGATTCAAAACGACCTCTGAAAAGGTTTTGGCTATTTTCAAAGTTTCAGATTGAATAGCCGGGTCAAGATCAAAACCTGTGACTTCATGTTTCGTCGCCATAACCTCGGCACAAGGCAAACCCAACTTCCCTAAACCAATCATTCCCACTTTCATAACTCAACTCCCGAATTGAACAACATATTCGAGTACTCCGGTGACACTACATCTTGAAACTTTTCATTTCGTATGCGATCTAAATTTTCTGTGTATTTCAAAAATTCATCAAAGTAGCTAGATAAATCCCGAGCCATCAAGTGATGAGCCAAACCTCTGTAGAGCTCTTGCCACTTGGCGATCAAGTGATCCGCCTCGGTCTTTTCATATGCCATAAGACGGAGTCTGTCCTCAAAACGTTTTTGCAACAGTGGTATGGCTCGCAAAAGCTTTGCCTTTGATTCTTCTGGAAGGCACTGCACATTCAAAAACTCTGGTTTATGTAACACATGATGAGTCACCAAGGGTTTTTTTGAAGAGGCGTTGATCTTATTAAATCTCTTTTGCAACTTCCAAAGAATTAAATCCGACAGATCATAAAAGTTAATTATCGAAACTGTACAGGCCAACCAAACCACGATATTCGGCGATGAAGCATCTAGACGTTCTAAGTTTTTTTCAATCACTGAAAATCGACTCGGATTGCGAATAAAGTCGTTCAATTTCCCATGAGCATCGACACTGACACCAATACGAACTTGCTTAAAGTTTTTCCAAAGATCTAGAGCCTTCTCTGGCAAGATGGTCAGATTGGTGTTGTATTCCAGAACCACGCGAGCAGAAAGCCCCCGGGCAATGAGGTGATTCAAAAACTCATAGTGCTTTTCGATCAACAGTGGTTCGCCACCGACGACATAGATATGCTCAAGAGCCGTAGAGTTTCTTTCTAGGTCGATCCAGAACTCTTGGCTCTCATGCCAATTCAAAGTAGCGGGGGCCTCGTAGGCCTTTCCATTCAAGACTTTAAAATCTTCGTACCAAGCCGACGAATCCGTCGGTCCACACATTCGGCACTTTAGGTTGCACTTATTTCCAAATCGAAGGTCCAGATCCATCACGGGATGATCACCGGTCACAATAGAGCCGTCTTTTGATGTCTTCGACAGAGTCTGCTCCCGATTTGGCAAGAGAAGTTCATTTGCATAATTTCTTTTCGACCTCAAACCACTGGATTCTTCCCGCTGACAACGTCCACAGGCTTCGGGCCACTCGCCTTGCGCCATTTGCGAGCGAACTTGCTTTAAGGTCGCGGAATTTCTGGCAGCTTCAAAACGATGAGTTCCAGCGTTGAGAGCCTGACCCTGCTCGTCTTTGAGCACTCCCCTCTGATCCGAGACATTGGCGTGACAGCAAATACGGAACTGCCCATCATTTCTAATGGCGACAGACGACCAAGGCAGGGGACAGAAAGTGTCTTGGATATTCATTATAAAATTGCTCGCTGTCTCATATCCAGAATGACCCGGCGATGAGTGAAGTGTCTTTGCCACATACTCTCTACGCTAATGGAAGACTGCGTAAAAATGGACCAATTTCTTTTGTTATGCCCTGTGGCTTGCACCTTTTTTTGAATGAAATCGACTTCGAAAAAATCTTTCTAAAGAAATCTGTGTTTTCTATTAAAAATTTGATAATTTCTTATCTAGGCCCCTTGAACTCGAATTTCTGAGCGGATCGGTTTATATGATCGGTGAGAAAAAAACCTAAGCTTGACCATTTGGACGCAAATTCCAAAAGCCCACCGGGCCTAATAACTCCAGAGCAAAAGGATCCATGAAAAAATCGATTTACTCCAAGCTTCATATAGAATTCGCGGATGCCCCCGCCTCCTTACAACCGTCCTTGCGACTGTCATTTCAGATTGCCGATCATTCGGCTGCGCAAAAGTGGGCTCATTGCATAGCTCAATCCCAAGCCCACAGCCAGTTACTTGAAGACAAACGATGGTATAATTTCCCAGGTAAAAAGATGAGTTCCCTCCCCAAGATCGCGCTGGAGCTGGAAGGAGTTATTCATCGCCTCAATGAGCTTCATCCCGGCTTGATCACCGAAAAACCAGATCCCGAGAATCTTCAAGATAGCGTGAACCGGCTGCATACCCACTTTGCCGACAGTCACCTTGTGAAAAATCGTATCACTGAAATTTCACACGACGCCTGGTTTGAGTTCAATAACCTTTTGCATGCCTTTGAAGCCGTCGAAAGATCTCTTCAAGTTGAGCCTCAAGCGCAGATTCCCAATGCCAGTATTGTGTTCACCTGGAAAGACAATTTCAACACACCCCTTGCCGAATTGGACTATCAAGAGTTCACAATCGCTAAAAAATTTGGAACTTGTTATATCAATTACTGCCAGGTCGGGCGGCATCTTTTTGAAATGTTCCAAGCACAGGATCACGAGCTTGCCGACGAACACATTCTGCCCTTAAGAAATGCCAGCGCTGATACTTATCTCTGGTTTGGCCAAAGCACTGGGCCTCAAGGCTTTAAAAGAAAAATGCAAGACATCGAAACTTGGTTTTTTAAAAATGAAGAGCATTTTAAACGTCTTGGCTTTAAATGGGGGGATCCGAAACTAGCGATTGGGTGGATTCCTGTGGCCAGCCTTGAAAAAGATCTTCGAAATCTCTCAGACCAAAAAGATATGATTCAAAAAATTAGCCAAATGGATCGCATCGCAAATTGCATCGTTGAATAGAGGCAAAGCAAAGGACAGGGCTCAAAAGCCCTTACCCCATTGTGACTCGATTTCGTCCGTTTTGTTTGGCATGATAGAGTGCTTTATCGGCGCGATCATAGATTTGACTCCACTCGGATTCTTGCGCTGCTTTCGTCGCAACACCGACCGATATCGTCACAGGAATTTTTTTACTTTCAAATAAGAACTCATGACTCTCGATCGTATGCCGAATACGTTCTCCGATTTCGCCAGCGATCTTGGCATTCGTACCTGAAAGAATCAGAACAAACTCCTCTCCGCCATAGCGGGCAAAGAAGTCATTCGCACGAATCAATTTGGAAATGACGATCTGACATAGCTCTTTCAGAACATAATCGCCACCGGGGTGACCGATGGAGTCGTTAATTTTTTTAAAATGATCGATGTCGAAAGTGACGATGCTTAGTGGTTCATTTAAGATTTCGGAGCGCTTAATCGCCTCCGGGCCTTTTTCAATCAGAGCCCCTTTAGAGTGGGCTCCTGTCAGCGCATCCTTTTGCGCCTTCTCATACATGGTCTGATTTGACATGGCCTCCAAGCTTCCCTTCTCAAGGAACTTGAAAATGACATTTCCGGTTTTAATTTGATCATTGTTTTTCAATAAACATGAGGAAAGCGGCGGCAAGATCTGACCGTTCACGATTGTCTTGTTCGTCGAACCCAAATCAATGATAGAGACTTCCGGCCCGTTCACAGCAAACTTTGCATGAGAACGGCTGAGACTTTTATCATCGATATAAACTTGGCTTTCCACCGAGCGACCAATCACGATGTCACTAGCCGTTACGGGATATTGTTTGCCAACATAGCCGGGGGGTCCCATTAAAACGACAACTGCCGGAGGCACTTCATCCGCTTCTTTGAGGCGGCCGCGAAAGGTATCGCTGGCAACTATACTGGTTTTTTCTAAACTATCGGAGTTATCATCGTTATGAGCCATAGTGGTAAGTATAAAACTTTGAACTTGCCTCTGACAATCAGGCTTTCTTCAATTTTTCTTTCGCTAGTCTCTTGCCTAGCTCTACTCCGGGCTGGTTAAAGGCATCAATTTGCATAGCCTCGCCCAAACCCGCAACGACCAGCTGCCAGAACATAAATAGATATCCCAAGCCTTCTTCATCCAGGACTTTAGTCTTAAGACTGAATGTCGAAACTTTTTGTTCGTTTAAGGCCTCCTGTGTGGCCAATGCTTCTGCACGCAAAAGATCACCCATCGTACGCCCCTCAAGATCCTGAGTTTCACCGAATTGAGCTTTTGCCAACCGCTGAGAACCAAACTCGGACTCCTCCACGCGTAAGAAAATTACGAATTTATCCAAGGCCCCTTCCATCACTTGCTGCAAAATCGAGTGTTGATCTGAGGCTCCAACTGCCCACATTGGAGTGCTTGCACGCGGTGCCGGCTTTCCGTCACGAGTTGTTTTTTTGGCTAAAGACTCCGCCCATAGTTGTTGAAACCAAGAACCGAAATTTTTAAGTCGAGAATTATAGAACCACAACAAAGTGATCCACTCTTGTCGCTCGAAGCTTTGCAGAATCTGCGACATCGTTTGTGCGATCAAAGCCTCATCGTAACGGGCATGCTGCGCCCCTCTGCGAATTTTTTCTAAATCCAAACCAATGAATGCAGCAGGCACCATGCCTACAGGCGACAAGACCGAAAAACGCCCGCCCACATCTGCAGGAATTTCACATTGAGTGACGTTATTCTTTTGGGCCCATTTAGTCAGAGTGTTTTCTTTGTTTTCAGAAATTACAACGCTGTGATCCGCTAACTTCAAAGACTCTTGTTGATAAATTTGATCTAAAAACTCTAAAGCGCATAAGGATTCAATTGTCCCACCCGACTTTGAAACAAAGGCCCAGCCGACCTCTTTAAGGTCGCCTAATTCTTCAATCAAAGTTTCAAACTCAAGCGCATCGACATTGTCGACAAAAAACAGTGTTTTGGAGCGGAAAGCTTCCGCTAAGACACGAGTGCCCAGCGAGCTCCCGCCGATTCCGACAACCACAAGGCGGCGAAACTTACGAGCTAAAGCTTGTCCCACTTCGTGGGATTGCTGCCACAAGTGCATGCGTTCAACAAGTTGCGGAAATCCAATTTCAGAGCGCTTTAAAAAGCTCTGAAAAGCAGCTTCACATTTTGCGACTTGGTCAGCTTCTGATTTTTGACTGGCATGTGTGATCTCTAAAAACATGGCTCATCCTATTCGTAAGGGAATCGATTCACCTTAGATGAAAGATTGAGCCAAGGCAACATTCCTAAGAAATTACCACATCTTCTTCGATACGATGGTAGCCCCGCCATTCTTTCAGACGGCCACGAGGGCGGGCTCCCTCTTCGGGGTACTCAATAAGCACATAGGTCAACTTGGTAATTTTACCCAAGGAAACGATATCCAAGGAGGTGATTTCGGTCCAAGTTCCAGTATTGAAATATTCTTTTTCTTCCGTCCATTGACGGTATTGATAAACATGTGTGTGGCCGAATACGACAGTGTGGACGCGCTCATCGGAAAGAATCTTACGAGCGGACTCGCTGAGGTCTGGAAAAATCGCACTTTCTAAAATGACCTGAACAATTCTTTTGATCGACCACTGCCGCCTAGCATCTTTGGTCACAGCACTGCGTATAAAGTAACCCAGCGTCATAAAAAAAGAACTCACCATCACGCGCGTTTCATTGATTAACGCCCACCGCAACATCTTGCCGAAGGGGCGAATTTTATCAACGTGTGGATAACGCTGTTTAATCTTAAGCACCACTTCCAAAAAGAAGTGCGAACCAAATGGTAAATTCAAAATAGGCTCCACAAGATCCTTTTTTAAAAAAAACTTCTTGGGATCCATGCGATTTGCAGCCTCGTGCATATGCCCGTGCTCGATGTGAACGCCATCGAAAAAGTAGACGATGTTTTTATAGCGAATGGGCGTTCCGATCACTTGATTCAAGTAAGCCCGGCAAGCTGGCCACAACATCCCCTGGTCATGATTTCCAACAATATATGTTAAAGAGTTCCCGGGCTTTGCAGCAAACTCTGCCAAGGCCTTAAAAACATTTTCATGTCCTTTTACAATGTCCTTGAGAATGTCAAGTGTCACAGCCTCTGTTATCACAGTCAGAATATGACCCTTGTAATCACACTGAAGAAAATTAAGAAAATCGCCGTTGATGATCAACTCGACTTCATAGTCTTTGTAAGTTCCTGTGGAGTAATAGTGAATGAATTCCACTAGCTTTTCACCATAGTAAAACTCTTCTAATGAGTTCAGTCCGCCTTTTTCTAAAAGCCGACCTTTTCCCAAGTGAAGATCACTGACAATAATTTTTATTTTTTTGACGGGAGCAGGCTTAACCACCACTGTGTTTTCGGAATTTTCGACTGTGGTAGGTGACTCCATATTACTCAGCTTTCTTCAACGGAATGAGGTTCTCCTCATTGACCTCTAAATTCGATAGAGCCAAACGCAATGCGCGCTCTGTCCGTTTGAATTGGTCTTGATTCGCATCGAGCGCCTTATTTAGTTCAAGGCATTTCTTACGATAATTATCAAGTTCCTGGGAAAGCTGATCAACCTTTCTTTTCTGCTCTAAGATATACTCATCTTTAGACCGAACAAGAGCGGCTTTTTCGGCACGTAATAGCTCCAAGCGGTTTTCTAGCTCTCGCTCACGCACACGAATTTTTTTAAAATCTGATCTAAGTCGAGTTTCTAGCTCCTCAACCTTGAGACGCGCCTTGGCAGCCTCATTCTCTTTAAACTGCAAACTGCCTTTCAAAACCAACATCTCGCTTTGTGCTGACTCTCGGTCCTCTTGACGGTCCTTTTCTGTCGCACCAATGCGAATTGCCAATTCATCTGCCCGGATGCGAATGATGTCCCCTGCTGAAGCGAGCTCTTCATTTTCACTGCGCAGCGCCTCGACTTCTTTTTCAAGTTCAAGAATACGTTGTTGGGCAATTTTTAAATTTTCTGCCTGCGCTAAACTTGCATCCACTGAAGTAAAAACATTCGCTGCACCCGCACGATTGCTGCCTCGAAAATGCCCGACACTTACTTTGACATCGACCTCTTGAGATTTGCGCTTGCCCATACGAGCATTCGCAAAGCCCTCAACGGCAATTGTCTTGTCGCTGCTCATCGATCCGGTGTGTGCAGACGGTGCATTTGTTTGATTTTCTAAAGGGATTGAAATTGTTCTGTCTTCCGGGCTCTCGCCGGAAGCCATTCCCACTGGTCGAGTCGATTCATCAAGCAAGGCCTCTGCCGAGGCTGCCTTATTTTTCTTTTTTGGCGTTGGAATTGGCGGCGCTTCGAGTTCATCCCGAGATTGATATCTCGCGTCGAGCGAAGGACCTTGGTAGCGCTGTTCTTCAGCGGATGGCGCATTGTAAATGCGCTCTGAAGCCGGCACCCCTTCCCATCCTTCAGGCACGCCGTCTTCGATAGGAGTCCCAAAGTCTTTTGAGTCGTCATCGTCATATGGCGTGTCCACTCCGCCACCGAACTCGGAAGAATCTAATTCATCTCCGAGGCCTTGTTCTAAATTGTCCCAAATATTTGCCACTCGAGAATTCGTTTGATCCACCCGATTTTCAGAGCTATCAAGACCGCTGGGCATTCCCGCAAAACTGTCCTCATTCATTTGTCTTTTGGACGAATGAATAGACGATTCCGATTGGACACCTTTTAAGTCATCCATTAATGACTCAATAAGATTTTCTGCAGCTGTCGATTTCTTTTTTCTTTTGCTCATGGCTACTGTATGTATCGGATTTTTGGGGACTTCTCTTAAGCTTTCCGGGGATGCATGCCTCGATAACCCGACATTGGTCGGGTCGCAATTCAGCTTCTCACAATGAGACAGTACCGACTGACAGTACCGACTATTCCGTCGAATAATAAGACAACGCCTAGATCTTGGACTGTGATTCGTCTTCAAAGCTTATATAGACCTTATGGACAGCATCTTTCATGGCCGTAATTTTGCTGGAAAGAATGTTAGGGGGCTGCAAATGGAAAAATTCATGTACGAACGTCGACCCGTCTTTTATCTGTTCCTTGGCGCATGGTCCTCCATAAAAATACCCGACTCAAAGCTCGCTCTGCTCTCCGGATTGATGCTTTTGATTTGCGGGGCCTATGTGATTCACTTGAGACACGAATTTCGAAAATAGAAATAAAGGTTTGTCCTGAAAAGCGCTGGCGCACTTCTAAGTTCAAAAAAAAAGACTGAGATAACATCCCAGCCTTTTACATATTAGCTTTATGAACAAAGAATTAAAGCGTGATGACCTTCTTGTAGTCACTCAAACGCTTTTCCAAATCACCCATTGTGACTTTTGAAAGTGCTTTCACAGAGAAATCTTGAATCGTATGACTGGCCATCATGGAACCCATGATACAAGCCTGCTTCAAATTAGCATGTGTCGGTACGGTTTTTTGCGCAGCCAAATAACCAAAGAAACCGCCGGCAAAGGTATCACCTGCACCTGTGGGATCAATAACAGTGGGGATCGGCATTGCTGGCAGAATGAAATAACCTTCAGCCTTTGAGTACATCGCAAAGCCGTACTCGCCACGTTTGATCACAACAGTTTTAGGTCCCATCTCTGTGATCAAAGGGGCTGCAGAAATAGCATTCGCAGCGCCAGTCAGCATTTTAGCTTCACCTTCGTTGATCAATACCAAATCGATTTTCTTAAGTACTTTTTTGATGGCATCTTCTTTAGTGGAAATCCAGAAGTTCATAGTATCCATACCAACAAACTTAGGCTCTTTCACCTGCTCTAGAACTTGCAATTGCAATTCAGGCGCGATGTTTGCCAAAAACACGAAAGAAGAATCTTTGAAATGCTCTGGCAATTGTGGATTAAAGTGTTCAAAAACATTGAGCTCCGTGCGCAAAGTTTTAGCTTCGTTCAAATCACCTTCGTAAGAACCTGCCCAATGGAAGGTTTTTCCGGGAACTTTTGAAAGGCCGCTTAAGTCCACGCCGCGAGAGTTCAACATGTCATAGTCTTTTTGGTCGTAGTCTTCGCCGACAACGCCCACAACACGCACTTTAGAAAACAATGACGCTGCTAAAGAGAAATAATTCGCAGATCCACCAATGGCGCGATCTACTTTACCAGCAGGAGTTTCAATTGAGTCATAAGCTAAGCTTCCAACAACAAGAATTTCAGACATATTTGATCCTTTTACTGTTTATTCAACTCTTGTGACTGTCCGTCCAAAAGTTCACGTTTATATTTTGGAAGTCCCGCCAATTTTGAATTGGAAATATCCATCACCTGAGGACGCTCTTTCATGGTCGTTAACTGTCCACAAGCAGCGAAGATATCGCGTCCCATTGAACGACGCAATAACACATGGGCTCCAAGACGCATCAGCTCAGAATGGAAGGCCTCAATGGCGGCATCCGTCGGACGCTCATAACCTGAACCCGGGTGTTCATTAAAGGGAATGATATTGATTTTGCAAGGCACATCTTTAACAAGTTTCACCAATTGACGAGCATGCTCAATCTGATCCGTAACACCTTTAAGCAAAACATACTCGAACGTAATTTTGTCTTTAGTTGCTTGATAATGTTTTTTACAAGCTTCCAACAACTCTGCCACGGGCCAACGTTTATTGATCGGCATAACCTGGGAACGAATTTCATCCGTTGGTCCGTTTAAGCTCACCGCCAATCGAACTTTAGAGTTCGCCACGCGCCACATTTCAGGAACAATGCCCGAAGTTGAAACCGTGATTTTCTTGCGCGACAAATTGATGCCCCATGGGGAATGAATCACATCGATCATCTTAAAGACAGCTTCAGGATTGTCCAAAGGCTCGCCCATGCCCATGAAGACCACGTTCGTCAGTCTTTGGCCCTCTTCGAGGCGATCATGAACTTGCATAAACTGCCCAATGATTTCTTCCGTGCGCAAACGACGCTTCAGTTTTTGTTTTCCAGTGAAACAAAACTTACAGGCCATATTGCAGCCGACTTCAGAAGAAATACACAGGGTCAAACGACCTTCAGAAGGAATCACCACGGCCTCAACCGAGTTGCCGTCTTTTACGTCAAAAAGAAATTTTTGTGTGCCGTCGACCGACTTCAAATGCTGCAGCACCGGAGGCAATTCAAAGGACAATAAGTCAGGCATATCCGCACGGAATTGCTTCGACAAATTTGTCATTTGCTCGGGATCGGTAATTCGTTGCTCGTAAACCCATTTAAAGATTTGCTGGGCGCGGAATTGCTCTTTTCCTTTGCTCTTAATGTATTCTTTGAGGTCTTCCAAGGTCAGCGAGTAGAAATTCACTGCTTGGTTTTCGAGAGGCTTCGCGACATCGTCATCGGTATAGTTCACAGGCGCTAAAGCGCTGTCCGTGTTCAATTCCATCTTGGGGCTCCTTGGGGCTTGTGACAGCCATGCTTGTTACAGCTGGGACCTTGTGGTCCCTTTAAAGTTAAAGGATGCGCGTTTGTAGCATAGCCCCCTGGTATTTCCTAGAAATTTAACAAATTGAAGGCCCCCTCAAAAAAGTTACAGGGGCAGAAAAGTCAAAAATGGCCATCAAAGCGATTATATAGCAAAACGGCCAATCAACATTTAAACGAGCTTCTAAAAGACCTAATGAACTAATGCGCAGTTCGGATGTATTCGATGAGTTCTGGAATTTCACAAGGCACGCAGCCCACTTTACCGACCACGACTCCGGCTGCGAAATTTGCGAGCATGCAGGACTGAACCAAGGTTAAACCCGACACCAAGCCCAAGGCCATCGTGGCAATTACGGTATCACCAGCACCGGTCACATCGAAAACTTTGCGTGCATAGGTTGGAACTTCAGTGACGTCAGAGCCAGAGAAAATCGTCATGCCGTCTTTTCCACGAGTCAGAACGACCTCTTTAGCACCTGTGATTTTTTGCAGAGCATGTCCTACTTCGACAACTTTGTTGGGGTTGTCGCGAAGATCATCAAAATCCATATTGGCTAAGGCCACGGCCTCATCGTAATTGGGCTTAATTAAATCCACACCTTGATAAAAAGGACCTGAAGAGGTCTTATGTGGATCGACGAATACTTTTTTATTTTTTCGCTTACAAATTTCGACTACTTTTTCAATTACGTTACGAGAAACCACACCCTTGGCATAGTCCTCGATCACCACGCAGTCGGCTTGATCGACATTTTTTTCGACGACACTGATCATCTGACTTTCGACTTCTTCTGATAAATGACGACGGAGTTCGTAATCGACTCGCACCAGGTGATGGTGCTTTGCCATGATACGAGTTTTACGAGTTGTCGGACGCTTTACATCAGTTACCAAGTATTCAGAGCTCACGCCACTTTTGGCACAAAGTTCACGCATAAGGTTGGCCCCGGTGTCGTTGCCAACAACGGAAACCAGCATCGCCTGCCCACCCAAGCTGCAAACATTTTGGGCAACATTGGCAGCCATACCTAAACGGATGTCTTCTTCTTCGACTTCTAAAACAGGAACGGGAGCCTCGGGGCTGATACGACGAACTTGACCCATAACATATTCATCCACGCAGACATCACCGATGATGAGAATTTTTTTACCCTTCAGCAAAGGAATTTGGTCGATCAAAAGTTGTTTTTCTTGGGGACCTAGGCTGGCCTTTACGGGTGTTGTCATTTTTTCATTCTCCCAGAGCTTATTTTTATCGGAACCGGGCCCTTCTGTCACCCTCTAACAAGGGGCGCTTGGCGGCAAGCCTGCCGGTGTGCTAAAAGGGGCCCTATGTTTAGACCTCGCCCTTCCAAGTCAGGACCGACCCCAAAAACCGACAAGGCCAAAAACCTGTCGAAAAACCTGATCTATCAGCCCGACTATATCACTCCGCGTGAAAAAGAAGAGATCTTAACTTACCTGCGAACTCTGTATCCCATTTGGGAAATGCGCTATTCCAAAAACAATCCGCCGCCTGCCAATCAAAAACAACGACAGCTGTTGCGACCGGTTTATTGGTTAGGAAATTGGCAGTTTGCTTGTTTGAATTATTATCATCCGCCTAAAGGCATATACGACCGCTGCGTTCAGGGCGAAACTTACCCACCCGTTTTGCAAAATATTGTAGATAAAATTGAACAGATGGTACGAGAGCAATTCGATCCCCGCGATGTCCCCCGTGATTGGCACTTGAACACCTGCTTGATTAATTATTACGGCAACCAAACTCAAGAAGACGGCAAAAAAAATGACTGTGCTCGCGTGGGTGAACACAAAGACTTTGAACCCGGGCCTGTGGCATCAGTGTCTTTTGGCGAACGCGCTTTATTTCAATTTGTGTCTAGCCTTGGCACTGAAAGCAAATCCAATGTGGTCTTGCAACAATGGTTAGAAGATTCTTCTTTGCAAATTTTTGGCGGCGACAAGTTTAAAAAACATCATTTCCATCGCGTGCAAAGAGTCGACACCAAAGAGGGCTGGAACTTTGAATTGAATGACATTCAGAATTTTGAAACTCGCAGGATTAATTTCACGTTCCGCTATGTTCCCGATGATCATATTCTGCCATTTTTCAAAATTTCAGAAACGGCCCAAGAAGACGTTAATGGGTATATGGAGCAACTTGCGAAACGGTCTGATTTTTTCAAACGACAGTTGGAGTTTAAGAAATCTTAAACGCGCATCTAATACATTTTTGAGCCCGATCCTACCCGCCGAAAATCGCGACTCAAGTCTACATCCAAAAAAGATCAATATTTAAGCTCGCCACTTCCTCGGAAGATGATGTCTTTCACAACTTCCATTATTGAACGGTTTTGTCTTGGTCTTACCCTCGGCGCCCCTTCCGAATCGTTTGAATCAGGCAGCCAAAACAGGAAACAATAACCACTATTGCGACCATGATGTCGATACTCCGCAGAGGAATATCGACATAGCCCAGCTTATTCAATAAATAGGTGATATAAGAAGAAGGCAGGTTGGACTCCCCCAGGGCTTCTTTCACCCGCCACTGCCAGTCCGTCAGAAAGCAATATCCCCATCCATATACGGAGCCGAATCCAAACCAGGAGATCACTGTCAGACTTAAGGTAATTTGAGCCCATCGCAATGTTCGAGGAAAACACCAAAAGGTGGTATTGATCACAATAGCCATCAAATGGAGAAAATGAAAAAGATAATCGAGGCTGTGAAGAGCTATTTGCATTACAATGGCATTGATTTCTAATCGCTAATTTAAAGGAGCGACCTCCTTTAAAAATACTAAAAGTGACTCCCATGATCGTTTATCAGCTTTTTCATTGTAGGCGGCCCCTTGTGATGGATCATCCCCTGCACTGGGATCTGTAAAAGAGTGAACTGCGTTTCCGTAGGAAGTGAAAAGATAGTCGATTTGGGCCGCATCCATTTCTGACTTAAATTGAAAAACCTCTGGGAGCGGAACGAAAGGGTCAATAGATCCGTGATGAACAGCAATAGGCATAGTCATATTCTGAATATCCTGTGGGTTGGGGTTGCTGAGCCCACCATGAAAGCTGACCGCTCCAACAATGCCAGCACCCGCGCGGGCCATCTCCAAAGCCCCCATCCCTCCGAAACAATATCCGATAACGACAACTTTCGTGGCAACAACTCGAGGATCTAATTTAATATGATTCAAAGCAGCCAGCTCCCTCTGCCTAAAAAGGGCGCGGTCAGATCTAAAAAGACCAGAAAGACGAGCTCGTTCGACTGGATCCACGGGTCGAATACCTTTGCCATAGACATCAATGGCAAAAGCAACATAGCCAGCTTCGGCAAGCATTTGCGCCCTCATTTTTTCGTAGTCGCCTAGGCCACCCCACTGATGAACAATTAGGACTGCCGGCCGAGGGGCGGAGTTTTGATCGTCATAGGCCAGAAAGCCCTCTAGCTCAGTGCTGCCATCCTTGTAATCCACAACTTCGGTTTTGATGGCTGCAAAGGCGCTGCCCGCGACCAACATCAATGAGACGAATAAATTGAATGTGGAAATTTTCATATTTCCTCCTGCATCGAATGATAGAGCGGAGGAATTCCAGGAGTCAAAACAGGGGTGGCGCCATTGGTAGAATACAGTGTTTGTTACCGGAGTCTGACAGTCACAAGCTAGCTAGAGATTCAATTTTTTAAGTACTCTACCATAAGCGACTGATATTTTTTGCCATCTGCTTTTTGTTTTAAATTTGATTGCTCGCAAATATTTTCTGGAACTCGCAAACTAATTGCAGCAGTCGGCTCATCAATCTCGCTTGGCATCAGTCTGATGTCCTCCAGAAAGCGGACAACTTCATTTGGAGAAATTGCGGCAACCTCTAACACATTCTTGAGCCCGATCCTACCCGCCGAAAATCGCGACTCAAGTCTACATCAAAAAAAGATCAATATTTAGATTCGCCACTTCCTCGGAAGGCGATGCTTTCACTGTTTCAACGACTTCTTGGATCGTTCTCACAAGGGTCTCGCGAACCTTCAAAAAGTCCTCTTTGCTCAAAGAGACATTGGCTGTAAACATCAACTCTTCGTCACTCAGAATTTCGCTCTTTTTTATGGCTTCAATACGCCAGTTCCCGTGATGCTTAATAAGAAAGGGCGATCCCTTATCAACATGTATGGTTTGATTGCCGGTTCGATAGTAATGAGAGTGCTGGCTGCAAAGTCCTGTGGAAACCAAAAATTGCAAGATCTCATGCACACGCACTCGTGGCAGATCAAATTTCTTAGCGATGGACTCTACGGTGGCGCCTTTTCCGATGGAACAAAATAAGTGAATGGCAGAATAGTTTTTGCTGGAGTAAAAAATCGATCGTTCTAAGTCTGTTAGCTTGCGATCGGATTTGATTCGTTTCGAAATCTTCAGCGAATCCTTTTTCAACTCATCGATCTTTTCTTTGAAATAGCTTTTCAGTTCATGGGTCCCGGCTCGTTCAATTTGAACCAGCAAGATAAAATAGTCCGCTTCAAGCTTTTGCAGTCCCAAAAAAATCGCAACACTCTGAGCTTGCTCGATCGAGAAGTCTTTGGTTCCGGACATTATTTGAGAAACCATCGTGGCATTTACATTTAGATTTTCGGATAAACGCGCCCACACACCTCGCCCGCCTTGAGGAAAAGTTTTAATGAGCTGCTTAAGAAATTTTCGATAGTCTGAGAACTCAAAAACCGACATAGTTCCTTATCGGAGCCCTTGGTTATAACTTTACCGTCTAGTAAACATATACCTTCCTCATTTACTAAATAGATATCGCATCGCGACAGGAAGGGCTTTATAAGAGTGGCATAGAGTTTGGAATAACAAAATCTCGATGGAGTTTATTATGAAATTAGTATTTAGTATTTTATTAGCCTTGAGCTTAGGCCAGCTGGCCCTTGCTCAGACCAAATATCAGCCTCAATCGTCAGCTGCTGTCAAAAGTGTTTACACCTCCCAAATGAGCAAAGGCGGAGTCAATAGTGG
>JBBKWD010000073.1:0-9891 GCA_037968775.1 Bdellovibrio sp.
TTTTATATCAGTGGCGGCGCGGACTCGGGTTTGAAAAAGAACTTAGTTGTCACCGCCGTTCGTAAAATTAATATTCGGGATGCCAGCGGCGCTAATTCTTTCGGTGAAATTCAAATACCGGTAGGACAATTAAAAATTATTGCCGTGTATGATAAAATCGCAGTGGCCAGAGAATTCACTTTGCTGTCACGGGATGAACTTCCCATGCTTGAGCAGATCGGCATCATGACTGGAGACCGCATTGATATTAAAGGCTCTTTTATTGACACTTCTAAACCAAAGAAGAAACAGATTTCAGCTCTTGAGGCCGCCACTCAGATCCTTGTAACAACTACAAAATCACTGGAGTCTAGCCTCACCCCATTATTGCCAACAGCACTTCCGCAGACTGCGGGCCCAGCTCCAGCGTCTATAAGCGCCAGTCCTCCAGAGGCAACAGCTGTCCTCTCATCAGTCCCCGAAGTGAACTCAGAAAAGCTTGATAAAGTAGGAGATTCTGGTAACAACTCCACCCATGAGTGACAATTCTTATTTCCGAATTCGCGTTAGCCAGGTCCCCACAGAACTTGAACAAGAAATCACCGAACACAGTTTCGGCACGGGGGCCACGGGCGTAACAGAAGCCCTGGCTTTCACCCAACCCGACCTTACCTACGATTCAAAAATTGTCAGACAAAATAGTCATGAGCTGGATGTGTTCTTTGCAGAACGCCCAGGTTGTGATTTTTTTGATGGTCTTTTAGAGATCAACAAAAGTTTAAAGTGGCAAATCTATGAAGAGCAAAATAAGGACTGGCTCGAAGAATGGAAAAAAGGTTTTAAGGCCTTTGCATTGGTTGGCGATTATTGGGTTGTCCCGTCTTGGTTGACAGCCCCACCGGAATGTCAACATCCCATTTTGATTGATCCAGGAATGGCTTTCGGAACCGGCACTCACGCCACCACACAAATGATGGCCTTTTTCATTCATAAACTTGCTGAAAAAAATAAGGCACAGATTGCTGACTGGTCTTTACTGGATGTTGGAACGGGCACTGCGATTTTAGCCATGCTTGCAAAAATGGCAGGAGTCGGTCAGGTCACAGGTATCGAAATTGATGCTGAAGCCCTGCGCGTGGCGCGTGAGAACGTGAAGCTTAATAAGCTTGAAGAAATTGAATTACCCGACGCTCAGCTTGAAGAGCTTCGTGGCACCTACGACGTCGTTGTTGCCAACATCATTGACGGTGTATTGATTCGAATCAAAAACGATTTGATGAGTCGCCTCAAGCCCGGTGGCCATATGTTGCTCACTGGAATCTTAGAAGAACGTGATAATCACTTTTTTGAAAACTTCTTAGAGAAATCGGGCCTCACTGTTATTCGTCGAATTGAAAAAGACGAATGGGTCGGATACTGGGTTCAGTCGTGAGACGTTACTGGATAGAAAAAAAAGATGTCTATGGGGACCAAGTTCAGTTCTCTGGCGACATCTTTCATCATATCTTTGATGTCTGTCGCCAAGTCATGGGCTCTAAGTTTGAAGTTCTTACTGAAGACAGCAAAGCCTATTTCGTCGAAGTCACACAGATCACAAAAAAATCTGCGGCCGCTAAAATTATTGAAGAGCGTGAAATTCCGCCTCTCAAAGAACCTCGCCTGCATATTGCTTTGTCGCTTTCACGTTTTCCGGTGATGGATGCCGTTATGGAAAAAGCCGTGGAGTTGGGTGTTTCCAGCATTCAGCCCTTCTTTTCAGAGTTCAGCTTTTTACGCAATGGTGACAAGCTTTCTGAAAACAAGGTCGATCGTTGGGAAAAAATCGTGCGTTCGGCGACTCAACAATCCGGCCGCGGTGATCTGATGAAGATTCACCCTGCCCTGCCCTTTAATAAACTTGCTGATTTGATTAACCAAAAGACCGGCCAAGCGGGTCTATTTGCTTATGAGGGCCCGTCGACTCTTAGCATCAAGGAGTATATTCACGCCCTTCGCACAGAGAAATCTGCCGAAAAACCCAATGAGATCCGGGATATTTGGATCATCGTGGGCAGCGAGGGTGGCTTTTCGCATCAAGAAGTCGCTGATTTTCAGAAACTAGGCCTTCATCCAGTGACCCTGGGAGCACAAATTTTGCGCGTTGAAACGGCTTGCATGGCCCTAGTCTCCGTCCTAAAGTATGACTTTGATCTGATGTGTTGAAAGGAGAAGGAATGGATCCCTTCGAAGAGTTTGAGTTTAAACCCCTTACGGATGGTCTGGGTTTTCACAAGAAAAAAGCTTCTCCCGCAGAAATGCCGACCAATGCTCAAGAAGCAAAAATCGCCGCCAAAAATTTGCGCAGCCAAGGCTTGCAGTTGCTTGAAGAGGGTTCAACCGACCCCCTTCGCTCGCCCTTGCCTCGAAAAAAATCATCTCCTATTCCAGACGCTCCGGGTTCATTGACTGAAGTCGGTGGTGACGGAACTTCAACAGCAGTAGATGAAATCCTTAAGACCTTGCAGAAAAATCGTCGCCTGGATTTCGAAAATGCGGCAGCTCGCAGTAAAATCACGGCCACTGCCAAGGCAG
The DNA here is from genome assembly GCA_037968775.1 of Bdellovibrio sp. Classification (GTDB taxonomy): domain Bacteria; phylum Bdellovibrionota; class Bdellovibrionia; order Bdellovibrionales; family Bdellovibrionaceae; genus Bdellovibrio. The sequence continues at coordinate 2,551 of JBBKWD010000073.1, forward strand.
ACGAATATGTTCCGAGTCGTTGGAATTTTTCAGCTTCGATTTTGGATGGTATGTTGGTATTGGCAGCCAGCTTGCTTTGCATGATCATCTTGCTTGTGATCACTCGTGTGGACCTGATCGGCAACCTCACACATCCTGATGAGCAAGGTCTGATTTATTTGGCAACTTTTGCTTTGTTCGCAGGCGTGGCCTTTATCTATCTTGTGATCAATCGGATCTTCTTAGGGTCGACCCCTGGTGAGTGGGCTTTTGATCACCGCATTGGTCGACCGGAAGAAACTGATACCGGTGCTTACGCCATGAAAGTGGTCCTGCGCAGTGCCATGGTAGTCTTAACAGGATTTATTTTATTCCCTCTTTTATCCCTATTGTTCAATAAAGACGTTGCCGGAAATATTTCTGGCGCTCGTCTGCACAAGAAAGTCTAAATCATGGGGCAAGTAGCAGAGCTAAAAAGTATTGAAGCGGCTCTTGCTCCATTGAAAACCTCTGGCAAAAAAATTGTTTTCACAAATGGCTGCTTTGATCTGCTTCATGTTGGCCATGTTCGTTATTTGCAAGAAGCCAAAGCACAGGGAAGCATCTTAGTTGTTGGCGTCAACTCTGATGCCAGTGTCAAAAGGCTGAAAGGTCCATCCCGACCGGTTCAAGTTGAATATGATCGGGCTGAGATTTTGGCAGCTTTATCCTGCGTCGACTATTCCGTCATATTTACCGAAGACACACCGCTAGAACTGATTCAGAAAGTAAAGCCTGATGTACTAGTTAAAGGTGGAGACTGGAAAGTGGAACAAATTGTCGGGGCGCCCTTCGTGATGTCCTATGGCGGCGAAGTTCGCTCTTTGCACTTTATTGATGGGAAATCGACCACCAAACTTATTGCAAAAGCTCAGTTAGAATCTAACTCCTAGTTTTCCGCTGTAAACTGAATCGACATAACGATCGATCTCAAATGCCACAAAGAATTTTTGTACGTTCACATTTACTCCAAAGACCGTGTGATTCTCAAAAAGATCTTGCTCATGTGTTTCATTGTCATCGGTGATGCCATCAGCGCCCCCTATAAACCTACCAATTGCACGAACACGACCACCGCCAAAGTAAAGTGCCACGTTTTTAATATTTACGCTGGCAACCAGATCCACTCCCGTGGTGGCAACATTGATCAGGTTTGAAAAATTCGCTCCACCGGCATAAGCAATAGTTGTAAAGGTGATTGGAAAAAAACTGGCCTCGTAAAAGCCCCAGCGAAATTGACCACCAAAACTTGAAACATCGTCATTCTGCACGGTGGGCGTGAAGTAAAAATGAATGTCGACATTGTAGTAAAGCCCCTTGCCGATCATCAAGGTGTAAAAGCTCATTTCACCTTTGTCGTTAGAGGTACTCCCTAAGGCTGCAAGATCATCAATAGGAATATATTCGGACGACAAACCGATCTCGACTCCAGAGTAGCCGCCGAGTGGATAGGGATTATCTAAGATTTTAGAAGAGGTGCCAAAGCCCAAAATTTCCAAAGCTCGTCGTTGATCGCTGGGGCTCAAGCTGCGAGGCAATTCTGTTGCCGCCCACGTTGAGGGCGCCGCAAACAAAAGTGCGCAAAATAGAATAAGACGGCTCAATTTCATGGACCCATTGTGGTCCATGAGGGAAGTCTCTGTCTAGAGTTTTTCAGATTAGATTTAACGACTTAATGACAGCTTGTGCATGAGGCCCCCAGAGGGCCCGAGAAATCCTAGAGGGCCGCAACGGAAGTTTGAATTTGACCCAAGGCAACTGAAGCCAGTTGAGCAATAGTCGCGTCACCACTTTGCGCAAGACGTTGAAAGATTGGAACGAATTTACTGTAGTCCGCCACTGTTCCACTTGCGACAGCATCGCCTCGGGACTCACGCGGAGGTGCTCCAAGATTCACACCATTTTGTACCGACTTCTGATAGCCCTCGATAACCACTCCGGCTGCAACTTCAACTACCGCAGCATTTCCACTCTCCAAAGCGGCCGTCAAAATAGAGTGACGTCCTGTTGTTGCGTAAGAAACTAAATAGGTATGAGCTTCACCTTGAGCATCTAGAGCTAACTGGTCGTAATACTGAGAAGCGAGAGCAAAAGACTTCGCACTGTAGGAAAGTGACAATGCATAAACTCCTAGCTTCTGTGACTCCGCTTGGTTATGACTCAAAAGATCTGTCACAATTGCGTAAAATCCAGAATCGCTGACTTCCTTATTCGAATAGGCTTGCGCCAGCTTATCGATATTTTCTTTAGACGGCTGAGCTCTGATAAGTGCGCGCCATTGATCATCTGTCAAAGCCGTTCCGTCCGCTGCGGCTTTTTTGTCGGCGGCCGCCACTTCCGTCCGTGCCCTATCTTGCGGCTTTTGTGACTGATCGCCAGATACCGAAGTATCGGCGGTTAATCCTTCATTTTTAGCTTCTGATACAATGTTCACGGATACTTTTGAGTCTTTTTTAGCTTCGTCCTTTTTAGTTGGGGCCTTTTTTACCTGAGCTACAAGCGCTGGAGCTGGAATTCCCTTACCATCTGCTTTTGCTGCTTTAGCATCGGTCTTCTTGTTCTTCTCAAATGGATTTTTATAGTTGCGCTCTACTTCACGACCGCCCAGGTCGAACAAAGAAGCAAAGAAGGCTTTAGGACGAGGCATTTCAAAGCTGAACTCTTGCGGCAAAGCACTTTTCAAAGGTGCTTTAAAGATGTGCCCAAGGGCGCCCACCATAATAACGGCCAATCCGACCATCGCAATTTCTAACTTTCTATCTTTGAAGCCCATAGTAGCCTCCCATTCCTTAACCTTAGATAGAGCAGTGCTTGTGCCAGTTCTTGGTTAATATAGGAGATCTAGAGAGTTCCAGGGTGAGACGAAGCCAATTCTGCGCAGGGGGATGTTAAAGAAGTAGACACTTCTGAGAGTCTCACTTTGAGACAGAACAAAAAAAAGAAAGGCCGCTCTTCTGCTGCCTCCTAGAGAATACCCACCGATGCCAAAGCTAACTTCGACTTCTTAAATTGGACTTGCATAAAACTCTCCTTTTCTAAAACAATAGAAGATGAGTATTGAAAAATTATGGAAGCCTGGAAAAACACTCAGAAGAGGATGTCCTCATTTGAGACGAAGGCCTTCCACAATGTTTTGATATTTCTGCTTCCGACTTAAGAACTATAAAAGGGGAACTTATGACGAAAAATAAAAAGCTTATGAGCGGCCTCTTGGTCGTTGTTGGCGTTGGAATGTTATTATCTTTTCAGAACTGCTCTCAAGGCGGCGGCGACACACTTGCCAGCATCGAAAGTGTTTCTGATACTTCAGCGAATTCCTCAAGTATCATTTCTTATCCTTCGATCTCCAATTATGTTTATATCAAGGCCGGCCAAAAAGTGACTCTCAAAATTCAAGCGCCCAGCTTGCCCAATGCGGTCACTAACTATGTCTGGTATGCATACAATGATAACGGCGCATTGATGGCCCATTATGGCGTACCGTTGATGTACAATGGCTATATGTACGTGAATCTCACCGTACGTGCAGACGTAAGCGAGAACCGCGACATCCGTCTTTTACTTTATGATTTTGTAAACGGAACTTATCTTGATGCCAAGGGTGTTGCTATCTATTTGACAACATCCTCATCGACAACGGCCTATGCTCAAGACTATATTTCAGAAGCTTGTAATTCATCATCAGCCAACTCTCCGACTTTCCGTTTTGATCGCAACGCGACGGCCGCTCAAGCTTTGGTGGCGACCGATAACGGGGCCGGATTTGCATCAGCTTCCTGTGCGTTTGGCTCTACTTCAGTAAGTTGTTTTGCAACCAGCGCATGGCCAAGTAACTGGAGTACCCAGGCGCTGACGGTGTCACTGACCAATCGTTGTGGCCAATCGACTTCTCAAAGCTTTTAATAAATTTTGGAGTTCTCTTCAACGGGTCTACTTCGGGCCCACAGGGCAATAGCCAGGACGAGGTCCGATACTTGGAAACTGGCGACAGGTGTCAGGCCTTTTTTCATAGACCGTACAAAGCCGTGATTTTAAATCTAAATAAAGACAGTCGCCGTTTGATCTTTGCGACAACATGAAAAACTCGGTACCACTTCGATACGACACCACAACTTTTTCTTTGATCAAACGTTTCGCGAGTTTTTTAGTGGATCCGGCCGCTTCGTCTTCGTCCGTCACGCCCAAACGAATGAGATCCGAAAGCTTCACTTCCACGGGCATTGTGCAACAGCCTCCGTAGCAGCCATTGCACATTCCATCTGTATAAACCCTCCAGGTAGAGGGCCGATCCTTGTCAGTTGCTTTCATATATTGAATACTAAGGCTGGCGTCGATTGACTAACTTACTATTATATCGTGCATTTTCATCAGCCGCTTTGAGCAAGACAATGCTATATCCTCGACTATAAACGGCCCGCAGGAAGGCTGGCAGAGTCTCTGCTGTCTTACGTTGGATATCATGGAATAACACCATTCCGCGACCGCGTTTGTCGATTTGCTCCAAGGTATTGCGCAAAAGATTTTCGTTCGATTGAGCTTTCCAGTCTTCGCTGTCAATTGACCAATAAAACTCACCGACAGATTTAGAACGTAAAAAGGATTTGAGTTCCGGAGAGTTCTCGCCAAATGGAAAGCGGAAGAAAGGATCCACCCAGCCTAAAACATCAGCTACGGCCTGGTGTCCACCTTTAACCTCAGCAACAGCTTCGTCAAAAGTTAAGAGACGGCCATTGCTTTTTTGGCAATTAATTCGAGTTCCGAGGCAACGATGTGAGACCGAGTGACTTCCAATTGAATGACCATCCGCCGCCACTTTCTTTACTATATCGGGATTGGCTCGAACGTTTTTTCCTTGATGAAAAAAGATGACCTTCGCATTTACTTCGCGCAAAGAACGCAAGATCGACTCCGTGTAGATGCCAGATGGACCATCATCAAAGGTCAAAACCAACTCTTTAGGTGACACGTCGGCACTGACGCCGTAGTACCCATTTGAAACATCCCGAAGTTGAACATTGGATGGAAAATTAAAATTATTCGAAGAAGATGTACTTTTTTTGGCATCAATAGAAACATTGATGTCTTTACGTTGAGCCGAATAGTAGGCGTCCAACTGCTTTTCAAGTTTCTTCTTGCAAGGTTTTAAGATCTCATGATTTTTGTTAGATTCAATTTCGTGTTCAAACACTGAAAGCGATTGTCCTGCTAAAACAGAAAGCTCCCGGCAAAGATCCTTCGATAGATCTTCCTTGGACTCCTCATCGGTCTTCGCCTCTTCACGCCATTCCTCAAATAGGACTTCCGGATTGTGTTCAGAAGCTTCCCAATCCGAATAAGTGGCCGCCTCTTGATTCGCCTTTATTGAATTCTGTATTTGAGTTTGCGTCGACTTTCCACAAGCAACAAGAGTCAACAAAGACAATGCAACAATGATTTCTTGTACAGGTAATTTCATTTCTTCATTCCTACTGAGATATGTCAGAACCCTGCCCCACATTAAGAAGGTTCCATGCAACTTGACCGTCGTCGGCCTTTGCAGGAGCTTCTTCTTTTGGTGCTGATTCCGGTTTCTTTAAGCTAAATTTAATTTTTGAGTTTTCGATTATCACACGGGGATCCATCGAATGATTGTCAAAGATGACCAAGTTGCGCGATGCCTGCGCCGTCACGACATCGGGATTCCAGAGATAACGGAAATAGATCAATAAAGATCCCGCAAATTGACTCAATAAAATCGAAACGAGGGCTAAGCTCAACAAACCTATCTGAGGCAGAGTCGTTTCCCAACGAGCTTGCTCAAGAACTTCAAAACGAGTGTCGATAGAGATTTTGAGCGCCTCAAGTTTCCCCAAACCACTGCTGAGCTCTCTATATTTTGTAAATTCAATTTCTGATTTCTTTTTAAGGTCGTCCACCATTTGTGCTTCAAAGGGCATTTGCTTAACTTGAGATTTTAGCTCATTGATTGAGGCCTGCACTTGACCCATCTTATCGCCTAAAATACTGTTTTCGATTTTGAGTGCATCAATTTTCCCACCAACCCCGTACAAAGCCGCTTCTCTTTGGCCACTTCGACTTTTTTGGAGATAGGCAATCAATCTCTTATTCTCAGAAATCTTCAGCTTCAATTCATTGGAGCGAACGAGCAACTCTGAAACATAGTCGCCCATTTTATCTTTCGATGCGAGGGGCAAAAGATTTCCATCCTTGTGCTGCATATCCGAAAGCTGCCGCCCGATTTCCACAAGCTTGGTGTCAGCGGCATCCCTTTGTTTATTCATGAAAGTTTCAACTCTGGTGATTTCAGCTAACTCGCGTTTTTTCAACATATCCATCGCCAATTGCGATGCTGTGTTCGACAAAAATAAGGACATCGCCCGATCCCCAGTCGCAACAGACACCTTAATTTCAAAATCAGAATCCAATTGAATACGCGTCCAACGATCTAGTTTTTGCAAGAGTTCAAGATGACTGGGGCTTCTTTCAGCTAAGACTTCCGCATAAGAGTTTTTGAGATTCTCGTATCCTTGGCGTTCTTCCATCGTAATAAGGGGGCTGGCACCGCGGACCTTGATACCGGTTAAGAAAGCTTCATAAAATTCACGAGTTTTTAAGTATTCAATGTGCTTTGAAAGAAGGCTGCTGCCTTTTTTAGATTCTTGGAGAGATTTTGAAAGGCCAAAAAACTGACTAGAAAAGGCCTGTAACGAGGAGTTCTGGGAGTCGTTAATCACAATTGTCGCCGAGGCCACGTAAGGCACCTTAACGGCATAAATCAGGGCACTAAGAACGAATAAAATACCAGTAAAAAACGCGAACATTTTCCAATGCGAACAGTAGAGCTTTATGATTTCTCCGACAGTTAGTTCCGGCTCAATGTGTTGATTACTCATAGTTCTCCAACCTTTTCGTTCATCACTCTATAAGCATTGGTTGTGCCATCGAAAATGGGCCTTGGCCCCTGTTTAATCTGTAATGAGGATTAAACTTTGGAAATTTCTACAGGGGCGACTTCTATTTGATCGGCTAGCGAGCTATTGCTCTAGGCATTTTGTTGAATAAGATCTTTAAACCTTTGAAGATTTTAGACTTTTTTTGTTATGTGAATCAGCACGGTTTTCAGTGAAGCCGATAGAGGCCGCGATGAAGCCAAAGACCAGCCAATAGAGTCGGTCGGCCAGACCGCCGAGTGACAGATGCAAATGGTAGATCACAAGTATCGGTATATGAGAAGCGAGGTAGATGGCCATCTGGCGCTTAGAAATATCTTCGGCCGTAAGGGCTTTGAGCGACCCAATCACCATAAGAATCAGCGATATGGCA
>JBBKWD010000074.1:0-3732 GCA_037968775.1 Bdellovibrio sp.
TCTCCCAGGAGGACCCGTTCACGACTTGCTTGGCAAAGAGAGTGATTTCATTTACTAATAAGTCTGGTGTCTCGACTGCCCAAAATTTCATTTGTGAAATAAATTTTCTAATCAACAAGGCCTGTTCTGGCGTTTGGAAAGATTTTTTAATAAATTCCAGATTAATTTTTCCAAAACGGGACAATTCGATGATTTGCAACAACTCCGATGATCGACGGTAATCTCTATCTGAAATAACAATCAATGGCAAAAGCTCATGCAAAACTAGACGTTCATAAATTTTCTTCTTTTCAGAAGAGTAATCCCATAAAGATCTTGAAACGACAACGCGGCGCTGTTGATCAGTTCGAATATTGATAGCCTGAACTTCATGTCCTTCAAAAAACACTCGTTCTTGGGACTCGACAATAAGACTGGTCATAAGAATATCTAAGCGCTGCGAAATATCAGATTCCGGAAGCAAGCCAGGGGGGATACTTCTAAGATCTGTCTGAAGCTCAACAGCTAAATCTACAAAGGCCGCAGCGACGGAATCACCACCATGGGTTTCGCTGCCACCGTCTTGAAATGCAAGACCCCGAGAAAAAGTACCAAAAAATAAAACAAATAAAACTCTAGCGAATGATTTCATGACTTTCCTCTGGTGGTAACCGGGTACAGTGAAAAAGACAAATGATAGACCTCATTAAAAACTTTGCTCTCAGCACTGCACAGAGTGTTCATATTGCGGCGAAATGAATTGATCTCTTTGACCATCTTTGGAATTAAGTTTGCATCCACCGCGAAGGTCAAAGTGGATTGATGCCTGAGATCGAAGGGAACTTCTTCCATAGCTTCAATCGCTTTTTCCAGCACCTGCCTTTGCATTTTTCTTAAATAAACCGAAGTGTTTGGAAAATTTAAAGTTGAATACTGAGGCTGCCGCACATAGAAAACCCCTTCTGTTTTTTCAATATATCCAAGGCGTAGGAGCCGTTCAAAAGCCTCATCAACCTCTTGGACACTTAAAGACAACCGCTCTGCGCACCACTGGGGATCGGGCTTAAAATCGACCGTTTCTATTAAATGCAAAATCGCCATATAGTACCACTCCGACAGATACTCAAAGTGATCAGATTGAATACATTGAAAGCTTCCGGATTGCCGGGCATGCGCTCTTCTGTTCTCGAGCCGTTCATGAATTATTTTCTGTGCTAAATTTTCAATTTCATCGGGACTTTTTCCAAGCCCCACGCTCAGACGCCGAACCATGTTTTCCGTGATTGAATACTGATCTCTGAGTATTTTTGATAAAAGGCTCGGCTCAATATCTAAATCCCTGGCAAAAGCCCGTAAAGAATAGTGGGCATTACTATCGATGCGTTTTTTTAACTCACTCTTCAAATTTTTAATAAATTCGTTTTTGACACTCATAATATTTTAAATGGATTCTAATAACAAACATACCGCCTAACAACTGAACTGGAAACAAAGTGTGTTTTATTTTAAAAAAACACACTGAGACAGCCGTTGCCTCAAGTCAACATACTAGACCCATTTAGAATCCATTCGAATGGCGGCACTGCCTCACTGGTTTCCGCGCCGAGCAGCTCTCTTAGGCCTTGCTCTGCCGTCAGGAGCGTTTTTCTTGTGTTTAAAACGTGTTTTCCCGTGTTTCGAATCAAAGGGGCTTCAGAAATCAAAGTCGCAAGCCGATGGTTAAAGTATGAAGCACTCCTCTTTTCTTAGGAACACACGCGGAGACACACTAGTTTCTATCTTGTTGGGACTAGGTCTGTTAGCTGTAACAGGCTTGGGTTTTGCCACTCTCTTTAGAGATGCCTTTAAGCTATCTTACCAAGTACAGAGGGTCGTCGATGTGGCTCAAAAATCCATTGAGCTTAACAATATTCTTATGAACACCAGCGCTTGCACCGCCAGCTTTGCGGGAGTCCCTCTGAATCTGAACACCGATGTCACCATCAAAAACCCCTCAGGAACCGGCGTATTTTTGGCGAAGGGTGAGAATATTATCAAGGGCGTCAACGTCCGAAAAATTCAATGGAAATCAGTTTCCATTGATCCCCTAAACACAACCTCCGCAACCAGCACTCTAGAGCTTAGTTATAACCTCATGAACGATACTAACATAAAAACCAAGGAGTATTTGGTATTTACACGCCGAGATACGACCACCAATGCGATCACCTCGTGCACGTCTGCGAGCGCCTATGTGCGAGGCGGAGTTTATGGAAACTGCGAGGTGACCCAAGGGCCGAGTTGGACCACTATTCAAAAGGGTCCGGCAATTTGGCCGGTAACGAAATGCGATCACCCCGTCACTTGTGCCGCTGGATTCACTGGTACTACCGTCAGCTTTCAACAGGGGAATACAACAGCTAATGGCGTGCCAAATGGCGCCAATGATATCTATTGGATCAGTGATGCCTGTATTAAAGATTAACTTCATTTTTTTGGCTTTGCTTCTATTTAGTAATCTGTCCTCGGCTCAACATTTGCCAGGAAAGGCATATAGCAGATGCCTCATCCAACAAGACCGGAACCGAAATAATGTCGCCGGGCCACCCACGTCTGCCTGGCCATTTATAACTTGTCCCGGTGCGGGCACTGGGAAAACAAAACCTGTTTGCGCCCCAGGCTTTGTCGTAAGTAGAGAGTCTCTTGTTCAAATGAATACGGATCCAGGTGTGATAAATGCCGTCAACAAGACTTTTTGGATTACATATGTCTGCATTAAAAATTAAGTTTCATTTTCTGGGCCAAAAAGGGGGGGCCATCGCTCAACTGATGATGGGCATCGGTCTCTCTACCATCGTAGTCTATGGCGCCACCACTGTTTTTGTAGATGCCAATGAACAGTCCGCCAGGGTGCAGACTCAAAATGAACTAAATATGAAGATGGTCGAGCTGACCTTGATGCTGAGCAACGACAAGACTTGTGCAAGGGCGTTTACGGGAGTTTCACTAAGCACCACTCAAAATATGGATATCAAAGATGCCTCGGGAAACAGTTCATTCTTAAGGGTGGGAACCCAGTCTATACGGGGTTTTAATATCACTTCTTTAAAATGGAAAACTATTACAGTGGATCAGAATGACTCCACGAATATTTTGGCACTCCTAAGAATGGACTACCGTTCGCTCAAAGAGTCCAAGACCTATAACAAAGAACTATGGATTAACATCACAAAGCATCCCGTCACCAATGTGGCTTCCGAATGCCAATCAGCAGATACTTACATACGGGGAGATACCTACAGCCGCTGCAGCGTTCAATCCGATCGCCATAGAAAGAATCAAGTTTCTGAACCCGCAAAATGGCCCTTTATCACCTGCCCAGGCGCTGGAACAGGCAAAGCAAAGCCCACTTGTGCTCTGGGCTTTACGCCCACGCGATTGACGACAACACAAATGAACTCGGACCATGCTGTTATCGACGCCTTTAATAGGGTTTATTTCGATATCTACACTTGCGTAAAAAATTGAAACTTGCAACTAAGTCAGAGTAAGAAGGATAAAAGGTTAATATTGCAGAGGCCTCCTGCCTCGCTAGCGAGAGCCCCGGGGCAGGGGCTGCGGCCACATCTGTGTAGCATAATGACATCTTATAGATAAAACATAGGTGATCGGTATTCGCTTCAAATCCTTTCCTGTGGCTGAAGACAGAGCGAAATTGTAGACTTTCTTTTTCGGAAATTTGGGTCCGAAAGTTCCAGTTTAAAGATTTCTATT
>JBBKWD010000075.1:0-3440 GCA_037968775.1 Bdellovibrio sp.
GATGATGGGTCATCTTTGCAACATGCCCGATTTCTATTGGAAGAGCCTTGGTGGAGAATCTAATAAGTTGGGAAACCCTACCCATTTTATCGATATTGAAGTCATCGATCTGAAAGTAAAAGATATTCCTCTGGATTATAAAAAAATTGTGACCGATTACACGGGCAAAGAAAATAAGTTCAAAAAAGACGGTTCCACAATCAAATCCATTCCCACAGAATTTGGTTCTTCCTGGTGGAGAGCTGACCAGTTCATGCGAATTATCGCAAACCTCAAAAAAGAATTTGCGTCTGCCAAAGCCCCTGTGAATCTCAAAGAAGAGCAAGACAACGAGTTGCCCTATAATAAATTAGTCTATCAAATGATCACGTCTATGGGCCTAATGGGACACTTTGTTGGCGACAACTCCCAACCCTTTCATACGACCGCCGACTATGACGGTTATGCAGTCGGCCACGGTGGCATTCATGCTTTTTTTGAAGACGCTGTTGTCGGTGAATTTGATGGCGACTTGGACAATCTTGTTTTGCGGGAAGCTCGCGGAATGAAAAAGCCAGCCTTCCTTAAACCTAAAACTGTCATCGAGAAAATGAAAATTCTGGGAGAGATCTCAAACGCCGATATGGCTCGTATTCTCAAGCTCGATCCCATTACAAAGAAGTCCACGGTCATCAAAGAACGCGGCATGGAAATCAAAACAGCAGCAGAGCGCGAATCCGCATCCGTGGCCTTTCGCCGAATGAAAGGGCTAATCGTTACTGATATGGCCCGTGGCTCTAAGCTGCTCGCCAACCTTTGGGATGAGGCCTACGTCAAAGCCGGTCGCCCTAAAATCAATGCCTATAAGTCGTACAAATATCCATTTACAGTCGAATTTGTAGCCCCTGACTATTTCGACGTACCAGAGACTAAAGAGCCCGCCTCGAAATAAGCCTCTCTAGTTCCGACTTTTCCCGCTCAAGTCCCTCCATTCTGGGGGGTCCTGAAAAATAGAAAATGTCAGCCTTTTAACGTGTTCTATGGACCCCACTCCTTTATGAACGTCTCAAAAGCGGCACTGTCTAACTTTAAGACAGGCGACCTGCCCTCAGTGTCTTCTCTGCCTGGTATAGAATTTGGAAAGAAAGCACGAGTTGATAAAGGAGTACGTCGATGACATCTAGTTTACTAAGAAAGCCCGCACTATTTTCGATGGGACTCTTGCTTTCTGTTACCACAGCACAGGCGGGCGTTAAAATGAACGCCATGTGCTACCTGCAGAATAAGAAAAATGCCTCTGTTGAAGCCATGAACCCCACAAAAAAAGAGATCGCCAAAAGTAAATTTCTTAAGACATATCCGACGAATGTAAGTGATGAAGATCTTGAGACGAAATATCGTATTGCTTCGCTTTCCAAAGTTTTAGTTTCTCACTGGGCCATCGCCAAACTCGGGCCCGAGTACCGCTTTAAAACACGCATTTATATTACTCCCGGCATGGGAGCGACCTCTTGCAATTTACATTTTGAAGGCGATATGGATCCTTATATGGGTCGTGATATGCTGGCGAATGTCTTCCCTCAAGTGCGAAAAATTCTGGCCGAAAAGAAATGTACTCTCGTCGACACAATATCTTATGACGAAAATTTCAAGGTTCTTCTCGACGTCATGAATCACCATAAAAATGAAAACTTCGGCTGGAACGATCCTGCCAGCTTTACCTCTGCTGCTCGCACGGACAAAGGATTTAAGGACTATCTTCAATACAAGTCACGCCTTCGTTACAACGAAAAGAACGTGGGTCCCATTTCTAAAGCTCGTTATCAAGAATACGTTGGTACTGTTCCCCATGATGTGTATTCCTTTAAGTCGCGCCCCTTACATATGATATTGAGGGATTTTAATAAGTATTCTTTTAACTATCCTCCTGAGGTACTTTTTGAACGTTTGGGGGGTGTCGCCGCCTATCAACAATTTATTCAATCAAAATTGAATCTCTCCATAGATAATGTGGAAGTTTATAATGGCTCTGGATATCCGATAGAAAAAGACGGCGCTTCAATCTACAACTTGGTCAGCTGCTCTGCTTTAGTCGCAATCTTTAAGGACCTGGATGATATGTTGGCCACGAGAAAAGGGAGCCGTCGCTATCAGATGGCCGACATTCTGGCTGTGGGTGGAGGCGGAGAAACCTATTCCACATTTAAGGGACTCTATACCTCCGATGCCTATCATAACACGCTAGTAGCTAAAACGGGTTCAGCCAATCTCGCCATCACCTTTGGCGGGATGATTAGCACAGACGAGGGAAATATATATTTTGCGGCTCTGACTCGTCCGGATCGCTATGGCGGCTCGGACCTCGACAATGCACGGTTTTATATTCGTGACCTCGTGGCAACCCTTGTTGGCAGAAACACTCTGAAAAAATTTAGCTATGAACAGATCGGTGACATGAACCCATTTGATGGATCCGCAACCTTGGTTCTTGAAAAGTCTGAATCTAAAACCAAGGATGCGGCTCCCATAACTTTGGTCCTAGCACCAAAAGCATAAGGATCTTATGAAACTTAGGTTCGGCTCATTCATCATCACCATTTTCCTGGCAGCAACTAGCTTTGCCGGCGAGCGAACTCCCTTGATGATTGCGGCGGCTGATGGCAGTAAGGCCACCGTCCAAAAGTTGATCAAGAATAAAACTGAAATCGACAAGCGCGATGAAGGCGGACACACAGCTCTTTATTACTCCCTTTCCAATGAGCATGTTGCAGTTTCTAAAATTCTCATCGAAAACGGCTCCGACCTAACAAATGTCAGTGGTGACGGAGAGTCCGCTCTCTATGTCGCGACTTCGGTGAACAGTCTGGATTTAGTCAAAAAAATTCTGAAAAAGCAGGCCGACCTCTTGAATAAGGCAGATAACGAGGGCACGACTCCCCTTATGGTCGCTGCTAAATATGGCTCCAAGGAAACCTTGGAAATTCTTTTGAATGCTGGGGCAAATAAGGAACTAAAGAATAAACTTGGACAAACGGCATTGCAGATCGCCCAAGAGTCACAGAATAAAGAAGGCGCTAAACTGCTCCTTCCCAAAAAATAGCTTTTAACCAAAAGGCGCCCCCTCTCCCTATTTTTTGGAGAGGAAAAGTTTCTGCCAACTCTACGACTATTGCGGCGCAGAAAATTACTCGCCTGTGATAGCATTTTCGATGTGATAAAAGCACACGAAACGCTAAGAAATTTTTATTTACCCGTGATTGGCCTTGCCATTTTTATAGCCAGCTACGCGCTACGCTCTTGGAGACTGTCCTTTCAACCTCTCAGTTCCGACGAAATTTTCACACACTATATCTCCAACCTACCCAGCTGGAGTGCGATAATTGATACTATCACTCACCAAGAAAGTACGAATCCGCCACTTTACTGGATTCTCCGGCACGCAGTGAATCTGGCTACTGACA
>JBBKWD010000076.1:0-4600 GCA_037968775.1 Bdellovibrio sp.
GGCTACGTGCCTTGGTCAGCGCTAAATTTTCAAGAAGTTGACCGCTTCCGCCACCACCCGTTGCCATCGATAGTTTTTGATCTTCCGCAATGCTATCGAACATGGCCTTAGCTCTTGCCGTCTGCTGTTCGAGCTCTCTGATCTGATTGGCCTTGGCTTGCATTTGATTTTCAAGATTGGTCATCTTGGCTGAAATTTGCGAAGAGGATTTATCAAAGGCGCCAGCTGAACCTAATGCCAAAGCTTGAGAAGAAATAAGTCCCCCCAACAATGCAATCGTTAACAACTTATACATTCAGTTCCTCCCGTTATGTGCCTAATAACAGATTAGAGGAATTTACATAAAAATGCGATCTCAGGCGGAAGGCCTTGGTCATAGGTCTGGCTTACTGAGCCGGAAATCGACAGATGAACTCTGCCCCTTGGCCCAGCTCACTCTTGATAGAAATGCTGCCACCATGGCTTTGCATAATGTGTTTTGCAATCGCCAACCCCAGTCCCGTACCACCCGCATCACGCGTGCGTCCTTTATCGATACGGTAAAAGCGTTCAAACAGCCGATCATGATGCTCTGGCGCTATCCCGGGACCATCATCGATCACACGTAAAATGACGCCATTTTTTTCGTCACGTTCCCAGCGAATTTGCACGGTTTTACCATTGGGGATGTACTTCACCGCATTGGAAACCAAATTGCGCAAAACCTGTTCTACCTTGCGAGAGTCAGCCTTAAAGGGTGGCACCTCACCGATCACACGAATGGAAATACTTTTCTCCGAGGCCAAGACAGCGAGCTCTGTCACCACATGTTCCGAAATTTGGAGGGGTGAAACCATTTCTAACTTCAGCTCAGAACCAGACTCCAGGGACGAGAGGCTGAGCAAATCATTCACCAGGTCCATCAACCGATCCACATTTCGCGAAACAATTCCTAAAAATTTTCCCGCTTGGGAAAACTGGCCATTTTTGGTGTCTTCCGCCAAGGTATCGATATACCCCTTGATCGAAGTCAGAGGCGTGCGTAACTCATGCGAGGCATTACCCACAAAATCGATGCGGATCTGTTCTGCTTTTTTGATATCCGTGATGTCATGGAAGATCCCGACAACGCCATATATTTCGCGAGTTTTTTCATTGCGAATCGGATTAACGGAAATAGAAAAAAATCGTGGCTGGTTGTCAACCAAAGTAGGTAGCATCACCAAAAAACGATTTCCTTTACCCGAACGAATGGTTTTCTCAAACCCCTCTAAAACATCCGAAGTGCGAATGGCTTCTTTCAATGTCAGGACACTTTGTTGCACCTGCGAACCCGTCAAAAACTGAGCCGCAAACTGAGAGTTAAAATACAGAATTTTTTCTTCCAAGCTCACACTGACGAGGCCCTCGGAAACGGCACTCATAAAGGCTTGGGATTCCTCTTGGGCTTGCAGAAACTGCGCCTTACGATGCTTCATCTTTTTATGAATTTTGCTGAGAGCAATGTCGAGTTCCGACAGATCGTCCATCTCATCGTCTAAAAGATCGTCCTCTTGCGAGTCAATCATGCTGCCAACTAAACGCTTATTAGAAATCCTGAGGGTTTTTAAAATCACACGATGAATCGGACGAGTGAAGCGATAAGAGGTCGCAAGCGACAAAAGACCACTGAAAATAAAGAAATTTAGGAAAGCCGAGTTATAAACATAAGGTCGCACTTGGTAGCGGATATCAATAAAGGACAACACCGCTATAAAAAGAAGCCCAAAAGCCACCCATTGAGTGAAAAAAAACTTCCAAAAAAATCGCCACGGAAAACCTAGAAATCGCTTCATGCGATATCCATCTTAACCCTATATCCTACTCCACGAATAGTCTCAATCTGGTCACCAAAGCCCGCTAACTTCTTGCGTAATCCAAAAACATGCGTGTCTATGGTGCGTCCAACAACATTGATGCCTTCGCCTTGAATGTTCTCAATCAATTGCTCGCGCGTTAAAACGCAGCCTTGGTTCTGCACGAGGGCGCCTAAAAGCTTAAATTCTGAGGGAGTCAGGTGCAAAGGCTCCCCTTCATAGGAAACTTCGTAAGATTTAAAATTCATTTTTAAACCCGACACACGAACTTCCGCGCCTGAAGCCAACGAGGTCGCCGAGGAATTCAAGCTCACTTGCGGATTTTGCTGACGACGCAAAAGAGCTTTGACCCGGGCTACAAAAACACTGGGATTAAAGGGCTTGGTGACATAGTCATCAGCACCCTTTTCAAGTCCGGTCACGATATCTTGAGGTTCTGCCATCGCCGTCACCATCAAGACACTAGATTGGGGATTTTTCTCTTTGATTTTTCCAACGATGTCGACACCCGACAGGCCGGGCAGCATCCAATCTAAAACAAATACCTGGTAAGAACTGCGTTCCATTTCGGTCAAAGCTTCTTCGGCAGAACCACACTCGGTCACCCGGTAACCCTGTCGCAAAAGATGCAAAGCCATAAGCTCACGGATTTCTAATTCATCTTCTACTACCAAAATTCGAACAGATTCTTCAGCCAAACTTGCCCCCATGGCGAATGTCTTTTCCTGTAACCGCAAAGATAACATCCTCTGCGATATTGGTTGCGTGATCCCCGAGCCTTTCGAGATTTCGCGCAATTAAAATCAAATCCAAACCGGCATCCACATCCTGAGGCTGCGCTTGCATATGAGCCTTAGCATCTTTAAAAACTTTGTTTCTTAATGCGTCGATCTCATCATCCATTTCCAGAATCTTTCGCGCATGATCGCAGTCGCCTTTGACAAAGCTATCTAATGATTCCTTCACCATTTTTCCGGCTAGTTCCGCCATCTTTTGAATGTCTTCAAGATGCAGGACTGTTTTTCGGGACAAATAGTCTTTGCCTGAATAAGAGATATTCACAGCTTGATCACCCATGCGTTCAAGATCGTTGTTGATCTTAAGCACGGAAATAACCCAGCGCAAATCTTTGGCAACAGGACCTTGCTTGGCCAAAATATGCATGCAAGCATTATCAACTTTAATATGGTCCTCGTTCACCAGACGTTCGGTATTGTGAACCTCTGCAAACATAGCCAGGTCTTTGTTCAAAAGTGCCGTGACCGCTTGCGCGAGAGACTTTTCAACATGTCCGCCCATCAAAAGAATCATCTTCTTAAGATCTTCGAGTTGTAAATCGATGGCTCTTTCCATCAGGATCCCCCGTTTCATCATCTAGCTTAGTTTTGTATGAAATAACACCGCTTAACACGGCCGCACGTCGCATTCTAACAGAATCTTAACACATTAAAAGAGAACTTGCGCGGCGATTTCTAGCTTCGAACGATCACGACCACCGAAAGTAAAGTATTTATCGCCATAGCTTGTGTAATCAGCAGCAAGGGCAGCGCGAAAATCATCCGTAACCTGATAGGCCCAAGACGCTATCAGCGTCTTCAAGTCTTTTCCAGATTCTTCAACCGCCGCATTCAAGTAATCCACTCGAAACATGGCCTCAGATTTATCTCCCGTATGAAATGTAAGATAAATACTCGCCGCCTGACCTCGAACAGATGTTCCCGCCAAGGACAAAACATCCACTCCCTCAGCCATTTTATTTGCCGTAATGACATCGGCTGGATCTTGGGTCATCAAAAGCTCTGCGCCTGATGACCAACATTCAGATCTGTAAAGGACTTGGCCCTGTATGCGTTCTTTTAATCCCACATCCTCACCATAGAGATCATAATTCCCACGAATATAATTTAGCGAAAACATCCAGGGCGCGGCTTTTGTGAAGCGAGCAAAAACACCACCTTCTTTATGTGGCCCAATCTCGGCCTTATCTCGACCTTCCCCATTGGTTAATGAGACCGCCCACTCACCTAAATTATGGGGTAATTCGGCCATAAAAGAGGCCCCCAAATCTGAATAAGACAGGTACTTCCACTTCTCTGTGATCACCCAGGCAGTTTCGCCCAAAAAACGATACTCCCAATCTTCGTACTGTGCCTCATGCCAAGCCTGAGGAATAAGTCCCCCGCGAAGAGCATAAAGCCCCTCAAAAATACTGACCAAATCAAAATACGCTTCGCGCGTCCGCACTTCAAAGCGCGTACTGGTGGCATCTGAAGCCTTTTCAGCTCCCTCGAACTCGACCACCAAAAGGTTTCCCTCTTGAAGTGGCATATTAAAATTTAGAAGCATTGTGGGAATACGAAAATCAGAATTCCCCTGTTCGCCGGTCGGTAACAGCGTGAGCTGCCCAAGAACGTCCACTTCGCCCGAAATTTCAATATCGGTAAGGGCTTCTGCCGAAACACCCGCAATCAGGATTCCTACAATAAATGATCCGAATATGATTTTTTTCATGCTCTCATGCTGCCAGTTTAATATACTAATGCCAAGGTCAGGAGAATTTTATCGTGTCACGTCGAATTTCCGCTATCGATATTGGGTCCAATGCCATCCGCATGATGGTCGCTGAACTTGAAAGCCCGACCTCACCGAAACTAAAAATTATCAAAAAATTCAGAGCCCCCGTTCGCCTGGGGCACGATGTTTTCACTCAAGGCGCCATTTCAGAGCACAGCTTTGAGCTGGCTCTTTCCACTTTCCAACAATAC
>JBBKWD010000077.1:0-3274 GCA_037968775.1 Bdellovibrio sp.
ATAGCAACGCTCCTGACTCTTTGATTATCAAAGGGACGGCCGAGGCTCTGGACAAATCTTGCATTCGACTTTCCGGCGATAAGCTTGAAGCAGTCACTGCTCCCACGAATGTCGCTTGCATGGTGATTGAATCCTCGAGATTTTCTGGCTATTTAGTAGCTGCCATGGGCAAAGACAAAGTTATCGACAAAAACTTTATTAATAAAATTCAAAAACGTTTGCTTAGCTTTTTGACTTCAAATGGCGAAAAGGTAAATGAAAATGAATCCCTGAACTTAGAAATCAAACAAGTTCCGTTTGAAGACTGGGCCCTGAACTACGCCCAGTTTCTGCGCAAGTCCCAACACCTGGGTGATGAAGTGGCGATGGCCTTTTTCCCGCGCTCTGAAATCAAAGCAACTTTTGGTGATTCAAAAGATGAAGAAATGGCTTCTGTTAAACTGGATGAGTTTTTAGGCGACAGCCCGGTCAATTTCAATGTCTATGTCTATCTGCCAAAGAACAGCCGCTATGTACTGTATACGCCTCGTGGCGGAACTTTATACAATGCGCAGAAGGACCGACTCTCCAGCCAAGGGGTGTCGCATTTGCATATTTTAAAAGCCGAACTTCAGGATCTCGACAAATACCGTGCTGAAAATTTCCTGAATGAAAAAATTGATTCCTATCAAGCACAAGAAAAGATCAAAAAAGCCGTTTAAGCGCTCTTTTTGTTCAATTTTCTTGACCCCTTCTAGGCCCCGAGATTAGCTGTCGCCATGGATTTACAGCCGCCTTCAGACATAAAAAAGCAGCCTTTCCAAACGGGCGTTTACCTCGATTACAATGCCACAACGCCTTTGGACCCTGCTGTCTTTGCTCAGATGGAGCCCTATTTCAAAGAATTTTTCGGCAACCCAGCCAGTGCGGGACATCACTGGGGTTGGACCGCGGAACACGGCGTGCAAAAAGCGCGCATGCAAGTCGCTTCTTTGATTGGCGCCAAATCCAGTGAGATCACTTTTACAGGTGGGGCTACAGAAGCCAACAACTGGGTGATTTTTGGATTGCTGTCAAAATTGCGGGAAGAAGATCCACAAGCGCCCATTCATTTTATCACCAGCACTGTCGAACACAGCTCGATCATGAAAGCCATGAAAGTCGCTGAATCAATGGGTGTTGAAGTTGATTTCTTGCCCGTTAATAAATTTGGTCAAGTTGAAATCGAGACGCTTAAGAAGGCCTTAAAGCCTCACACAAAATTAATGAGTTTTATTTGGGTGAACAATGAAATTGGATCGATCAATCCAATTCCTGAAATCGCTCGCCTAGCAAAAGAACATCAAATTTATTTACACACTGATGCGACCCAAGCCATTGGTAAAATCCCGGTTCAGGCCACTGAAATGGGAATTGATTTGATGTCTTTTTCGGGACATAAAATTTATGGTCCAAAAGGTGTCGGCGCCCTTTACATCCGCAGCTCGCAACCTAAAGTTCAAATCAATCCTTTGATTTACGGCGGCGGTCACGAAAAAGGTTTACGCTCGGGCACACTGAATGTTCCAGCGATTGTCGGCCTGGGTGCGGCCTCTGATATTTGTCAAAAAAATCTAGAAACTGAAAGCGCACACTTAACAAAGCTGCGCCAATATCTTTGGTCGAAACTTCAAGCCGTGGTTCCTGATTTGCGCTTGAACGGCCACCCCACGGAAAGATCCCCGATCAATTTAAATATTACTTTTCCGGGGCACCGCACAGATTCATTGATTCCCCATTTGCAAAAAGTTGGCTTAAGCACCGGCTCTGCGTGCAGTTCTGGCACCGTGAACATCAGTCATGTTCTGCGCGGGATCGGCATCAGCGAGGCGGACTGCGCCTGCTCTTTACGCTTGAGTTTGGGGCGCTGGACCACAGAGGCAGAGCTAGATTTCGTCGTGGAGCGTTTTAAAGCCGCGCTAGGGAAGAAAAATAGCTAGTAATGTCAGTGAGTTAACAGCGACTTAAAGAAGTTCCACACAGCCCCCGATCTGTAGCTCCCAATCAGTCCTCACTTGTGTTAGGATGGGGACACCAGGAGTTCTTTTATGATTACAATTTCATCTGAAGCTGCCACAAAAATTGCCAACCTTAAAAAGGAAGACGGTAAGAACGCGGAATCAATGTTGCGTGTTGAAGTCAAAAAAGGTGGCTGCTCTGGTTTGTCGTATAAGATGGATTTCGTAAATGAAGTTCAACCGGGCGATAAAGTATTTGAATCCGGTGGTGAAAAAGTTGCCGTCGAATCTGGAAGTCTTTTGTACCTTATCGGCATGACTCTGGATTATTCTGGTGGCCTGAATGGCAAAGGTTTTGTTTTCAACAACCCGAACGCGACGAAGAACTGCGGCTGCGGTTCGAGCTTTAACGTTTAAATATTTTTTTGTAGATTGTCCTCTACCTTTTCTGCTGAGACAAACATGCGAGCTTCCTCCATCCGTGAGAGGGCTGTAAGACCGCCGTTGTGGCGGTCTTAGTAAAGTACTTTGATCTGATGGGCACGATGCCCATCAGAAAAGCTGCACAGGATGGCCACAACTTCGCGACAGCACTGACTGCTGTCCAAAGAAAAGTGCTCCAAAAAATTAAGCAGCGATACTCTTTTCAAGAAATTCATGAATACATTCTGCGATATGCTCTGGACGAGTCTTAATAAGCAGGTGGCCCCCACCAGTGGTCGTAATCAGATCTTCACAACCAATCTGCATCGCAAATTGCCTGTAAGATTCTTTATCAAAAAGTAAGTCTTCACTATCAAATATCAAGCGACAACCACCGCGATAGTTGACCAACCGTTGATTCCATTCACCCCACTTTTCAGTGCGTAAGAGCCACGAAAAATGATGAATCAAGTGTGCCACGAACTGCAATTTGCGACCTTGCAGGCTTTCTAAAGAACCAACACCTTCAGCCCGCTCATCCCTAAAAATCTGTGCAGATCTTCTCAAGAAGACCCGCCCCATGGGGGTTGAAAGCATCAGGTACACACTTTTCAAATTCAAAGGCACATTGAAAAAGAATTTTAATTCCAAAGGCATGAAGTTTTTAATCGGATCAACAAGCATTGGATTGATCAGGACAATATCTTTGATTAAATCAGGGTGCTGACTGGCCGTGCCCCATGTGATCGCGCCACCATAGCTAAATCCCGCTAAGGTGATCTTTTCACCTGGGAAATTTTCACGTAAAAATTCCGCGAAAGTTTCTACTTGTTGAGAAAATGTTAGTTTGTCGGAGCTCAGGTAAAGATGACTCA
>JBBKWD010000078.1:0-18286 GCA_037968775.1 Bdellovibrio sp.
GGTCGAACGCCTGACGAAGTAAAGAGTCAAATACGGGAGTATCGCATTTACGGTATAGATTTTTCTGAAAACGAGAACTTGCGAATGCTCGAACCGATTTTAAGACGTCTGCTTCACCACCAGAAGGAGCGGCGATACTCCCGTGCCAAAGATCTGTGCCATGATTTACAATTATTCTTAAATAAAAACTATCCCGCTTTTTCTCACTTAGAGCTTGCCGTCTATTTGAAAAATCTTTTCAGCGAAAAGTATGAACGCTCCTTACGAGACCTTAAGAATCTACTGAGTGACGAGCACACAAAAACAGATAAACGGATACTTTTGAGTGAGAAGTCTGAAAAAACTTTGATCACGAAGACCATCGAGATCTTAAAGTTACCTTCGTTACAACTAAGCCCAGCGGTTCGGATCAAAAAAATACCTCTGATTCAAAATACAGAACCCCTTATTCGGTTTTCAAGTCTTCTTATGGTTCTACTCATAGTCGCAGGCCTCGGCTCTGCTGCCTATTTTGGATACCAGAGGTATAAAGAAATCCCCTATAAGGCTCTTTTGGCAAAACTAACCCCGCCACGCGATGCCTTTGCGGCCGACTATATCGAAGTACAGTTTTCATCACCCGCAGATCCAGCCCAAATAAAAGTAAATGGGCAGCTTCAGGTTAACCCGACTCCACTGACGATGAGGCTTTTAAAAAATCGTCCTTATCAAATTGAGGTTCTGAGCCCACTCCACCACCCGCGCCGATTTAGCTACACTCCTTCAAAAGAACATCAGCACTATGTGGCTATGGAACGCTTGCCGATCTCAGTACCAAAGCTTCCCGGCCTCGTTCGCACGCCGCCTAGTCGATCAGTAGCGTCGGTTCGATCCAAAACGGTCCCTACTAAAAACTCTCGAAAAAGAGTTTCTCCCAAGAACAAGTAAGCCGCTTGTAAGGAAACAAATACTTAGGGCTCGCGATGCCTTGAGTTTTCTGTTTCCTAGCAAGTGCGGGATCTTGCCTTCTCATTGGACCTCGATTCTCAATGGAATAGACACATGAAACAGATCCTCCACCACGATCTCACTCGAACTCTTGGACCCGTAATATTAGCGGTGACCTTCCGGTTGTCGCAGGCCTGGATTGAAGACCAAGAATGGCCGGACATTCCTATGTCCTTTCAAGCTGATCAGATCAATCATCCCGAAATGTAGAAATTAGCGCAGGCGATGAGGAATGAAAGCGAATAAGCAATCATCACTGATGAAAAAATAGAAATCATCATTTGAGATTCCTCCTTTGTGTTGGCGCATCATACCGGGAAGTTCCATTCTCACAAGAGCCCACACGGGGGCGCCATAAACTCTTCAGGATTGTCGAGACTTTACACACTCTGGCGAGATCCAAAATCAATAGACAAGTAATAGAAAGTACTTGCTCTCTGGCGAGAAAGTGAAACTCTAGAGCTGAAAAGAATTCAAAAGGAGATCACATGAAAACACCTCTGTTTCTAGTCACTATTCTAGTCACTTTAACAAGCGCTTTATCTGTCCACGCAGCTGATCGAAAATTAGGAAATCTTATTCTAGTCGAGCGAGATATTGAAAATATTTATACTGACTGTATGAAAACGATTTCAACTTCAACGAAGGCCCTTAAAAACAAGAAGCAGAAAGAAGACCCAAAACAAGAAATTCAAAAGTATTTTTTCTGTACCATTCAAGTCACTCAACACCCGGCTGAAGTCATGGTTAACAAAGGAATTGCCTTTTTTAACCGCTCAAAAGAGTGCCAAGTCGAAAGTCTTTTCGGCAACGGAAAACTCTTGATTTCTTTTAGCACCGAAAAGAAAGACGCAACACCAGAGGACGCCAAAAGATGCCTGAGAAACACGATCAATGCCAACCCGGATGTAATCGCAACAATTCAGACGATCGAATAAGCTCTAATTATTTTTAAGAGGGCTCGCACAGAGCCCTTCTTTTTGGCACTGTAAAAGGCGTAAGCGCAAGGCCATCAATTCTTCCAAAGAATAGGCTAATTCCATTTCAAATCCAAACTCCTGCCCGCCCCGTTGCGAAATGGCCTTGTAAACCTGCACTTCGCGAAATTGGTCTCTGGAAAAACTTCTCTCCCCACTTTTAAGAAACATCTGTGGCAACACCTGCAGGGCTTTAATAAAACGTTCGCGCTGTTTCGCGGCCTTTTCGTGGGCTTGATATAAATTATCCCAGCACTTAACTTCCGCCACCATGACGACTCGATTTGAAGCCCTGTCGAGGACCACAATGTCGAGTTCTCCAATAGCAGCCGACTTGTGGCCATAGACCACACCCACGACTGTTTCAAACTCTGGTTCTTGATACTCCTGCATGACCTCAAGACGAGCCACCTGTTCGCACACTGCGCCATTGACTACGTAGTCCACCGGCCGTCTTTTAAGGACTTCAAAATAGAAGTCCAAGGCACTGGCTTGCGTTTGTGTGGCAAAAATGACGGCATAAATAACGACGCCTAGAGCGAAGCGAATTTTCATAGCCCAGCTTTAACTGCAGGGAGGGATTTCTGGCAACTAAAGATCCTTTTCCGCCCCTGTGCTCTTTAAAATCGTCTCCAGGCCGGATAAGATTTTCAAGTCTCTGACAAACTCAAGCCTATGAACTCAATCCCTCTTTGCATTCCGAAGGGTTCCCGGCTAAATTGGGGTCCCACAAGAGACGAGTACACATGGATTCTTTCACGAACAAAAAACCTCTGCGCGCCCTTTTAGTCGGTGTCCAAACACCGCAAACTTCCGATTTAGATCACGAAGGGTCTCTGCAGGAACTCCAGAGATTGGTGACGACCTTAGGCTATGAAGTCATCGGTCAGATGTCTCAACGTCGCAGCTCTACGAAAAGCCCCACTGTTTTAGGGGATGGCAAACTCGAACAGCTAGGTCAATGGACTGGTGGCTCCGGCGTGATCGGCCCCATGGTTGTTAAGAAAAAACATAAGGCCGCTTTAAAGTTTGCTAAAAATGTGGATGAAGATCAGGATTCCGAAGACGATCTTGAGAGTGATGAAGAACACGACGCCGACGCCACCGATGTCGCCGCCGGCACTGCGGGTGCGATTCCCAAAGAAAAAGCTCAAATCATCATTGTTGATTGTGATCTTTCGCCTTCTCAGTTGCGCAACTTAGAAAGTGCCAGTGGCGTGACGGTTTTAGATCGTACCGGTGTGATCATTGAAATTTTCAGCCGCCATGCCCGCACCCGGGCCGCCCGCTTGCAGGTTGAAATCGCAAGGCTTACTTATGTGGCACCACGCCTGCGGGAAACCGGCGGCAGCGATGACCAACAAGGTGGTGGTGGTAAAGGGACTGGTGAAACCAGTATCGAATTAGACCGTCGCAAAATCCGCGATCGCATTAAAGAACTTAAAGAGGAATTGGACTCCATTTCTCAAGAGCACTCGACACGCAGAGCTCGCCGAGGCCAAGAAATTTCAGTGGCCCTTGTCGGTTACACCAATGCCGGAAAATCTTCGTTGATGCGCGCACTGACCGGCAGTGAGGTGTTAGTCGCTGACAAACTTTTTGCGACCCTCGATACGACAGTGCGTCTTATGCATCCTGAAAGCCGACCAAAAATTTTAATTTCTGACACCGTTGGGTTTATTAAAAAACTGCCCCATGACCTGGTGGCGTCTTTTAAATCGACCTTGGATGAGGCCTTAAGTGCTTCCTTATTATTGTTTGTTGTAGACTGTTCTGATCCAACTTTTAAGTCTCAATTGGAAGTGACCCGTTCGGTTTTAGGAGAGGTCGGGGCCAGTGAAATCCCGAGCTTTTTGCTTTTTAATAAAAAAGACCGCTTGGGACCAGGAGATCAAGAGGCTTTGTTGGCCGAATTCCCAGAGGCTTATTTCCTTTCCTCTCGAAATCCTCAAGATGTGGCTGAACTACGCGAAAAGTTGATCGCTTTTTTTGAAACAGAAATGATCGAAGAAAATATTTTGATTCCTTATACCACTCAAGGGGCCATCGGTGAAATCCGCGCTAAAATGCGCGTCCTTTCTGAAACCTATGATGCGGAGGGCGTTATCCTCAGAATCCGCGCTTTTTCAGAGGACCTGGAGCGGGTGAAGAGTCGGTTTGAACTTTAGGGCTTGCGTCCAAATAGTTGTGCAAACAGAACGACCGAGTGCGCAAGATTTTTCGATTCAGATACAAATATATAATATCAAATTTAACATCAGTTTGTTGACTCTCAGGCAACGAAAACTGTTGATTGTTCAACCCTCCTTCGACTAAAAATTACGCCAAGACATTCGACACTTTGGAGGACTCATGAAAATTTCAGTGTTCACTCTTGGATTCGCTTTAGCATGCTCTCTGGTCGGCTGCACAAAGCCTACTAACGCAGTCCCCGGCTTCGGCACAACTCAATTCATGACCTCCGACATCTCTTTGTCTGCCCCTGACGCAAAAGCCGACACATTGTTCATCGTGGACCTCAGCAACATGGGAAAAAATCTTATCTGGAGTATCTGGCTCGAAAGTATCGATGGCAGTCTTTACCCAGGCCTCCAGTCCGGCTTGCCCAGCGAGTCTCTTTTTGTAAACTTGGAACTGTCTGCCGATAAAAAGTTTGTGCACCTTTTTGAGAAGAAAACTGACCCGAACGACCCTCGCGGCGCAAATCTAGTCGATCGTTTCCCGGTGGTATCGCTTGCTGCAGATACTGTTACTTTTGACTTTTCCAAAGGTCTCACTCGCCATTTCTTCAGAACTTTTATTCAACCAAATAATCCAGTTGAATTTAACAATCTCTATTCATCTGTTTATAATTTTGAAAACCGAGACAACGTCGTGACCTTCGCTCAATTGCTAAAACTGAATGATGCAAAAGCCTCAACAGTTATTATGCATCACGCCTTCCGCTTATTTGAGCACAGTAGCGACTTCAAACCTGTCTACCTTGTTCAACCAGCCAAAATGGGTATTATGCCGGCCAGCTTTACAGCTGATTCAGAGTCAAGCGAACCTATCGCAATCCGGAAGTGGGACACTCGCAAGCCAATTACGTTTTATATTTCCAGCAATACACCTGCAGAGTACCGTCCGTCGATCATTGAAGGCATAAAATGGTGGAACGAAGCCTTGGGCTTTGAATTCATAAAAATTGAAGTTCTAACCAAACCTACGAATTGGGCCGATGCTCGACTTAACATTTTTCAATGGAGCGACGACTCCAGTCTTTGTGGCGGCGCTTCCGCCATCGGCCCCTCAGAGTCCAACCCGGTAACGGGACAAATCTATAGTGGGAAGATAATCTTTTGTGGAAATAGTTTTTCACCATTTTTTGACAAGGGTATTGATCCGAAAACAATTTCTCGCGAAGACTTTATGAACAAGTTAATGATGTGGTCCACGGCTCATGAAATGGGCCACGTCCTCGGGTTTACTCACAACTTTAAAGGCAAATTGTATCGCGATAAAAATCACCCTGAAATTCTAAACTCAACGGTTATGGACTATCCATTTCCCAATGAAATTTCCGCTTATAGCAAGGTCGGACCAGCCGATATAGCTAAAGTTTCTGTTGCCTATTTGCAGAACGGCGACGATTCCTCAGTGAATACTCTAAAAGAGTATCCTTTCTGCTCCGACCATGACGCCAGCTTCAAACCTGATTGCACACGGTTTGTACCTGGGAGACTGACTCCAGTTGAATTAAGCGAACGATACTTGACGCTTCTTGCTTCAAAAAAGCCACTTGTCATTATGGAACATGGTGTGCGTGCTGTCATATTGAAGCTGCTGTTTTTTAGTGCCGATGAGTCCGCAATTAAACATGCTAATGAATTGTTTGAAATTTACCCTGGATCAAATAATACTCTTACAAGCGACCTAGCCACTTTTGCGGAAGCCGGCAGACACCACTTCAACCTGTTGCCAGAGAATAATCAACTATCTGCCTTGCAGTCGGTTACTAGCTGTATCTTGAATTGTCCATATACTTTAGAGAGCCGAAAAACTCTTCTCGGTGTTATTGGGAAATCTCAAACGTTTGTCGGATATACAACTTTGCAATCTCTCGGTATCTCCCTTGATGAAGCCATCAAAAACACATCGAATTCGCAAAAGTTGACGGACTACTATCGCCTCCGTGAGGCTGTAACGAAATTCACGAATTCTTTCTGGGAATAGTTTTCCCATTACCTCTTTCAAGGCCGCTGAGTCAGCGGCCTCTTAAAAGTACGTCGCTAGTGCGTTACTTCCATCAAAACATCACGCCCGATCTTTGGATCTACAGAGCGACTTGAGATCTCTGCCAAGCTGATCATACCGACAAGTCTTTTCTGACGATTCACGACTGGCAAACGACGCTGTTTATTTTCCTGCATCTTACGGCTGACGTCTTCTAGCTCTTGATCATCAAAACAGAAGTTAATTCCCTCACTCATGACTTCGCTAACTTTTGTTGTTTTGGGGTTTTTACCTTTTGCAATCACACGAATAGTAATATCACGGTCTGTGATCATACCGATCATCTTGTCGTTTTTTTCTACGGGTAAACAGCCAATGTCGCCTTTTTCCATCAGTTTGGCGGCCTCTTCGACGCTGAGGTGATGATTGATAACATTGACTCCCGTATGCATAATCTCGCGGACAATCATATAAACTCCTTGTTTCGGGCTATCATAGTAGCTCTTGTGCCAATTGAGACTTTACGATTTTGCAAACTGTCCAAGGACAGTTATCTTTAAAAGTTCCGCATGATGCAGGTCCAAGTTACTGCCAAATGACTATTCGCTAAACCCCACAAAAGGAACTTCCCTAGGCTCCAATGCGACACCTACCATCGGCAACTCCACATCGAGGGCTACTTTCAGGACTTCATTGACGTTTTCCACAAAGTGGAACTGAATGTCTTTTTTGATCTCCGCAGGAACTTCACGCAAATCCTTTTCATTCTTCTTAGATAGGATGATTTCATTCACGCCAGCTCTGTGAGCTGCAATGATTTTTTCTTTAATGCCACCTACAGGTAAAACACTGCCGCGAAGTGAAATTTCACCGGTCATGGCGAGTTTCGGATTCACAGGTCGCTTTAAGAGCTTCGAAGCAATAGAGCTGAGCATCGTCACACCTGCCGAAGGCCCATCCTTAGGAATGGCCCCTGCGGGCACATGCACATGGATTTCTTTTTTAGAGAAATCCACCGTGGGATCTAGCAAAGGCAAGCGAGCCTTGAGTAAACTCATAGCGATCTTTGTCGACTCTTGCATGACCTCGCCCAGCTGTCCGGTTAACAACAACTGACCGTTGCCAGGCATTTCTTCGGTTTCAATAAATAGAATATCTCCACCGACTGGTGTCCAAGCTAAACCCGTTACCACCCCGGGAGGCAGAACAGACTCAATGACATCGGAACTGAATCTTTCCGCCCCGAAGATCTCGTCCAGATCCGAAGTATCCACAGTGATCTTAGCGCCAGCTGCTTGGACAATTTTTAAACTCATCGCCTTACAGAGATTAGCAAGCTTGCGTTGCAGCTCTCGAACACCGGCCTCGCGTGTGTAACGTGAAAGGATAGTTGTTAAAGCCTCGTCGGTGATCGCAAGTTGTTCCCCCTCGATCCCGTGCTCTTTGAGCTGTTTTGGCCAGATATGATTTCTAGCGATCTGGCGCTTTTCATCCAGCGTGTATCCCGTCAACTCGATGACTTCCATACGATCCAGTAATGGACCCGGAATCGTATCAAGGCTGTTTGCTGTCGCGATAAAAATAACTTTAGACAGATCAAAAGCCGTATCTAAATAATGATCTTGGAAACTATTATTTTGCTCTGGATCCAAGGTTTCTAAAAGGGCGCTGGCCGGGTCCCCGCCATAACCTCTGGAAAGTTTATCGACCTCATCTAGAATAAAAACAGGATCGTTTTCTCCGGCTTTTTTGATAGATGAGATGATTCGCCCAGGCATAGCCCCGATATAGGTACGACGGTGACCGCGTATTTCTGCATCATCCCGAACACCACCAAGGGCTGCGCGCACATATTTTTTCCCTAAAGCACGCGCAATACTTTTTCCGAGTGAGGTTTTCCCGACTCCCGGAGGACCAACAAATAGCAAGATAGAACCCTGGTGAGTTTTACGCAGTTTCATTACTGCTAAATGTTGCAAAATTCTTTTTTTAATTTTGGCCATGCCAAAGTGATCTTCGTTTAAAACTTTTTCCGCAAATTCCAAGTCGATTTCGGAGTTTTCAGATGATTTATTCCAGGGCAAATTGACCATCAAATCTAAATGCGTTCGAATCATTTGATACTCGGGCGAACTGGAGTTCATACTCTCAAGACGCTTAAACTGCCCTCGAGTGAGCTCCAAGGCTTCCTCTGGCATATCCGCAAGCTTGATTTTCTCTTCGTATTGCTCCAGCACACCTTTACTGTCACCGTCGCCTAACTGGTCACGGATGACTCGCATTTGTTCTCGTAAAATACTTTCGCGCTGACTTTGATTGATATTTTCAGAAAGTTTGCTGCGAATATCGTTTTGGACTTTAAGACGCTCTTTTTGTTCCTGCAAAAGGTCCAAGACTTTTAAGGCTCTTTCTTTCAAATCCACCATTTCAAGCAAGGATTGTTTTTCTTTGATCGTAAAATCCGCATGGGCGGCACAGACATTGACCATGACGGATAGATCTTCGATTTCGCCGATCCAACTTTTGACCTGACGAACATGTCCGCCCAAGAGATCTAAAGTCTCAAGAGAAATTTGCTTTAAACTTTGCAGCAAGGCCTCTTTGGTCTTTCCATCTATTTGGCTGACATCTTCTAAACTTTCGGTTAAGACCTCGAAAATTCCTTGGCTGTCTTTTGATTCAACAACTCGCACTCGCTGAAAAGATTTTACGAACAGACTGTAACTGCCGTCTTCTTCCTTTTTTTGCGACTCTATTTTTGCCAAGGTTCCAACAGAATAGAGGTCTTCCATTTTTTCAGCGGATCCATCCGGATTCTTTTGCGTCAGCAACACGATCCAATTCTGCCCCGATAGGGCTTTCTGCATAGCCAGGACACTCTTGTCCCGCCCTACTCGCAATGGTGCACTGATGTCCGGAAAGAGAACAGCATTCCTCAGTGGTAGAACAGGTAAATAGCCAGAAGTATAAGACATATAAACACCCTTCCCCTGCATATAAGGGCAGGTTCTTACTTAAAGGTGGAACCGATCGGAACTTCGTCAAGGTCATGATTCTTATAAAAACTAAAACCCACCAAAAGGTCTTGATGAAATCGTCAAGAATAGATTCGGACTCAAAACTACTTTTTGCGAATTTATGCCTTTGCGTTAGAAGCGTTAGCTTAACTTTCAGGCACGCGCCTCGTTCTTAATTGACTCAATCTTAGGTCTGCAAGATCGTTTCTGCAATTCAGCGGGAATTTTTTGAGGGGGATAGATGTCTGAGTTTTCTTATGTTCAGAGTGGTGGCTGGATTGAAGTCGTTGTGGGGTCGATGTTTAGCGGAAAGACCGAAGAACTGATTCGCCGTCTGCGCCGAGCAGAATTCGCCCGCCAGCAAATTCAAGTTTTTAAACCCGCTATCGACACTCGTTACAGCGATATGGCTGTGACCTCTCATGATCTTACTAAAATTGATTCACTTCCCATTCAAGATGCCGCCGATATTTTAAAGCAGCTCCTTCCAGACACAAAAGTTGTCGGCATCGATGAAGGCCAGTTCTTTTCAGACAACCTTGTCGATGTCGCCCAAGAACTTGCTGCACGCGGATTGCGCGTGATCATTGCTGGATTAGATACCGACTGGCAGGGAAAACCGTTTGCGCCGATGCCGACTCTGATGGCCGTTGCCGAAACTGTGACCAAGCACCATGCCGTTTGCGTGGTGTGCGGATCTCAAGCCAGTCGTACCCAACGAACTTCGGGCGGTGACACTCAAGTATTAGTGGGTACGCACGATGCTTATGAGGCGCGATGCCGTTATCATTTCAAGCCCGTGGTGGACCAACCCACTTTAGATTGGAAGCTGAAGAGGACTTCAGATCTTACCGTCAAGGCTGAACTTGAGGCTGAATTGTCATTGTAACAAATTCCGCTGCAGAAACGTCCGTTATAAAAGAGTCTTGCGCAAAAATTTTAGCTCCTTAGTAGTCTTGCAGACCCAAGAGCTCTTTGCAGGCCTCCATTTGCCGATCTATTTCGGCGATCGCCTTTTGCAATTTCAAATTTTCGCGCGCGTCTAAGTCCACCTCCATCGCGGCCAGCACGATCGGGTGTTTTTTAAGCCATTGCCCTTGTTTAGAGGCATAGTTTTCAGGAACGCCCGAACGAAAAGCTGACATTCTGGCATCGCCATCTTTTAAAAACTCGACAATAAATTTCAAAGTTTCCAGGGTTAGAATTTTTCGATGAGCTTTTAGTCTTGAAGAAAATCCGGCCTGTCTTATTCTCATTCGTCATTCCTTAGTTTAAAGTAATGACCTATTCTAGCGCAGAGCCTGATGTTCCTTAAAGCAGAAACTGCGCTAAAATAACCTTTTTGATTTAGCTTGGCAATCGGTTGGCTTAACTAGTTCTTTGAGCACATCCACCTGACTTTTATCTGCGCGAATTTTAAAAATGTAAAGAATCTTTAAACATGAGGCTTAGTGAGTTAGTAGGGACAGAAGTAACCCTCTTTCCGAAAAATTGGCACTGCCTAAAACCTCGGAAGATCCCTTGCATCTTAGATTCCGACGAAGTGGCAGACAAAAAATCCAGACCGTTTGCTCGACCTGCATAGAACCTACTTGCCCAAGCTATCGGTTGTTCCCATGGTCTCCTCCATGGGCCAAAAAGACATATTTTTTGTTTTCAGCCAGGGTCCGACGATTTCTAAAATCTGCAAGCTAATGAGGTATCCCCAGATGCAGTCCCTTAAGGTTTGCTTAAACACTCTCAGCACAAATTGATGAGTACCCACGTCACCCGCTCCAACGCGGAAAGAAATTAGAACTAGATTGCCAATCAATGTCGCGACAATAAGAGTCCAAAAGAAAAAAAGTAAACTTCGATCAAATCTTGTTTTGGGCTTCATACCAGATGCCATCTTATACAAATAGTATCCCAGAAAGGGCTTCATAGAATTGGCTGCACCATGAAGCACTTGAACTTCAAATCCTTTTAATCCTACAATATTTCCAGTGAGAGACTCGGCTACAAGTTGTCCCCAGAAGACTCTGGGGCCCCACATAAAATAAAGAGGCAAACAAACAACAAATGAGCCATAGATATAAAAAAAACCATCAATATAAAAAAATCGAATACATAAAAACTTTGCTAGAAGAGCAAAAAAGAAAGATGCAATCCAAGTCCACCAGGGAAGAGAGTTTTGACCAACTGACAAGTTCATATCAAAACCGATTTCATTTCAAAAATGACCCTATTTTTCAAAATTAACCAAATGGGGGACTGTGCCTACGAGAATATCCCTTGTTTCTGATTGTGAAAAGATTTTTTTATTTTTTTAGAGTGTCGCTACACGGCGAAGCCGGAGACCTCTGTTATTTGGACAAAAGCAGCCCCACACGGCCCTTCCTCTTCTGACATTCGGACCCGCGTACCTCTTTGCGCAGACTAGGTCCGACTATAAAGCATAATCTGCGCGAAAAAAATTAACCCCAGAACTCACAACATATGTAGCACACAAAATAAAGCTATTTTAAATCGCGCTGCTGACTAAGCGAAATCCTAAATGATTAGTCCCGGAGTTAACATCCCCTTTACCTCTAGAGCCCGGACGAAAACGGGAACAGTATTCATCCGTACAAAGGAACGAGCCGCCCTTATGCACGCGTTTGGGAGTACCCGGCTCTTGAGGATCTAAACTGTCACGTGGACCTTGTGGATTGTGAATACTTTTTTGTTTCGCAAGCTTGGCATAATAATCTGCACGGTACCAGTCCGCGACCCATTGCCAGACATTGCCACTCATATCATACAGGCCATAACCATTTGCAGGAAAACTTCCGACCGGGGCAATTCCAACAAATCCATCTTTGCCGAGATCTTTTTCTGGGAACTCCCCTTGCCAGGTGTTGGCCATAAATTTCCCGTGAGGATGCAAATCCATTCCCCACACGTACTCTTGCCGATCCAATCCACCACGTGCGGCGTACTCCCACTCGGCCTCTGTCGGCAAACGTTTTCCTTTCCATTTTGCGAAGGCTTCAGCATCAGCGTAGGTCACTTGAACCACCGGGTAGTATTCTTTGCCATTGATATCGGATTGCGGGCCTAAAGGATGTTGCCAATCTGCACCTGGTACTAATTGCCACCAAGCTAAATTATTTTCAAGACCCACGCGGTGAACTGGCGGCGTGAACACAATCGATGCCGCCTTAAGCTGTTCTGCCGGGACCCCTGGGTAGTCCGTGGGCGACAAATCACGTTCAGCCACTGTGACATATCCTGTGGCCTTTACGAACTCTGCGAAATTTTTATTAGTGACCACATAGCGATCCATCCAAAATGAATCAATTTGAACTTTCACCAGTGGCACCGCATCCGAGAATTGAGATTTCGCGTCCCCCATCCAAAATTCACCGGCTGGAATTTTCACCATATCGTCTTGCCAGTTCTCGGGATCTTTCGTTTGCCTAATTGAAGGCTGAGCTTGCGCTAAGCGCACCAGCGATAAGGAGGGGCTGTCTGTGAGGCAAAAGGATCCTTTTGGATGCCACTCAGGCACGGGTATTTTTTCTTGGACATAGTCGCTGGCAAGCAGTGTCGCGCTGATCCCAAATAGTCCAGCGATGGCACAAAAAACGATTCCCTTATTCATCCCTAGTCCCCTTGTTGAAAGTGCTGTTTTACTTTCAAACAAGAGAATTAGGATGGACTAATGGTGGAATCACGCAGTGATGGTGGTTATTGTAAAATTACAAGTGGCGAGGAGTTCCCAACACGGCACCTTAAAAAATCGAACCCCCTTTAGATTTACCGGAACTCAAATAATCCGCAATGGACTCTTGAGTGACTTCACCTAAGTACTTGCCGCCGGCATCGAGGACCGGCAACCAACTCAAATTGAACTCATACATTCGCGAAAGCAGAACACGCAAATTCTCATCGGGCGAAGCCGTGGCTCTGAATGACTGCACTGATTTACGGCATAGATCTGCTTTGGCCTCGCGCATACTTTTTCGCGACACAAAGCCGAGGGCCATATTTTCGCCGTCAGTGACCGTCAAGTACTTCGTATCAACCTCGTCCATCACGCCCAAAGCTTTATCCGCAGGGGTATCGGGCTGGACTGTTGGAAAATGCAAAACAGCATCCCCGCCTTTTACCAAAAGTAATCTTTTTAAAGTGCGATCCTGACCGACGAAAGCTGCCACAAATTCATCTTTAGGTTGCGCCAAAAGCCCATCCGGATGCGCAAATTGGGTGATCTTTCCTGCACGGAACACGGCCACCTTATCGCCAAGCTTAATGGCTTCATCGATATCATGACTGACCATAATCACAGTCTTTCCCAGTTGTCTTTGCATCTGGAAAAATTCGTTCTGAATGGATTCACGATTGATCGGATCTACGGCCCCAAAAGGCTCATCCATTAGCAAGATCGGAGCATCTGCAGCTAGAGCCCGAATCACACCGATTCGTTGCTGCTGTCCGCCGGAAAGCTCCCGTGGATAGCGAGTCATGTACTTTGATGGATCTAAGGCCACCATGGACATAAGCTCTTTTGCTCTTTCATGCATCTTTTGCTTTCCCCACCCGAGCATCCTGGGCACGACCGAAATATTTTCTTCAATGGTCATATTCGGAAACAAACCAATTTGTTGAATCACGTAACCGATATGACGCCTTAACGTGACTTCATCAATTCCCGTTGTATCCTCGCCCTTAATAAACACTTTGCCCGAGGTCGGCTGAATCAAGCGATTGATCATTTTTAGAGTTGTCGTTTTTCCACAGCCAGAGGGCCCCAAAAAAACACAAATCTCTCCAGCGGGTACGGTCAAGCTGACTGAATCAACAGCTTTTACTTCGACATTTTTTTGTTTGAAGGTCTTTGAGAGTTTATCTAACACAATCATGGTCTACGTATTCCCTTCGGAGTTAAAATCTTTTGCAGCCACTGCAGAAACAGGTCCATAAAAATGGCTAGTCCGCTGACTAAAACCACACCAATTAAAAGTTTTTCCATACTGCTTTGACTGATGGCTCGCAAGATCAAAACCCCCAAGCCTCCCGCACCGATGACAGCGGCAATAGTCATAACGCCGATATTCATCACCACAGCCGCCCGTACGCCAGCTAAAATCACTGGCACCGACATAGGTAAATCTACCCACCGCAAACGCTGCCAGAATGTCATTCCAATGCCTCGGCCCGCCTCTTTAAGTCCTGGGTCCACATTTGAAAGGGCCAAATAAGTATTCCGTAAAATCGGCAACAGAGAATATAAAAAAACGGCCGTAATCGCCGGCAATCTTCCAAGACCCTGGCCAAATTGTGAAAAGATGGGAATCATCACGCCAAAAAGAGCGATTGAAGGCAATGTCAGGATGATTGTCGCAGCCCCCAACAAAGGACTGACCAACCACTTATAACGAGTCATCAAGATTCCCACAGGGACTCCAAACAACACCGCTAAACCAACGGCGACACCTACGAGTGAAATATGCTGAAGTGTTAGCTCTAATATAATCGGCCATTCGTCTTTTAAGTAAGCTATTACATCCATCTACAGCAGCCCTTCTTTTTCGAGAAATTCCCTGGCCACACGCTCAATGGACTTGTGTTCAATATCCACCTGACGATTCAGATCCCGCATTCTTTCGGTATTAAGTTTTGAGGCCAACAAAGTTAAATGCCCCTCTAGATCCGGATATTTTTCCAAAATTTCTTTTCGTACAACCGGAGTCACAAAATAAGAAGGAAAGAATCCCAGATTATCTTTTAAATCGACCAAGTTAAATCCCGCAATACGTCCATCCGAGTTAAAGGCGAGCCCCACAAGGACTTGTCCATTTTTTAAAGCTGTATAAACCAGACCGGGATCCATTTGCTTGATGTCAGAGCGTTTAAATTCAAAGCTATAAGCCTTCTGCAAGGGCTTTAATCCGTCCGGGCGCGAAGCAAATTCATACTCCACCGCAAAGAGATGCTTTTTTTTCGGTGAAGACTTTTGTTCTGACTTCACAAGATTTGCTAAGTCCTCAATGGTGGCAATTTTAAGTTTTGCTGCCACCTCCTTTTGCATGGTCAGGGCGTAACCATTGTCGAGTTCTGACGGCTTTAACCAAATAAGTTTTTTGGGAATATCTAAATCCCGAATACGCTCGTAACTGGCCTGCCCCGTGAGTTTTTCTTGCACATGATAATACACGATAAGCCCCGTGCCCGTGTAATCCCACACCATATCCAGTTGATCGACTTCCAGGGCCTGCCGCATCACCAAGGTGCCAAGTCCTGTCGTGAGTTTGGGTTCAAAACCTTTGGACTTTAAATAATGCGAGGTCATTGTCGCGAGCAGAAACTGCTCGGTAAAGTTTTTTCCCCCAATACGCAGTTCTTTTTGCGCAAAACTTGAAACAGAAAAAAACAAAACTAAAAGGCCGCACCAAATATTATGTCTCATACCAAGCCCCTTCTTTTCATCATCACGTGTCCAAAACTTGCCACCACACCATCTAAGCACAAAGCCAACAAGGCTGTTGCGGCAGCTCCTAAAATCATCTGTCCCTGATTATTCAAATAGATTCCCGGGAAAATCAGCCCCCCCAAGCTGTCGCCTCCAATAATGAAAGATAAAGGAGCCGTACCGACATTGATGGCCAATGCCGTACGAACCCCACCTAAAATTACGGGAATAGAATTCGGCAACTCAACGCGAAACAGACTCTGCAGAGGTGTCATACCCACGCCGCGTGCGGCCTCTAAAAGGGCTGGAGAAACACGTCGAAGGCCTTCAAAAGTATTTCGCACTATGGGAAGCAACGATGCTAGAATTAAAGCAAATACAGCAGGCCCATCGCCAATACCTAAAATCAACAAGGCCAAAGCAAGAACGGCCATAGTCGGGATGGCATTTCCGATATTAAATATATGCATCACTCTTTCAGCAAAACGCGACCACGAAGGCCGACTGAGAATAATTCCCGTAGGAATTCCAATGACAAGGGCTGCCAACATAGACCACCCGACTAAACGCAAGTGGCAGAGGGAGTAATAAATAAGATCATCCTGATACTGCAGGATATCTTTCTTCATCGTGAACCAAAAACAAACTAGAAATACAATCAGGGCGAATAAGGAAGCTATAGTCCTTTGCTTGAAACTCATTTTTCTCCTAGGCTGGAAGTCTTTGAAAATAACCTGAGCGCACAGCGCACGGACCTCATCTGCTTACAAGAAGCGAGGTCAAAATAAAAAACAACGCCTTAAGAGTAACGCACATAAGTGAAAATGTAAACCCACAGTTCAAAAACATTTTGTGAACTCAAAGCAGCTCGTTCTCAGTGTGTTTTTTCAATAGGAATTCGGATTATCGCGACAATTCTAAAAGTTATATTGATAAATTAGTTTTGTCGTCTCGCTCAAAATAATATTTTCCCACTCTAAACGGATCTCACCGCTTTGGCTTGGATAAAATGCCAGTCGAAAATTGACGGACTCTAATTTTTCGGAAAAATCCCAATCGGGAAATCGCAAAACATCGCGATAAAAAAACCAGGTCTTCAGTGGGAAGCGGAACTCGTGAACCAAGCCGATCTCAGCCTCCCCCACAAACCCCTGGTCGCCAGTGGCATTCGCGGACGTCGACACAAGGGGGCTTAAAAAACTATAAATCAAAGTTCTCTCGTTTGGGGTTTGAAGGGACACGCCTGGTCCGCCGCGCAAGTACCCATAGTAGGCCTGGTCATATCCGAACTCCACGCGCCAACTCCATCTTGATTCATAACTTTGAATGGGAAAAAAGGACATGATGTTTAAGCCCACAAACGAATCCAATTTAAAGTCGCCGTGAAAATAACTTCCTGCAAACTCAAGAAAATTCAAATGACTCCATCTTTCAAATCCCGCCGTCGGACTGAGCAAGTCATGATAGGCCACTTTACCGCCCAAAAAAGTCGCCACTTCACTTGAACTGTTTTGTATTCCTAAACTAAGGGAATGCGCTCCATGGGATTCTAGAGGCGATGGCGGTGCCGGAATCGGAGGCAAGGCAGAGGATGGCACTGTCAACTGCGCCCGACGGCGCAAGGTTTGATCCAAACCCTTTAAAATTTCGGGCGGCAGATAATTGGCTGAAGCAGATCGTTTTTTATAATCAAAGTAGGTAACCAAACTATCCAGCACTTTTACATTTGATTCGCGTTCAATATTTTTTAAGTCTTTTGTGTACTGGTTAAAGAGGGCTCGCTCTTCAGCGCTGAGTTGAGCCAATTCATTCTTTAAATTCTTTTGTAAGGATGGCGTGAAATGCTGGGAGGTACGCCCCTTGTAGGCGTCCTCAACCGCCTTGTAAGTTGCAAGCGGCGCGACATAGTAGGCCGGCGCCCGAGAGTAAAACTGATCATTGAGATTGAGACCAGGATCCGCATAATCCATTGCTGCTAAAAGCCGATAAGAACAGTTTTCATCTAAAAAGAAGTAATCAAAATGAGTGGTCGTAAATATTTCCCAGACGTGATTCAAGTACCGATTGACTTGATCATCTGTCCAAGGAATTTTCAGATACCAAAGATCCCGACTTTCCCAATTGATATACAAATTCACCATCTGATAAAAAGGATAAGGCCGATACCTTCCCGGATAGCCGCCAAAGATCCCTTTGAATGTGTACCATAAAGACTTTTCATCGGCTGACGTGGTGTCAGCTGAAAAATTTATCGAATAATCAAGAAAGCCCTCAGAGGAATCTGGCGGCGAGTGTTTAGAAAACAAAACGAAAGTATGTCCGAACATCGAGGCCGGATTATTCGGGTAAGCACTGCTATAAATAAGATAGAACTGAGACCCCTTAAAGGACTCCAACCACTTATCTCTTTCCACACAAGGGACTTCAGAAAATTGAATTCCGAGCTCTATCTCTAAAAATTTTTTTCTTGTTGGAAAGGCACAAATCACAGGCTGCGAAATATAGCCCCATGGTTTTTCCGGATGAGTCTTAAGAAGTTCATAGGTCGCCATCAGCTCAGCCAAAGGAGAGGTTTTTCCCTCCGCGGAAATAAAAAAATCTGGCCCATCAGCTTCGCTCTTCCATTGACCCAAGAGTGTTTTTCGATACTGAAG
>JBBKWD010000079.1:0-2752 GCA_037968775.1 Bdellovibrio sp.
GGCTACTGACAATTCGAGAATCACTTCCGTCATATGCAGTGCTCTTGTGATTCCAGCGGCAGTCTATTTTTTTAGAGTCTTTAATTCACGAGTGGTGACCTTGAGTTTTATCGCCATCTACTGTTTCTCCTTGCCCAGTATTGAAGTGGCTCAGGATGATCGCGTTTACTCTCTAGCAATTTTACTAGCGACCATGACCACCGGATTATGGTTTCGAGTATTTTGCACCGACACTCCTTCAAATAAAATCCAGCTTTGCATTTTATTGCTGACGAGTTCGCTTCTGTCTTATTCTCACTATTTTGGAACCATTCTCGTTTTCGCTCAAGGTGTTAGTGTGGGACTTTTCTTCCCTTGGAACCGAACGATCTTCAAAAAATGGTGCGTGGTCTACTTAGGTTCGTTTGTACTTTTTTTACCTTGGTTGCCCATCGCCTTACGTGCGGCAAATCTGCCCAACTTCTGGATTCAACCCCCAAAAATTTCGTTTTTTTTCCAAATGCCCGAACTACTAACTGGAGGGTCGGCCCGACTCCAAGTTGGATTTTACGCTCTATTGTGCTTAGGCGGATTCGCGGGATTAAAAAATAAGACTTACGGGTTTTTTCAAATAAAACTTTTACTTTTTTGGACGACACTATTTTTCGTAATTCCCTTTTGCCTTTCATACTTTACCCTTCCCTTCTTAACTCCGAAATATCTCTTGATCTGTCTCCCGGTATTTTTGCTAACAATTTCCCTTTTAATTCGTGAGTTGCCCAGAAAAGCTCGCCTACCCTGTCTTATTTTGTGGGTCGCAATGAGCGGTCAACATGTACGAGACTCTCAATATTATTCATTTATCCGAAAAAATGATTTGAGAACTTTAACTTATGAACTCGTCGATAAGACGAATTCATCGTCACCAGTTGGGCTCATCTGTTGTGCCAATGCGCCCATTTATTGCACTCACTTCCTCCAAAAATGGGGACATCGTTTTGAGCTCTTGGCTATGGAATGTCATTCTGGAAAAATTTCCGATATTGTGAACAACTCCACTGCTGCCAAAGACAAAGAATATGCGGTTGTGTTCGATAAAGATGTCGCATCAGATCAGAACGATATAACTTGGCCCCAACTCGAGAACCAATTTTCGGCACTTCCCGTTAAATCGAATGGCTATTGGGCTTGGCTTTTAAAAAGGCGTTAATTGAAGTCACCCCATGCAGAGGGCATAAAAAAAAGCAGCAATAAATTTGCTGCTTTTTTTATTTCACTGAACTGTCATTTAAGATTTTATTAAGAAAAAATCTTTTTAAAGAATCCTGCGATTTTTTGACTGACTGATTTTTGTTTGACCATTTTACCAGGAGCTCTCTTGGGTGCCGAAGCTCCGCGAGAATGCTGAGTGCCCGGTTTGTTGCGTGGAGCATGTTTTCTGGGTTCTGCTCTTGCGCCTTCAGGGCGTTTTACAGCGCCATTTGTGCCTTCCGCGCGCTTATGCTCCGGACGTGGCTTACCACCAGAGAAAGCTGCCTTAGCACCTTGTCTCTCAGGAGGAGCATCGCGATGTTCACGTCTTTCTCCGCCGCCAGATCCATTCGGCCCAGGACGACCGCGCCCGCCACGATCACCACCACGGCCTGCGCCGCGCTCTGGTCTGTCGCCACCACGAGGTGAACGTGGTCCACCTAATGTTTTCGAATAATGACCATCGTGACTTGGGAAGCGTTTAAAATCCTTCACCAACTGATCGTTTTCCAAGAATCCCGCATCAATTTTCTTTTTAAGATAGTCTTCGATGCGCGCCAAAGACTCGATGTCCTTTTCGCCCACCAATGACATTGCCGTTCCTGAAGTTCCAGCACGGCCTGTACGACCGATTCGATGAACATAGGATTCGCAATCCATTGGCATTTCATAATTAATCACTAGATCCACGCCCTTGATATCCAAACCACGTGCTGCCACATCCGTTGCTACCAAGATATTCATGTCGTTTTCAGCCTTGAACTGTTCGATCACGCGATTGCGCTGAACTTGAGTCAATAAACTTGAAATCGCCATTGCGGGAATTCCGTTGTCCACCAAAAACTTGGCAACTCGCTCTACGTTCATTTTGAAGTTCGTAAAGATGATGGCTTGCTTTGGATTGTGAGATTTCAACAAAGACAACAAATGCTGTGGCTTTTCGTCATTGCCCACATGGTAT
Source organism: Bdellovibrio sp. (assembly GCA_037968775.1). Classification (GTDB taxonomy): domain Bacteria; phylum Bdellovibrionota; class Bdellovibrionia; order Bdellovibrionales; family Bdellovibrionaceae; genus Bdellovibrio. The sequence continues at coordinate 2,192 of JBBKWD010000079.1, forward strand.
ATGCTGTCAGTCACATTTTCAGCAGTTGCTTGGTCGCGGCTGATGTTGATTTCAATTGGCTCGGATCCAAACTGATAGGCCGTATTCAAAACATCGAAATTCAAAGTCGCACTGAAAACCAGGAACTGACGTTCACGTGGCACCCGTTGCAAAATGAATTTCATGTCGTCTTTAAAGCCCATATCAAACATACGGTCTGCTTCGTCAAAGACGATTGCGCGCACTTGCTTAAGATCAACTAGATGTTCTTTATACAAATCAATCAAGCGGCCTGGTGTTGCGACAATAAATTCCACGCCATTCTTAAGCGCTTCTTTTTGTTTGTCGTAACCGGTTCCACCGTAAATCGCAAAACCTTTAAGACCTGCGAACTCTCCCAATTTCAGGATGTTATCTTGAACTTGCTCTGCCAACTCTCTGGTGGGAACTAAGATCAAAATAAAATTCTGGGGGCGCCAGTCTTTAAAGGCACGCTTTTCGATGATTGCTTTTTCTTCTTCGCTGATTTCACCTTGAACAGGACGGGCGCGAACAATTCGCTCCATCAATGGCAGAACGAAT
>JBBKWD010000080.1:0-3315 GCA_037968775.1 Bdellovibrio sp.
TTTAAAACCTCGGTTTTGTCTACTCTGAATAATTCCTGAGCCTTTTGTAGCAGAGCCACTTTGGCGCATTTTATGGATTTTAGCGTCTAGAGGAGCATTTTAAGGCTTATAAAGATTAGATTTCTGGACACGCCAGAGACTGGCATATATGTTTCATAAGAAATCCTATGCAAATTATTAAAATAGACGATCCTCAAAAGAAAAGTGAAATCTGCGAATATGTTCTACGCAACCTCCCGCTTTGGTTTGGAATTGAGCCTGCAATTATTGGCTATATTAACGACGTTCAGACGATGTCAATGTGGGCGACTTATAACAACAACTCAATAGTTGGCTTTGCCAGTATAAATAAGCATTTTCCCACCTCTGCGGAAGTGCACGTTATGGGTATTTTAGAAAAATATCATCGTCAGGGCATGGGTCAGGCTTTATTAGAAGTTGTTGAAGGTGACCTACGAAAAGAAGGCATAAAATTTTTGACAGTTAAAACCTTAAGCGAATCTCGACCTAATAAAGAGTATGATCAAACTCGAAAATTTTATTTGAGCATGGGCTTTGCTCCTCTAGAAGAATTTAAATCACTTTGGAGCGAACATAATCCCTGCCTGTTTTTGGCGAAATCCTTATAGCTCCTTTGCCTCTATTTTTCCTGATTAATGCCACTTGATTTCGATAAAAGGTCTGAGCAGAAAATCTCAGACCTTTTTTATTTGATCGATTATTCATTTTTCAAGAATTAGCTTCTGGACCGTCCATGTCTTTTAGGCGATAACTAAAAAATGCCAGATCCAATTTTTGAAAACTCGCGTCTTGTAGAAATCTATGATTTTCTTGATGGAAAACGTGGGGATCTTGACCATTACATCTCGATTGCTCAGGAGCTGAACGCACAATCAATTCTTGACGTTGGATCTGGAACAGGATGCTTTGCTCTTCTAGCAACTAGTCATGGATTTCAAGTGACTGGCGTTGAGCCAGCACAAGCCTCCTTGGACTGGGCTCGTAAAAAGCCATACGCCGATAAGATATGTTGGATTCATGGCGATGCGCTAAGCCTTCCACCTTTGGCTGCAGATCTTGCGCTGATGACGGGCAATGTAGCGCAAGTATTTCTGGACGACAATTCTTGGGAATCAGCATTGATCGCGATTCGAAAAGCTCTAACTCCAAAGGGACATTTAGTTTTTGAAGTCAGAGATCCCGCTCGAAAAGCGTGGCTCGAATGGAACCGAGAAAAGACCTACCGATGCGTGAATATTCCAGGTGTGGGATATGTTGAGGAATGGTGCGAATTGGGTGATGTGTCGGAAGAGTTTGTGAGTTTTCGTTGGACCTATGTTTTTGAGTCAGACGGTGCAATAATCAAATCCGACTCTACATTGCGTTTTCGCGAGCGAGAAGCTATTGAAAGCTCTCTTGTAAAATGTGGTTACAAAATCAAAGAGATAAGAGATGCGCCTGACCGACCGAAGAAAGAAATTGTTTTCATTTCTAATTTAATCTGAACTCTGATCATTATCCACTTCATTCTTGAGTGAAGTTTTTAAAAGATAACAGTGAAAAGCCGAAAACTTTTAGCTTTCGGCTTTTTTTATCTGCTTTCTTGATCGCTGCTTTTAGATAAAATTCGGAGAATCTGCTACTGCCCTGACTTATAAACCCTGATCTCGCCATTTCGATGCAAGCTTTGCTACTCATCCCCTAAATCAGTTTCTTTATTGGCTTATAAGGGGTGCTTTAATGACATCCTAGTCTCTATGGACTTATAGACCTGCGTAAAATCGTCCTTATGGGTACTTAAAATGATTCCGTTGATGACCATTCGCAATACTTTGATTATATTCATAAGATACAGGAGCGGTTATGAATTATTTTTTTCTTATATTTTTCTCTATTCCCTTTGTCCTTTTTGCCTCTAACAATGATAGCGGCCAATTCAGCGATGATTGCCATAACTGGAAGGATGTGGGAAGTGCAGAACCCGCGCGCAGTGGATACATAAAGAATGAATCTGAAACGATCTATTTCGATTTCTCCAAAAATCTATGGATTCAATTAGGGAAAGATCCTTTTGTTTTTCTCGAGCGAAATAAAGAAGTCTTTATTCTAACAAGTTCTTCTATCCAGTCACATACACTTAAAATTAAGCGCAAAGATACCTTGTTAAAAATGATGCTCATACTTGCTGAAATCGCCGAGAAAACGGCATCTGAGCATAGTTGGACGCTTAGTATGAAAAACGGAGCGGGTGAACTTTCGGCAATGCTTATGGGCCCTAAGAAATGCTCGGTTGAACCCAATGCTTTAGGGATCGTTTGCAAGAAAGAAAAACCCTGTATCTTAGGACCAGCGATAGAAAACCCCGAGAAGAATGTGCAGATGTGCGCAAAAGAATTAGGTCTACTTGAAACTTCTAAACTGACGGGCATAAGTCGAGCATGTGAAATCATTCTGGACGAGATGACCTATAGAACCATTAAGCAAAGTTATGATAATGCTAGTACTACATGTAAAGTGAAGGCAATTGCCTTTCCTTTATTGGTAGACCTACGAAAAACCTGTGCAGACGCTAGAGCTTTCATCAATCGCTTCTAAGGTGTTACTTCGTAAGCGCTCTAGAAAGATATCTTACAAACAAAGCCTCTGAAAGTTGTCAGAGGCTCTATTCCATTATTGTTGGTGGGCTAACTCAGAAAGAAGTGGTTTTGATTCAGTCGAAATGATAACGGTCTTTCCAAGACTGTGGAACACCAACCTTGAGTCCATAAAGATAACGAGCCAATTGTCCGTGATGTTGGGCTTCGTGCTCAAGAAGATCGAGAAGATATTTAATAACCGACTCAGGCAGTTCAATAGATTCGCTAAGGTAAGAACTAACTTGTTTGCCTGTAGAATTTAGAGCTTCTCTTACAGAATTTGCTTCGGTAGTTTTACTTTCATCGAGCGGGCATTCGAACCCCTGCCAACTTCCTGCCTTCGCAGCTCTGAGGTAGCTATCTCTGGCTCCTACGACACACCAAATCTGCGCGCCGATAGTATTCGACGGGAGGTCGCATAATTTACTCGCAAGAAGAGACTCCGGAATATGGGAAATCAAATCTAGATACAATTGGTTCGAGAGTTCTAATCGATTTTTTAATTGATTTTTCATCATAGCGTGATCTGTACTATGACGTTTTTACACTTGTCAAATAAACCAATCTTTCTAAGCTTAAAAGCGTCATAGTAAAACCAGGATTCTAATAAACTGAGGATATGGCCTTGCTACAGAAGGCTCAGGAATAGTTCAAAGTGGCCAAAACAGAGGTTTTAAAT
>JBBKWD010000081.1:0-7858 GCA_037968775.1 Bdellovibrio sp.
TCCCGGACTTGCTAACGTCAACTTCGCGGCAGCATCTGAAATACTTGATGCTGGCGTCATGGGGAAAGAGGTCTGCGTTAAAGAGCCAAACTGACTGGGGGCTGCATCCAAGAGACCCTGACTTGGAAGCGGGGTTGGGGTTGGCGTCGGAGCTGGTGCAGGAGTTGGCGCTGGCGCACTGCTTGAAACTGTAACCAAAGAGAATGAAGCCATTTTTACATAGGGCTCCTTTCCCGAAAATACAAAGTTATGAGTTCCCGCTGTCAAAGAAAGAGTTCCTGGGTATTCATTGATAGCAAATGATGAGGATACTGCAAATTCAAAGGTTTTTTTCGTTTGAGAGTCGATAGCAAAGTAGACCGAATTTTCAGTTTCTTTTCTGGCCAAGACATTGACCCGGAACTTATAAGTTCCCGCTGCCGAAACATTAACTTTATAAAGAGCCGCGCCCGTTTCTGCCTCCGAAAAAGTCAGGTACTTGTTACTTTCGATCAGGTTCGCACCACTGCTGAGGCTCGTGGCCTCATTAGCATTCACCTGCACCTCAGGCTGTCCCGAGTCCACCACAGGTGTCGGAACTGGTGCCGGTGCTGGGACCTGAATCAAGTCAAAGGAGGCCAACTTTATATAGGGTTCTTTTCCAGAGAAAACTATTTCATGAGTCCCAGCAGTAAGGCTAAAGCTTCCCGGGTATTCATTTGAATTTAGGACTGAAGACACGGCAAATTCAAAGGCCACTTTACTTTGACCATCGAGAGAAAAATAGACGGAGTTTTCTGTGGTTTTTCTTGCAATAACTAGAGCTCGCAGTCGATACGTGCCCGAGGTCGGAACCTGAACCTTATAGACAGCAAGTCCGGAGTTCGCTTTTGTAAAGGTTAGATACTTGCCACTTTCTATAAGTGAGGCGCTTCCAGCTAAACTTGTGACAGAATTGGCCGGAACAGCGATGTCTGCTGCAAAAACCTTGGTGTGCGCCATGAATAGTATTGCGAATATCGCAGCCAATGATATTTTCAAATTTCCTCCCGGTTTATTCCAATGAGACTTAACTCTATCAAGGAACCGCCATCGTTCCATTTTTTCCGTACGATGATTCTCATTGTGACACCTTCACCAATCACTAAGTGATGCGCATAGCTCATCAAAAGATGGTCTTGCTAGCGTCTTGAGGACTTAACTTAGTGCCCGTCTATAATATGCTCATTAAGTAAAAGTATTTACGCTCACGCTGGAGACCCGTATGAAATGGCTTGGTATCGCATTTATTTTACTTACTTCGGCAAATGACTTTTCGTTCGGATTCGGCGGCGTTCGAGTTTCTCGAGCACGCGAGCAATGGATAAACCAAGTTTATATTAAGGCTTCCAACGCTGAAGCTGGAGATTTTTTTGCACACAGTGTTGCTATAAATGGTGACACACTCGTCGTCGGATCTTATCTCGAAGACAGCAGCCAAACTACGATAACAAATGGACCAACTTCCGCCTCAGATGCGGGAGCCAACGGCTCTGGTGCAGTTTATGTCTATCGCAAAAGCGGCACGACATGGATTCAGGAAGCTTATATAAAAGCACCCAATGCAGAAGGGTCTGACAGTTTTGGGTATCGTATCGCAATTTCCGGCGACACCTTAGCCGTTGGTGCCCATCGGGAGGACAGCGCCGACACCACCATCACCAACGGAACGACGGCCTCGATGGTAAACGGCTCCAATGAATCTGGGGCCGTCTATGTTTTTCGTAGAACAGGAACGACTTGGGCTCAAGAGGCCTATATAAAAGCATCGAACAACACAGCAGATGATCAATTTGGGGCGGCGATTGGAATTAACGGCGATACGATTGTCGTTGGCGCCTTAAACGAAGACAGCAATCAAAGCGGAATCACAAATGGCACGGGCTCATCCATCGATGTTTCTGCATTAAATTCTGGAGCAGCTTATGTTTACAAACGCACAGGAACAACCTGGGCCCAAGAGGCTTATTTGAAAGCTTCGAACTCAGGGGCCGGTGACCTCTTCGGGCATCGAGTGGATATCAGTGGTGATACAATCGTTGTGTCTGCCCATAAAGAAAGTAGCATTCAAAATACCATCACCAATGGAGCTGGTACGCCCGTTGATAATGATGCCTCCGAATCAGGGGCGGCCTATGTCTTCCGACGAACCGGAACGACCTGGGCTCAAGAAGCCTACCTTAAAGCAAGTAACTCCGGGGCTGGAGATTGGTTCAGCTATGGCGCTGTGAGTATCGACGGAGATACAATTGTCGTCGGTGCTCAGAATGAAGACAGTGCATCCATGCAAATTATTAATGGTCCAACGGCAAGCCCTGACAACTCCGCGGAACAAGCTGGCGCAGCCTATGTCTTCCGCCGATCTGGCACGACTTGGACCCAAGAGGCCTATTTAAAAGCTGCAAACACAGATGCCGGTGATCGGTATGGGTTTTCCGTGGCAATCTCCGGCGACATCATAGTTGTTGGTGCCTACCAAGAAGACAGCAACGAAATAAAAAATTTCGCAGGAACAACTGCAAGCTCGAATAATGATCTTCTTGAATCGGGGGCAGCTTATATCTATCGGCGTCTCGGATCCAATTGGGTACAAAGATCCTACCTAAAGGCCCCCAACTCGCTGACGACAAACTACTTTGGCTTTTCAGTTGCCACAGATGGAGCCTACGTATTACTTGGCTCTTATCGAGACGACAGCGCTCAGACGACAATCACCCATGGAGCGGCGACAGATACGGGAGCTACCGACTCCGGTGCTGCATTTCTCTTAAAAATTAACAGGTAACTCTTTTATAAACGAGAAAATAAAAGTGAAATAATTTTCTAGAGGGGATTTAATTAAAGTCATAAGCAGATTTCATCCACCACTCTAGTTCGTCCGTACGTATTTGCCATGCAGTTCGTAAATTCATCCGAAACCGCACCTAACTCGATCTGTTTGAAATACTGTCTTTGAACCTGTACCTTTACGATTCTTGGTTCTATATATTGTGAAACCAAGAAAAGTCATATGTCGACGTTCTTGGGATTTCAGGTTTGTCCGAAACCCCAAATTTGTCTGATGGGTTTTCTTATCTGAAACCGTAAGCCCAAAAGAACTCAACCGGGCTATCAAAAGTATTCGCATCGTTTCGACCTGTGATTCCGTTTTAAAGAAGAAACAGAAGTCGTCTGCGTAACGAACTAAATTGGCCTTGCCGTCGAACTGGGGTTTGATCTTTTTCTCGAACCACAGGTTAAGGACATAATGAAGATAGATATTTGCAAGGAGAGGTAACGTCGAACCACCTTGGATAGTTCCGCTCTCGCCGCTTTCTTGTCACTTTCCATCTTCGGTCACTCCTGCCTTGAGCCATTGTTGAACTAATTTTAAAACTCGTGTGTCCCCGATTCGAAGCCCCAGGAACCTCATAAGCCATTCATGGCTAAGACTTCCAAAGAAATCCTGGATGTCCACATCAAGAACGTGTTCTGATTTAAATTTGTAGAGAATTTCGTTAACCGTTGCCAAAGCATGATGACAACTCAATCCCGGTCGAAATCCAAATGAGCATTTCAGAAAATCTTGCTCGTAGAGCTAAAAGCCCATTCTTGAGCCCTTGAACTTCAAGCCCCCGCCCCAAAGGGGGCTTAGGTGCGTAATCAACTCATAAGATGTCATTATGTTACCCAGAATGACCGCAGCCCCTACCCCGGACTCTCGCGAAAGCGCAAACCCTAACGAAGTCATTTTATTTTGATGCGGAAAAAAGATTTAAATTTAAATAGGCTATTAGGGTTTTTTTCTCGTCTTTTTGAGAAGCGATCTTAGCAATTTTACTCTTAGTCTCTTCCAACGTTCCGCAAATTTGATTGAACTGATCGTCGCTCAATATAAGGCAAAATGAGTCGAAATAAGAGGAGCCTAGCATCCCAGTATCGATATGCTTTACCGCTCGCACTAGCGCTGTTCTATAGGCTTTAGTAGGATTATAGCTGTGTGGAATAACGATACTTTCAGCGCGCAGGTTTCCAGACTCATCTTGGTGAATTGCCTCTAAAGCTTGGAGTCGCCGAAGAGCAGCTGAAACTTCTGAATCATTTGCAGGCAAACGCAGCTTACTCTTGATGTACTTCATGGAGTTTTCAAAATCGAATAGCCCGATAAGACTAAATAACTCCCATAAAAGCCTGTCTTCAAATATTCCCGTGAGCTTTCTGTTTTTCATATAAGAAAAATCAGTTTTATTCTTCTCTGCTAAAAGCCCTTTGAAGTAGGATTTCACAGAGGTTTCGGTTGCCTCGTTTTCCATAACCAAGGTGATAAAGTAGGACTTTTCTGCAGGGCTTAACTCAAAAATCTTTGCCAGCAAGACGGCCTTGCCAATGCTTAGCGATCTTTTTCCACTGACCACCAATTTAAGATAGCCATCTGAAGCTTCAATCTTTTTTGAGTAAAAGATCATCGAATATTTGGAGTGGGACTTTCGTTGTTTTTCAATATATTCACGAATGAATAATCTGTAGTCTTTGTATTCTGACACGACCATGGCGGCTCCTGCGGTTGGGTTCATTTTGAACCCAATAATGATTCTGGATGTGTATTTCGATTTGTTAATTAGGTCAATCAAGGCTTACAAGTATTCCAACTTGCTAATGGACGCAATGTTGAAAAGCCGACTAAGGAGGCAAAATGAAAGCTTTGATATCTACTTTATTGTTAGTAGCACCTGGTGTTGGATTCGCCAGTGTTTGTGATTCCCGCGTGACCGAACAAATCTCATTGAATGCCGCACGCTCTTTAGAAACTATTAATGGCGGTGGAAGTCCGCTAACTACAGAAATCTACTCTTACTCAAGCCGAGAAAATACCTGGGCCGTCTTATTCTCATACTCTGGAGTTCAAAGTGTATGGCATGTCAAAACCAGCACCGATGGTTGTCGAATAGAGCAGGTGATCAGATAGCCCTTGGTTGAAGACGACTTGCTAACCCAGTTAGCGAGGGGATTCTTGGCCAAAAAAATATCTCTTCCAACTATGGGAAATGTCGTCAGGGCGATACTTGCAATACTAGTGCGTTAGAAGAAATCTTAGAAACCAAAAAAGGAGCTAATATGTATCTTAGAAGTTTTATAGTTATGTTCTCTATAATTTTCATTTCCCCAGTTTTTGCGGCGGACACTTGCAGAGGGATAAAGCCAGTTTGTGGAACTGGGACTAAATGTTTAAAGACCATTTCTCAATGCATTGGCGGCGCATTTGTTTATACGTTCCTTGAAAATATTGTTTGCGTGACTGCCTCAGGAGATAAAGTTGAGTACCAACGAGAGTCTTTTGGTGGTGGCACGACTGGCGCAACAGCACAAGGCTGTGAAAATTCGCGAGATCTAGTTTTAACAACTTGGGATTCTTGTAAGTAAACCCCTAGTTTGCCGACGTCAAAATCGTCAACAAGGGTTCGGTAGCGATATCGGACCCTTTGTTCTTTCTACCGGCTCCCAAGAGCCCCTTTGCTGCCCAATTCAACACCGCAATCTGCTCCATCCGCCCCGAACACCTAGGACAAACCATCACATCGATTTCAAAAACACGTTTATGCATTTCAGCCCAACGAAGTCGCTCCTGCTTCACTTTTTCTGGAAGATCGCTTTTGCAGGTATTCTCATTACTCTTTTTGCCGGTTGTTTTTTTAACAATGAACTTTCGATCTTTGAAGTTCGGCGCAAAACAGCCCGAATACCGAATCATATTCACGCGCGGTGGCGGAATTATAGCAACAAGACGAGCGATAAAGTCCAAATAGGAAAAATCTCACATGCGTCGCGCCATCGCGCCAAGGGGATTTCATTTTATATAACAGTTGATTGGGAAAAGACTCGGTTAGTCTCTCTGCCGCGATAGGCCCGCGAGCCATATATCTTATAAGACGCTCTAACTTTTTACGATTATTTCCGGCAATCCACCCCCTGGCGTTTAAACTAAATCCCCCCACATTGGCCGAGTACGGATCGCGGCCCTCGGGATCAATCTCGATATTTTTTGCTCCAAACCGGCGAATTCCCTTACCCGCTCGCAGGGGCAAATCCCAATTTATTCGCTCAGGACTGACAAACTTAAAAACCGAGCTCAGCAGTCGTCAGCAAGTCCCCGAGCCGACCCACCCCACCTAAACACAAAAGACACAATCCGAATACCATGGGTTGCAAAAATAAAAATTTGAAAACTAGGATTTAAAAAGAACTAAGCCGACTTCTTAACAATATAATTCAATGTATCCTGATCTCCACTCTGGGATTTCCAAGAGCCGTGAACCTCTAAAAAAGTCTTTACCAACTGCGAATCAAACTGCGTTCCAGAACACCGCTTCAACTCCGCATAAACCACATCGTCTGGGAGTCCCTTACGGTAGGCACGGGTCTGTGACATAGCATCGTAAGTATCTACAACCAAAATAATACGCGCTAACAGAGGCACTTCGTCACCCAACTTTTTGTCGGGATATCCTGTGCCATCAACACGCTCGTGGTGACCACGAATAGCGGGTAACATTTCTTTGAAAAAACTATGAACAGCTAAGGGTTCGATGATGAGCTCACTTAACTCTGGATGATTTTGCATAACTTTAAGTTCGTCGTCGGTCAGCCTGCCAGGCTTAGCAATGATGGCTTGAGCAACACCCATTTTTCCGATGTCATGAAAGAGTCCCGAAAACTCGGCAACTTTTTGTTCATAGTCATTGAGTCCCGCATCACGTGCCAGCTTGCGCGCCATTTCGCCAACTCGACAACAGTGATCATAGGTGACCGGATCCACCATCTTAAGCGACTGCATAATTGACTGCGCCGCTTGATAGGCCCAGGCCGGTATGTCTCCCCATGAAGACGACATAAGACTCCCTTCATTCCCTTACTTAAAGTTTTTTCGGTTATATAGAGTGAAAACTTAAAATATTTGCACTATATCAGCGCCTTATTATGAGACAACTTGCTGTTGACAGGGCCTCCCTGGATTGAAAGACTTTAGTCTATCGACTTAAAAAAAAGGGAGTTCCATGAGAACGATTCTGGTTGCTTTAACCGTGCTAGCCACAACCTCTTCCGCCTTCGCGCAAAAAATTAAAGTTCGCAAAGTAAAAGGCAACCAGGCTGTGGTCGAGGTCTCTTCCGGCGCTCCCCTGCAACTGGGGCAAGTCTATGAGTTGATTTCACCCGATGATTTTGGGGAGTCACACACATCTGGCACAAGCGCCACCTCTCGTCAGTATGTTATTGGCCTGAACTTTTCACTTTACAACACCAAGAGTGACGCCTCTTCAGCGAATGAAAACTCTCTCACTCTGACTTCAAAGTTTGGATGGAATCTTGGCAGCTTTGAACTGGGTCCTTTGCTCAGTTATGTCTCCACAGACAGTGGTGGTATTGCGCGCTCGGAAATGAAGTTCGGTGCCTTCGGAGATTTCAACGTGATCCCGAATATCCCAGGTGAAGTTTTTATTTACGGCGTTGGCGGATACGCCAGCATGGGTCAGTATGATGGAGGATCTGGAAATAAATCTGATATCATGGAACTCTTCGGCAGCGGATTCGTAAAGTGGTTCCCGACCGGCTCTACCTTTGCCGTACGTTTTGATGGCGGTTATATCTACAAGAAAAATTCGGGCACGGCTAGTACTGCGACTCTTACGGGATTAGGTTTAACTGCGGGACTTTCTGCTTATTTCTAGGGCTAATGCGTTTCCGAGACTTGGTGGCTTAGGCTTCCGAACCGGAGTGGGCCTTAGTCGGCGCACGAAGCGCGAACCGACGCCAACGGCGGCGGCGACTTCGAGCCTGGAGGGCGTGCCCACGGAGCGTTCGGAAG
>JBBKWD010000082.1:0-18191 GCA_037968775.1 Bdellovibrio sp.
TTTACAGGCCGAGTTGATTTTGCAGAGGTCGGCATTCAAAACCAATGCAACAGCCAAGCTCATATCGCTTGGGCAAAAAGCAAAGGCGCCGGTGTGCTGACCTTAGATCAGATTCTTGAGCAGGGATTATTAAATTCGGTGCAAGAGTTTATGGCGGGTAAAGAGAAGAAAAAGGTTTTCCTCAGTGTCGACATTGACGCCTTTACTTCAAACGAAGCCCCCGGTTGCAGTCAATCGTGGACTACGGGACTGCTTACCAGTGATTTCTTAAAGACCTTAAAATGGTTGATTCAAACTCACGATGTGCGCGGCTTAGGCATCTATGAAGTGTCACCGCCTCTGGATCAAGACAATCGCACCAGTAAACTTGCGGCTCTTATTGCCCACGATTTTATTTTTTCATCTTTGGCAAAGACATGAAGCGCGGATTCGGCAGTGACAACCACTCGGGTATTCATCCGGTCATTTTAAAATCTCTCAGCGAAGCCAACATCGGACATGCACCCTCGTACGGCACTGATGACTGGACTGAAAAAGCGATTGCTGAATTTCAAAAGCACTTTGGTGCCGAAGCTCAGGTGTTTTTTGTTTTTAATGGCACCGCCGCAAACGTCACAGCACTGCGCGCGATGACAAAACCCTTCCAAGCCGTTCTCTGTTCTGATGTGGCCCACATCCACGTCGATGAGTGCGGGGCGCCGGAGCAAATGGCCGGCTGTAAGCTTTTGCCTCTGCCCTCGACTGACGGGAAGCTTTCCGTGAAAACTCTTGAGGCGGCCTTGATTCGCCGGGGGGATCAGCACTATTCCCAAGCTCAGGTCTTAAGCCTGACGCAACCTACAGAGTTGGGAACTTGTTATTCGATGGCAGAACTACAAGCCTTGGTCACATGGGCAAAAAATAAAAAACTTTTAGTCCATATCGATGGCGCGCGCCTGGTGAATGCCGCTGTGTCATTAAAAAAATCTTTGCGTGAACTGACCACGGATCTGGGTGTCGATGTGGTGTCCTTTGGTGGAACGAAAAACGGTCTGATGATGGGCGAAGCAGTTATCTTTTTAAATAAAAAGCTGGCTGAAGACTTCAAGTACATTCGCAAACAAAGCAGTCAATTGCCCTCCAAGAGTCGCTTCATTGCGGCACAGTTTTTGGCTTTTTTGCAAAACAATCTTTGGCAGGACATCAGCCAGCATTCTTTGGCCATGGCCCAAGAACTCTACCGCCAGGTTCAGGGTATTCCTGGTGTAGAGACTCGCACGGCACCGGATAGCAACGCGGTCTTTGCAAAAATACCCAGCGCTTGGGTGAAGCCCTTGCGCGAACATTACTTTTTTTATGTCTGGGACGAAAATACTTTTGAATGCCGTTGGATGACCTCCTGGGACACGCAACTTGAAGATATCGTCGGATTTTCCAATCAACTTAAGGAGCTTGCGCGATGAAATACCCTCCAGTTCACTACCAAACTTACCTCGGCCTGGACGCGATTCTAAGCTCCCAAAATTTGAAAAGTGTTGAGTACAAAAAACCTGCTCACGATGAAATGCTTTTCATCGTCGTTCATCAAACTTACGAGTTGTGGTTTAAGCAGATTCTTTGTGAGCTGGACTCTGTGATGGAAACCTTTCAGAAAATTCAGATCCCTGAAACTGAAATGGGCAGAGCTTCTGCACGCTTGGATCGTGTGGTGGCGATTTTAAAAATGATCATCAACCAAATCGATGTGCTGGAAACGATGACGCCGCTTGATTTCTTGGATTTTAGAGACATGCTTTATCCTGCGTCGGGCTTCCAAAGCTTCCAGTGGCGCCTGATCGAAACCAAACTGGGCTTGCGTATGGCAGATCGCCTGGCCTTTAACCAAGCGCCTTTTTACAAGGCTTTGAGCCCTGAACAACAGGGCCTGATGATGAAAACCCTGGATGACGTGTCCTTATTTGATGCCATCGAAAAATGGTTAGAGCGCACACCCTTTTTACAGGGGGAGAACTTTAATTTCTGGGACACTTATAAAAAATCAGTTAATGACATGTTCCAAGGCGATATCCGCACGGTTGAGGCAAACACCCGCTTGAATGAAGAAGACAAAAAGAAAAATGTCGATGGCTTAAACGCAGCCCTCAAAAGCTTTGATGCTTTGTTTGACGAAAAACTTTTTGAAGAGATTCGCAAAGAAGGCCAGTTCCGTTTAAGTTACAAGGCCACACACGCGGCCCTTTTGATTCAGCTTTATCGCGATCAAGCGATTTTGCAGACTCCGTTCCGTATTATTCAGGCGCTATTAGATATTGATGAGACGATGACCAACTGGCGCTATCGCCATGCTTTGATGGCGCAGCGAATGCTCGGTCAGAAAATCGGTACGGGTGGATCCAGTGGACATAAGTATCTGGCAGATGCGACGGCAAAGCATAAGATTTTTTCTGACTTCTTTAATTTGACAACTTTCTTTATTCCGCGGTCGCAAGTGCCGCCGTTGCCAAAAGAAATGGCTGAGAAGATGAATTTTAATTACTAGAGTGGTCGTTACTCCATTTTCGTTTTTACTCTTCCCAGGATTTTTATTCACCGGCCCAAACGGCAGTCCCGAGAGACTCTCGCGACTCCGGGATATCTGCTGAGCTTCTATAGATTAAGTAGACGCTCAGCTTGTACCAGACTTTCCCGAAAGCTTCAGCCCCGCCAGGGGTGAGGCCATGGATGGCCGAATTTTCGGGAAACACAGGCAGGAGGCCTGATCCCCCGTGCGAAGACACAGAAGACTTAATAAACTATACTCTTTGATTAACTTTTTCCACCAGCTCCCTCCGCAATTCCTCAGGTCTCAACTTCTTCTGCTGCCGCAACCCCTTCTCCTGTACACTCACCAAGCCCTCTTCCATCTCCCGATCACCAATGATCACAACCTGTGAAACTTTATTCTGCCAGGCCTCAGCCAACTTGCGCGAAAGTCCTTCGGCGCGATCATCCACAGACACTCGCAAAAATGAATTATGTAACAGCAAGCGAACACTATCTGCGAACTCTTGATGCTTCTCTCCGAGTGGTAAAATCCGTACCTGTTCGGGTGCCAGCCACAATGGAAAACTTCCCTGGTACTTTTCAATCAACAAGGCCACCATGCGCTCATGGGACCCTAAAGGAGCCCGGTGCACGATCATGGGTTCTTCCTTCTCTCCGTTTTCTGCAATATAAAATAATCCAAATCTTTCTGCGTTCACAAAATCCAACTGCACAGAGGAGGCGGACTCCTCATTGCCTTGGATGGACTGAATTTGGATATCAATCTTGGGTCCATAAAAAGCAGCCTCCCCGACTTCTTCCATAAATTCTAATCGGGCCTCTAGTAAAACCTCTCTTAATATTTCTTCGGCCCACTGCCACTTTTCGGGTTGCGGAACGAATTTGTTCGATTTGTTTTCTGGGTCCCATTTGGACAATCGCAAAAAATAATTTGAAATTCCCAGAACTCGATAAGCCTCTTGATACATCTCTAAGACCTTGTGAACTTCGTCTTTTACTTGAGACCGTCGACAATAAATATGGGCATCGTTTTGACAAAGACCTCGCGCCCGCATCAGACCCGATAACACGCCCGAGCGCTCATAGCGATAGACCTGTCCATACTCGGCCAACCTTAAGGGCAACTGCCGGTAGCTTCGCGGAAGACCTGCAAAGATCTGATGGTGATGCGGACAACACATCGGCCTTAGGCGATAGCGGACATTGTCCATTTCAATAGCTGGGAACATCGAATCCTCGTAATAGGGCAAGTGACCTGATTGAAAGTACAAGTCCTCTTTGGCAATATGGGGACTGACAACTCTTTGATAACCGCCTTTGAATTCTAATTCTCGCATAAGCTTTTCCAGCTCATCGCGAATCACCACGCCGGCTGGCAGCCACAAGGGCAAACCAGCTCCGATGTTTTCATCGAGCTCATAATAATGTTGTTCTTTGTTCAAGTCCCGGTGATCCAGAAGGCGCAGATCGGCCTTATCATTGTTTTTGAATGACATAAAAAATACTCCGTGTACGCCCGCAGGCGGACTAAAATGAATGAAATAAAATGAAATTGTTTTGGCTGCCGGCTCACGGCCAGAGGCCCGAGCGACAAATAGAATAAAATCCCCTTACGGGGTGGTCGTGGTGAGAACTAAATAAAAGGCATTTGAAGGACGGAAATTCATATCTTCACTCTAACACGCGGCTTCCATAACTCACCAATCGATAATTCTTTGGTTATCCATAAGAATTTTCACTATCAGACCTTGCCAAATGCCCTTTCGGACCCCAATTTAGCTAGGATTCTTTCATCGAAATTTTTGACGGACTTTAAGACAGGAGACCTTTTCATGGCAAAACAGGTACAAAGCTTCAACGCAGAGATTAAACAACTTTTAGATATCGTGGTTCACTCCCTTTACTCCCATAAAGAAATCTTTATGCGTGAGTTGGTTTCAAATGCCTCTGACGCCATTGATAAACTTAAATTCCAATCCCTGACTCACCCTTCTTTGTTACCAGATGGCTGGGATCCTAGCATTCGGCTTGAGCCCAACACTGAAACTCGCACCTTAAAGATTGTCGATAACGGTATCGGCATGAGCATCGAAGAAGTCCAAGAGTTCATCGGCACGATTGCTCGCTCCGGCACAAAAGCCTTTGCTCAGTTGAGCAAAGAAATGAAATCCAAGCCAGAACTCATCGGTCAGTTCGGTGTGGGCTTTTATTCTGCTTTCATGGTCGCTGACAAAGTCACCTTGCACACTCAAAAAGCCGGCACAGCTGAAGGGACCCTTTGGGAGTCCACTGGTGATGGCACCTACAGCATCGACAGTATTCCCCGCCCTGAAGGTACGGGCACCACTTTGACTTTACATTTAAAAGAATTCCAAAGCGAAGATGAAGTTCAAGATTTCACCGATGTGTGGGTCTTGAAATCTTTGGTCAAAAAGTATTCGGACTTTGTGGCGCATCCGATTAAGCTTAAAACTGAAAAAGAAGACGAGACTTTGAATTCACAAAAAGCATTGTGGTTAAAGGCTCCGTCTGAAGTCACCAAGGAAGAACACAAAGAATTCTATCAGCACTTGACCCACGATTGGAATGAACCAGCAAAAACGGTTCACTACAAGGCCGAAGGCACCATGGAGTTCAATGCCCTGCTTTACATCCCCGGCAAAAAACCATTTAACTATGGCATGAAAGACATGGAGTTCGGTTTAAGCCTTTATATCAAACGCGTCTTTATCATGTCGGACTGTAAAGACTTGTTGCCGCCTTATTTGCGCTTTGTAAAAGGCTTGGTTGATAGCAGCGACTTGTCCCTGAATGTTTCACGCGAAATCTTGCAACAAGATCGTCAGGTCGCACAGATCCGCAAGAATGTTGTGAACAAGTCCCTTTCCACCCTAAAGGATATGCTAACAAAAGAGCGCACTGCTTATGAAACTTTCTGGAATGAGTTTGGTGCTACCCTGAAGGAAGGTCTTCCAAGTGACCCTCCTAACAAAGAGAAACTACAGGACTTGGTCCTTTTCCATACGACCTCATCTGACAAGATGACGACTTTGGATGAGTATGTTTCCCGTATGAAACCTGATCAAACGGCGATTTACTATATCACTGGTGACAACTTGCCACAGGTGACAAATAGCCCTTACCTTGAGCGCCTAAAAGAAAAAGGACTCGAAGTCCTTTGCCTGGTGGATGCTGTTGATGAATGGGTTGTGGATTCTTTAAGTACTTTCAAAGATAAAAAACTTCAGTCCATCATGAAAGAAGGCTTGGAGCTCGATACGGCTGAAGAAAAAGTCAAAAAGGAAGAAGAGCGCAAGGCGCACACAGAAACTCTGAAGCCTGTTATTGAAACTATGAAAAAGACTTTGGACAACACCGTCAAAGATGTCGTGATTTCAGAGCGCTTGACCAGCACACCCGTTTGTCTGGTCTCTTCAGCCACGGACCCGTCTGCCCACATGCAACGCATGATGGAGCAAATCGGTGGCGATTATAAACAACAAACCAAACGCATCATGGAGATCAACCCGACTCATCCCGTTTTTGAAAAGATGATGAAGGCCAGTCCTGAGCAACAAACTCAGTGGTCGGAAATTCTTTATGCGCAGGCTTTGTTAACGGAAGGTTCTAGTTTGCCAGATCCTGTGAAGTTCTCTCAGCAGATTGCTCAGTTGATGGTGCAAGCGGCTGATTCAACGAAGCACTAAACGGACTTTAACCGAATAAGTTTTAACGGCGCTTTCCTATTTGGAAGGCGCCTTTTTTTTATCCAATCAGCACCAAGGTCCTGCTCAAGTTTGAGACAGCATCGACCGATAAGTGTTCTATGGAAGCATTGATCCCTTCAAAACTCGAATCACTTTGTGAGAAAATCAAAGCTCACTATACGCCTCAAAAAGGCGAGATTCTATTTTTTGATCTCTTGGCTGACACCGAGCCACAATCACTCAAGTCGGAGTCCGAACTCTCGCAGATCATTGAATCCATGGTGGCCACCAACGCCCCTTATGCCGTGATGAACTTCACAGGGACAGCTCCCCTACTGACCTTGCACGCTGTGAATTTCATTAAATTAGAAAATATTGAAACTGGGAAAACTTTAGGCGTCGTCAATGATGGCATGCCGACAGAGGACATTCTAGCCTTGCGACGCGAACTTAAGAGAATTAAAAATATTTTACCCTACCGGGCTGCCTAAATTTTACTATTCTTTTATTTATTCGCTTTTAAATAATCCAACATTTCCTGGGCATGCCCTTGGGCTTTGATTTTGCGAAATTCCGCCTGAAGTTTTTGATCTTCATCGATAATAAAGGTGCTGCGTTCAATCCCCATGACTTTTTTGCCGTACATGTTTTTTTCTTTGATCACATCAAACAGCTGACAAGCAACCTCGTCGGCATCCGACAAAAGATCGAACTTAAAGTCATATTTGCAAATAAATTTATCATGGGATTTTAAACTGTCACGAGAAACTCCGTAAACTTCAGCATTGAGTTTTTTAAATTGCGAAAGCAACTCATTGAACTCAACACTTTCAGTCGTGCATCCCGGCGTGCTGTCTTTGGGATAAAAGTACAAAACAATTTTTTTGCCCTTTTTTGCAGACAAAGAAAAATCTTCGCCGTTTGACGAAGGCAATTTAAAATTTGGAACTTTCTTTCCGACAGCTACTTTACTAACGGGCATGGTATTCTCCTTCATTCTCATTATGCTGTATGACCTCACCTTGTGGCGCCATCGGCAAGGGTTCGACTTGCACCGGAACCTCTTGCCCCTCGGCTGGTGCGGGTGGAGCTGCGACGGCATCTTCCGTCAAAGGTCCCTGCATCATGATTTCGGCCTCTTCAGGTGGAATCCCCTGATCTATTAACTGCTGATGCAAGCGCTGGCTAATAACATCGGGGTCTAAGTTTGGATCCAGTGGCTGCACACCACCTGCGCCTTCCGCTCCTTGAACAGAATTTGGATCCGCCACAGGACCACTTGCCTGCCCCGGACCACCCAAAATCTCAGGACGTGGAGGAGGGATCGGCGCGCCGACTACTCCAGAAGCTGCTGGCGCCAAGGGGCCAGGAGTTATGGGCGGCGCCACTGGTTCTTCCGGTGCATAAAGCTCAACTTCAGAAACGATAATTTTTCCATCCAGCGGAACATCGGCCGAAATTTTTCGTTTCTCCATAAGATTCTCGTAAACTTTTCCGCGCAACTTGATTAAGTTTTTTCCCTCTCGTACATAGTCGTAGGTATCCAATCGAATCAATTGCTCAGAAGTTCGATCCTGCGCCCAGTTTTTACATTTTAACTCTGTAAGCTGAAACTCGGCATTATTTTTAAAGTTACACTCGATCGCTTTATTTAAAATCGATGCACCCAGTCCCAAAACCTCTTGCAAATTGTCGGGGTAAAACATCAGATACATCTCACCTTTTTGCGGAACTCGAAGGGTTGCAATTTTTTTGGCAACAGCCTTGTCGCTGCATTTTTCAAAAATATCGACTGTCTGCGGATAACCGGATGGCGACATAACGTCTCTTTTGGTCACATACCGGTCGCAGCGAAAAAGGCTTTTGTTGGCGAGTTTCCGATTGAGCGCCGTCAACAGACCTCGCTCCGCTTTGCCAAATGGCGACTTCCCCAAGGGGCGACGATCTTCCGTCAAGACCCACCAAGCTTCGCGATGAACGCTATCGGCCTGGGACAAGACTTTTACCAAGCTCAAAAGGACTTCGTCTGCGGGATCAACCACTTTAGTAGGCAGATTTTTTTTGGAACTGACGACCTGGCTTTCAGTCGCGGGAGGAGTCACCTCTTTAGAGCGATTAAAGCACCCCACCAAGAGCATGAACATCACTAAAATAAGAGGGGAAACAGAGTGCCGCATACCTGATATTGTCACAAATAGACCAGTTAAAAACAAGAATTTCCTTTGCTCCATTGGAGTACCTACTCTAAACTCCTAACTGAAATAAAATACACATCTCAAGGAGGCATTGTGCAAAAAGTTTGGCTTCAACACTATCCGAAAGCCGTTCCAGCGGAAGTTGATCTCACTCAATACGCCTCTCTCCATGATATTTATGCCGAAGCCGTCGGGCGATTTACCAACAAAAAAGCCTTCACCAACATGGGCGTCTCCCTCACTTTTACAGAACTCGACCAGCATGTTCATAATTTCGCCTCGTTCTTGCAAAATGAGTTGAAATTAAAGAAAGGGGATCGCATCGCGATTCAAATGCCGAACCTGCTACAATTCCCCGTGGCCGCTTTCGCAGCCCTTAAGTCAGGCATAATAATCGTCAATACGAATCCTCTTTACACCGCAAAAGAGATGCAGCATCAGTTCAAAGACTCGGGAGCCAAGGCGATCGTAATCATGGCCAACTATGCTAAAAATCTTGAGACCATTCTCAAAGACACAGATATTGAAAGTGTTATTATCACGGAAGTTGCCGATCTTTTCCCGACACCTAAAAGATTGCTGATCAATTCTGTTATTAAGTACGTAAAAAAAATGGTGCCGGCCTACAATCTGCCTCACGCCTACTCTTTCCGCCAGGCGCTTTCGCTGGGGGCTGCTAAGTCCGCACAAACAATTCCCTGCACGCAAGCTGATATCGCCTTTTTACAATACACGGGCGGAACAACAGGCGTTTCTAAAGGGGCGGTTCTTACGCATAGAAATGTCATCGCCAATACTCTGCAAATTTACAGCTGGATG
Source organism: Bdellovibrio sp. (assembly GCA_037968775.1). Taxonomy (GTDB): domain Bacteria; phylum Bdellovibrionota; class Bdellovibrionia; order Bdellovibrionales; family Bdellovibrionaceae; genus Bdellovibrio. Next base: position 9,245 of record JBBKWD010000082.1, read on the forward strand.
ATGGCCAAACTTAAAGTGGGCGAAGAGATCGCTGCAGCTGCTTTGCCGATGTACCATATTTTTGCACTGACTGTAAATTGCCTGGGCTTTTTACGAATGGGCGCAGAAAATGTTTTGATCACCAATCCACGCGACATGAAGGCCTTTATCAAAGACCTCAAAGCACATCCCTTTACAGTGATGGCTGGCGTGAATACTTTATTTAATGGCCTGATGAATCACCCCGAGTTTGGCAGCATCGACTTCAGTCACATGAAGGTCAGCGTTGCTGGCGCTATGGCCTTGCAAGGCCCTGTGGCAAAACGTTGGAAAGAATTAACCAAATCAACGATTGTCGAAGGCTATGGGCTGACAGAAGCTTCCCCCGTTGTTTGCTGCAATCCGATTGATGGCACGGACCGCGTTGGCACCATTGGCCTCCCTCTGCCTTCCACAGAGATGGCTTTGCTTGATGACGACAACAATCAAGTTCCATTGGGGGAAGCCGGCGAACTTTGCTGTAAGGGGCCCCAGGTGATGGCAGGATATTGGAATCGCCCGGATGAAACTGAAAAAGTTCTTAAGGAAGGCTGGTTGCGCACGGGCGACATCGCCGTTGCCGACGCTGATGGATTCTTTAAAGTTGTGGATCGCAAAAAAGATATGATCCTTGTCTCTGGCTTTAATGTTTATCCAAATGAAGTTGAGGAAGCTATTATTTCCCATCCTGGAGTACTAGAAGTTGCTGCCATTGGCGTTCCGAATGAGCACTCTGGCGAAGCCGTCAAAGCTGTTGTTGTGAAAAAAGATCCGAGTCTCACAGCTGAAGCCGTGATTGCGCATGCAAAGCTCACTCTGACGAACTATAAAGTTCCGAAAATAGTTGAGTTCCGCAATGAACTTCCAAAGACGGCGGTCGGTAAAATTTTACGCCGAGCTTTACGAGACTCCGCAACGCCGTCTTAGTTTTTTAAAGTCATTCATGCCGCCCCTCCACGCTCTTGGGGGTTTGCTTCCATAAAAATTACGACCTCTTAAACAAAAAAACCACAGCCTCGGCCGTGGTTTTTTTGTTTTTCAATTTTGTGGAAAGAGAAAGACTAAGCTTTTTTATTCCAAGAAGCACACCAACCATCAGCATAAACAACCTTGCCTGCGAAGATTGTGCAAGTTCCTACTTCTTTTCCACCACGAGATTCTTTTTTGGCATAAAAGCCACAGTTTGCACAATTATTGCCCTTTGAATCTGGAGATTTTTTTGCGTTTTCTACATATTTCACAGCTTTAGCAACTGGATCTTTCGGGTCTACCAAAGGCATACCACCACCTGCAGCGGGAGCTGCACTTCTTCTTTTTTCTTGAGCATGCGCTGAATTAAGTTGGATCAAAGTTGGAGCAACGGCAGCGATACCGGCAAACTTTAAAAGGCTAGAGAAAAAATGACGACGATTCATTCCTGCATTCATGGAAGACTCCTTTGATTGGTTCTTCCAAGATCTTACTAATTTTCATTTAGTTTTCAATTACAAATTGTCGATCTCGAACTGCGTCGATGCGATGTTTCCACTCCGAGGTTAAGAGTGCTTATGGCACAAACAGGCTCGACGGTTGAAAAAATGCCCGCAAATAAGCAGCATACTTCCGACAATTGTCACAATATCTGCACGGATGATTTCCCCGAAACTCTCATTCTCGTGAGTATGGGCATGGGCCGCAACTTCAGGTAAAAGAGACGCCGCCGCCACCAATGCTAAACCTGTAAAACCAAGCAGCATTAGGGGCAATTTACGATGATGTCTATAGCCCGACCAGAAGGCATAAAACCCCACAGGCACAACAAACAGAGCCATTCCCAAATGCACCCAACGAGACTCAAAATAAGTACCCATGGCAGGTAAAGATAAAAGCAGAATCGGTGTCAAAAGGCAGTGAATGGCACAAAGGGAGGACAGCAACATACCCCAGCGATCCCAGCTCTCAGTTTGCTCAACAAAAACTTCGTGCTGACCGTGATCAACATCACAGCAGGCCTCTGCTGCAGAAAACTGTGGATTCAGAACCGAGCTGTTATTCGGACTCTCGACCGGACTGAACTTGAATTTATCCACAGAAAACCGCCTTGGCTAAGCTAATGTTGTCCCCTAAATGCAAGTAATTGTCAACTGGAGTGAGGGCCGGACTTGCGTTTATGGGAAATAAAGACCATATAATCCCTGTGAAACAAGACTTAATCGCTCCTATTTACAGCCTTGGACCCGACTTTTACGACGAGGTCGAATCTGCCCCGTTTCATCGAGGCCTTCTGCGTTTTCGCAACCAAGCGGCCGCAGCCAGCATTGAACTCAATCACCTTTCAGAGGCTGATTGGAAAAAGTACTTTTGTGATTTTGAACCCTTGCCTGGCAATATTAAAAAGCCCTTGGCCTTGCGCTATCACGGGCACCAATTTCAATCCTACAATCCGGAGTTGGGAGATGGTCGAGGCTTTCTTTTTGCCCAGATCCAAAGTGGTTCAAAGCTTTTTGACCTTGGAACCAAGGGCAGCGGGCAAACTCCCTATTCACGTAAAGGTGATGGCCGCCTCACACTAAAGGGTGCTTTTCGGGAAATTTTAGCGACCGAAATGCTTGAGTCTTTAGGAGTCAATACGAGCAAAACACTTTCGGTTTTTGAAACGGGTGAAGAACTCATCCGCTATGATGAACCCTCTCCGACTCGTGCTGGTGTTTTGGTTCGTTTGAATCACAGTCATATCCGATATGGAACTTTTCAGCGCCTTGCACATCTATCCCAAACTGAAAATTTAAGAAAACTTTTGCAGTACTGTATTCGCCACTTTTATCCCCACTTGCAAAACCACACTGAGGACGAACAAGCCTTTTTATTTTTGCAGGCCGTATCCCAAGCTGCGGCAAAAACCTTGGCCGGCTGGATGATCGGCGGTTTTGTTCACGGCGTTTTAAACACTGACAACATGAACATCACCGGCGAAAGCTTTGATTACGGCCCCTACAGATTTATAGGCAAATACGACCCTGCCTTCACGGCCGCCTACTTTGATCACAGCGGCTTGTACTCTTACGGACGCCAACCCACAGCAGTCCTGTGGAATCTTTACCAACTGGGGGGCGCTCTTAAAGTTGCCTTTCCTCATCTTCCCACTGAAGAAGTCTTGGCCCCCTTTGGCGACCTGTTCAATGTGGAAATCCAAGAAACATTGAAGCTGCGTTTGAATTTGCAAAATCCTTTACAGGATACGGAAAAGGCAGAAGATCTTGACCAAAACTTGGTTCTGCGTTTTTTTCAGTTTCTAGATGAATCAAAAGGACTTTTCGAACAAAGTCTCTTTGATTTTAATTCAGGCATTTCCACTGAAAGACTTGCAAGGTCTCCGCAGTCAGAAATTTATTCAGGAGAAACCTTCAAAGCGCTTCAAGATTGTTTGGAGAAGTTCGAAGTTAAAAGTTCAGAAAAGCAACAGGCCGAGTATTTCAAAAGAGACCGCCCCTGCTCCCTTCTTATTGATGAACTCGAAGCCATCTGGTTGCCCATCGCTGAAAAGGACAACTGGAGTCTTTTTGAAGAAAAGCTTCAATCCATTCGTTCCTTTCGCGGACTCTTTAAATAATCTTTTTACTGGAATTCTATTCTTGAATCGAAACGAACAAGCGACCTTGCGCTTCCATTTTTCTTTGTTCTAAACGCAAGCGATACAAATTCAACTCAGCGGCTGCGGCGTCTTCTTCGGCATTCACAACGTTAAAAGTTATAGAGCGTCCTTTGTTAAAAAGATCGTTCTGTGCCTTCACGCGTGCCATTTGAATTTTCAGACTAGAGTCCGCAGCTTCAATTCTTCGGCTCATTTCAACATAGCGACGATTCAACTCCAGCCAAGCACTGTCACTCTCAAGCATCTTGCGCTCGCTTTGCAATTGGGATGCGAGGGCCTCTTTACGAGCTGCACTTTGCGCTGCTGATTTTACGTCCGTATCAAACAAATAAACCAAATTAAGCCCGACTCGTGCCGTGGGATTCTCTGTGCTACTGATATTTGAAGTCGCTCCCGAAATATCTGATTTAAAAATATTCGTATTATAGGCACCTGAAAGAACCAAGTCTGGCCGATAAGCATCTTGAACTTCTTTGGCCGCAAGAGAACGAGCCTTCGCCTGCAAAGAAGCCAGATAGGCGTCCAAAGCCACGATGCGTCCCCTCTTGCCTTCTATCAACGAACTAATAGGACGATTTTGAGAAATATTTCCTTCAAACGAAGGCAGCGGTTCCGTAGCCGGAATCTCGAGAAAATCGCGCAACTTTTGTTTAGCTGAATCCAAATCATCTTGAATCGAAACCAATTGCAACTCGCGAACAGAGACTAAACCTTGAGTCTCCAGCAGATCTGCACGATCACTAACCCCATCGCTGACCCTTCGCCGACTCCAGCCTTCAATTTTTTTTGCTCGAGCCAATGAGTCCTTGCCGATGCGAAGCGCCTCATAAGCTAAAAAATAATTCCAAAAAGCTACTTCGGCGTCAACCAATAGCATTTTCTTTTGTAAGTCATAGGTGCCTATTTCTGCGGCAGTCGATGCATCCTCGCGCTGATGGCGCAAACGAGTCGCATGTCCAAAAGAGTCCTTCCACAAAGACTGACTTAACGAGACACCTAATGAGCTTGTTCCAAATTGCTGAAATCTTGTATCTGTAACGGTCCCCATGTTTTGCAAATCAGAGGCTGATGCTGCCAGGTCAACAGTGGTGCCACTGGAAAACTTTTTTCCGATTCCCACATTATAACTGTTCGTTCTTGTCTCCGTCGCTCCAAGCAGAACAAACTGACTGAGGGGGTTTTTGTCACTCAAGTATCCAAGCCCTGCATTTAGATATGGCACCAAACTAATATCAGTTGCAATTCGTCTATCCTCAGAGGCTTCAATAGAAACGTCCAAGGACTGAAATGTTTTGTGCTTTTTCTCAACGCCTTTTAAATACTCTTGCAAAGTGATGGCATGAACTGGAATCTGCCACATAAATAGCAACATTCCTAAAAACAGTGCATTCACGACTCCCCCTCTTTCAAAACCTAGAAAAAACTATTTAGCTGGTTTCTTTTCTTCCTTTGTATCTTTAGTCGCGCTTGCTTCCTTGGAAACTTCAGTGCTCTTCGCGTCACCTTTTTCGTTTACGCCACCTGCTGAATCAGATTTTTTGCAATCTGCACAATTCCGTTTTTCTTCAGTTGCACAAGTTCCGGTTGTACACTTTTTAGTTTCTTCTTTTGCACAACAAGCTTTTCCACTGTGATCATGACCTTTGTGAGAGTGTGAGTGCGCGCAAGCGCCCAGGGCAAAAACAGCGATAAGGCTAAGAATTGTATTTTTAATCATGATGATTCTCCTTTGTTGTTGATTGGCAATTAGGATAAAGAGAGAGCTCTTCCCTCACAAGCTTTCACTTCCCTTCATGAGAATTTATTTTCTATGACTTGCAGGGTTAAATTTCTGTCCGGCTGCTAGAGGCAAAACCAGCATCTCAAGACTTAACGCGTGGCATTCTTTTACTGACGAGAAACTAACAGAATGAATGGTTGAAAGTCCGTCCGAGTTACGGCTAAATGTCCTCAACTTCGGGGGGAGCCACTATGAGTTTCGTGCGCATCATGAAATTCCGCAAATGCATACTAGGATTTATTCTAGCTAGTCATTTTGTCGCCTTGGCACAGGCCCAAGCGAACACTGCTCAGCCTATCTCTAAAGAGTACTACACGGTAAACGAGCAACAACTCGAACAAACCGGCACCACCCGCTCTGATTTTTCCGCTTTTACTCAAAACTTTAGTCCTGATTCATTTATTCAAAGAGCGCGGGTTCTCGTCGTCAATCTTCTGCGCTGGACATTGCATAACGATAGACTGCAAGAACCCACAGAGCGCTATATGCGCAAACTGCATTTTGGTCGTTGGATCAATGACCCCACTGATGACACCTGCATGAATACTCGCGCGAAAGTCCTAGTTCGCGACAGTACAGGAACTGTGACTTATAAGGGTGGCAGAGAGTGCGTTGTCGACAATGGTTTATGGCAAGACCCCTATGCCGGCGAGGAAGTTACTTCCTCTCGTGGAATTCAAATTGACCACATGGTCCCGCTTAAAAACGCCTATACTTCGGGTGCTTGGAAATGGGATTATAAAACGCGCTGCTTGTACGCGAACTACATGGGCTTTAACAATCACCTGATTTCTTCATCTGCTCACGAAAACATGTCTAAGGGTGATCGCGCTCCGGATAAATATTTACCTCCTAATCTCTCCTACCGTTGCCAGTATATTAAAAACTGGTTGGCCGTGAAGCTCATCTGGCGCCTCAATATGACCTCCAATGAAGTTCACGCTATCTATGAGGTCGCGAATAATTACGGCTGCAACCTGGATGATTTCAAATTCAGCAAGCAGCACCTCGATGAACAACGCGAGTTCATCAATGACAACCTTGAATTTTGCATGATCAACAAGCGATGAGCTTTGCAATCCTCTTTGAGGATGACTATTTCCTCGCCGCAGTGAAACCTCCAGGCCTTCCTTCGCAAGCCACCGTTGATAAAAATCGTCCCGATTTTTACACAGCGCTCAAAGCCCAACTGAGTAAGGGCACACCTCCAATTGACTATTTAGGACTTCATCACCGCTTGGATCGCGACACCTCAGGAGTGATGATCTTTACGAAACAGCGCGCCGCTAATGAGGCCTTGGCAGAGCTTTTTCAATCTCACCGAATTCAAAAGACTTATTTGTGCCTGACTCAAAGACGTAAAATGCCGGAACAGTGGCAGACCGAAAACTTTTTGGCTGAATTTCGTGATTCTAAACTTAAGAAAATGCGCATGCGTTCCGTTCTTTCCGGAGGACAAAAGGCGATCACAGATTTTAATCTGCTTAAAGTTATGGCACAAGGGATGCTGATTCAGGCGCGCCCTCGAACCGGTCGCATGCATCAGATTCGCGTTCATCTTTCTGAAGCTCATATGGGAATATTCGGTGATGACCTTTATCCCTGCTTAAAAATTCCGCAGGCCCCGCGTTTGATGTTGCATGCCCAGTCTTTGGAATTCATCCACCCCTTTACTCAAATGGAAATCAAAATTGAATGCCCTTTACCCGCAGATATGGCTGGCTTTCAGGTTGACCTCGACACCAAGAAATGATTGAATCGTTTCCCTGAGTGCCCCGGTGGCGAAACTGGTAGACGCACAGGACTTAAAATCCTGGGATTCGTTCACACGGTCGTGCCGGTTCAAGTCCGGCCCGGGGCACCAATCAAAAAACAAATCATCAATGATTTCATAGGCTTGAGTGCTCTGGAGTGCTACTGGTAGCACGATAGTAGTACGCTGACACACCATGACGGTCATACTCCACGTCCGAAGGACTGAAGCATATACTTATTTATATCACCGCTTTTTATATGAGTATAGGTTCTTTGATACTCTTTTATGGTCATATCTAAAGCTTGGCACGCCACGATAGCAGGCCACTCGTCGCTCACTGTTTGTGTTGCAAATGAATGCCTGAGGTCGTGGTATCTCGCAGCGTTGCGAACATTCCAGCCCTCAATTCCAGCGATGTCTTGGATCTCTTTCCAGTACCCGTTAAACACCTGGCTTGCCACATGGCGAGTCCGATCGGTGCCCATCGGGAAAACGAATTTGTCTTTTGGGCAAAGCTTTCGGAGTTCCTTAAGGCGAGTCCATATTTCCGCTGACATCGGGACTTCGCGCCATTTCTTGTTTTTAAAAGACCAGACCTCAGAGATTTTAGAATTTAGGTTATTATGCACCCATTCGCTCGCTAGGGCCTCCATCTGGCGGCGCCCCTGCTTCCGACCCATAAGTATGTAAATCTCAAGCCTGAGCGCGTGCTCTGGCGATTTTCCGACCTCTTTACATGCGGTCATCATACTGGTGAACTCTAAATCTGTATAAACTCGACCTACCGGTTTGCGCTTAGCTTTTTTTGCAATGATCGGGGCCAGGTCCTTAAAAACAGGGACCTCGCCGATCAGCTTGATTCTGAATAGGTAATTGAAAAGCATTCTTAAGTGCTTGCGGGTATTGTAATAGTCTTTGTCCCCACGGTTCTTGATATACCAGTTTTCAAAAAGCACCTGGTTTGCTTGGGTCACGTCGCGAACGGTTTTGCTGAACCAAAAAGGTCCGAAGCCGTGTTTTGCGGATGTATTGTAGTTTTCAATAGTGTGAGGCTCAGAGCCCGGACGCTTTTCGTCCACAAGCTCGTTCCACATATCCTCAATAGAAGGATTTATGACGCCTCTTTTTTTACGAACCTCTGCCGTTGGGTTTGATGAAAACCGACGAATAAGTTCAGACTCGGCAAATTTCTTTGCCTCAGTGATTTTGACAGAGCCGGTTGAGATTTTAACCTCAGAGCCGTTTATACTCTTTTTAAAGATTATCTTTTTAGACTCCGAATTTTGGTAGTAATTCGGATGGCCTTCGATAGCTTTGTAAGAAGAGTATTTATTTTCTAAGACGCTCTTTTTCTTTGGTCGATCCACTTGCTCACCTCAGTTGGTTTGAATTTGATAACTCGCCCAATCTTGTAGTGAGGCAAGCCGTAAGCGCCCATTGCCTTCTCAATAAAAGAGACTGTCAGCCCTGACATTTCGCTTAACTCTTTCTTATCGACCATTCGTTCTAATACTTTATCCATTCACCACTCCTTAGTAATTTTGCGAAATCCCCTCCACCGCGCTCCGACTGAACCAACTTAAATAAAATTAAATTAGTTTTTTGTTTTGTAACGCCCGCTTGTGGAGGGTTTAAAATTTAGCGAGACTGGCAGGGCGCTAACCTGCTAGAAAAATTATTACCCAGGCTTAACCCTGTAAGTATGATCAACGGTCGAGTCTTGCGGATATCACACTCATCGCTTCCGTTGCGTGCTCCAGTG
>JBBKWD010000083.1:0-13693 GCA_037968775.1 Bdellovibrio sp.
TGTATCTGCGCTGAAAAGTTATCTTGAAGCAAAACCAGATCTTCTGGCGATCCATGAGTTCAAGCTCTCGAAGAATCTCAAACGGTTGCTTTCAACAACAAATCCAATTGAGTCCCTCAACTCGCTAATCGAAGAAGACATGCGCAGAGTGAAGAACTGGAAAGACTCAAACCACTTCCAGCGATGGCTCGCTACTTACTGTTTAAACTCAGAGAAGAAGATGAGACGAGTAAAAGGACACAATGCTTTGCCCGCACTGTGGATTGAACTCAGAAATAAACTTGAACAAAAAGACGTTGACTCAGTCGAGTCCGCAGAGGAAGTTGCATAGAAATACAAACCGCTGCTCAACCAATTTCAACTAAACGATGGGCAAGCCCCAGCGTATTTAAAGACCAGATATTTTCAAAAGAGCTACCATTGTTGCCGTCATACAAGATGTACCGAGCTTGTTGGCCTGACTAGGGACTTCGTTTTAGCCAGGTACTGGTTGGGGCACGCGCGCCAAGAGACGACGTTGAAATATACCCATATTTATCAGCAGTCGGCGAATACAGCGAGGAAGAAGAGGCAAACTATTGAATTTCTAGATTAGGTCTTCAGTCATACCCACTTAGGGAAGATTCAGAAAGTTAAAATTTTCCAACCATTGGTCCAGTTCATAGAAAGGTCATAGAAGCCAAAACTGTAAACAATGACTTGATGAGCTCGAGGTGTTAAAAAATAAACATGAAAACAGTTAATATGGAAGAATTTCTTCGCAGTTTTAAAGTTATTCCCCAGCAGAAAATGGGCATTTTTTTAGGCTCTGGTTGTTCTATTCAAGCCGGAATCCCGTCAGGCAATCAATTAACCTGGGAATTCAAAAGAAGTATTTACTGTTCTGATAAAAAACTTAATGAAGAACGCTTTAAAGACCTCGATCTAGAACGCAATAAAAATTTGCTGCAGGAATATTTCGATTTAAAAGGTGATTATCCTCAACGCGGAGACTCCCACGAATATAGTTTCTATTTTGAAAAATGCTTTCCTGAGCCTCAGCACAGAAGGCTATTTTTAAAGCAAAGGATTGTTAACAAAAAACCTACACTTGGACACAAGTGTCTGGGTGCACTGGTTGCCAATCAAAAAATCTCCAAGATATTCACAACCAACTTTGACGATCTCATCGAGAAAGGTATCGCAGAGAGCGATAGCGCAACCTCTTGCATAACTTACAGCGAGGACAACAGATCATTTCCAAACTCAGAGCATGATAGTCTTCCATGGATCATTAAACTCCACGGCGATTACCTATATGACTCGCTTCAAAATACCACGTCAGAGTTAAAATCTCTGGAGCAACGATTTCATCAATACATAGGTGACTTTGCATCAAATAGCGGAATGATTGTGGTTGGGTACTCAGGAGCAGATAACTCGATTATCAGTGCATTAGAAGATTCTTTACACCTGGAAAAACCATTTCCAAGTGGATTTTATTGGACCATGAGAAAGGGCGATTCGATCAATGAAAGAGTATCTCAGCTAATTAAAAAATTATCTGAAAAAAACAACCTAGTTGGCATCTTAGAAATAGATCACTTCGATGAATTTGCCTACGATCTCGTCGTGTCATGCCAGTATTCCAATGAAAAAATTGAAGCAAGTCACAAACAAGCGCAAAAAATACGCCCATTTGATTTAACTCCTGGGAGCCAAGCTTCTATTTCTCCCATTAAGTTAAACGCGTTTAAATCCATTGTCATTCCTACCCATTATTATCGGTTTAAAAGTAAAATTGTTACTTGGAGAGAACTCAAAGGAATTAACACATCTCCCAATATCATTGCAGGTCTATTCAAAGGACAAGTTTTTTGCTTTGGCGATATTCAGGATATAAAAGATCAATTCAAAGACAATATTCAGTCTGAAATCACGATTCAGGATATCTCATCGAACAACCTTAAGAGGCTCAATAGCGTTGAACTCGGAATGATTTATGAACTTATTAACCGATCTTTGGAAAAGAACTTCAATTTAAAATGCGTCAGCTATCAAGATCGAATCTTCTATTCGGAAAAACACAAGTTATCAACTCAAGAACTTACCTTTGCTAAAATATTGGATTCAAGTTTTGGCAATTTGACTTACGAAGCATTTGAATACAGTCTTGAGTTCGTAAACGAAACTATTTATTTCGTATTACATCCAACAGTTCATATTGAAAAAACGGGAGCTCATAAAGATATTTCCAACAAAATACTATCTTCCCGTTATAATAAAAATTCAGCCGAAAAACTTAGTCTATGGAATAAGATTCTTTCTCAAGGAAGTTCTTCAATTGAATTTAACTTCCCTACAGCTACATGCAAATTTGATAGCACATCATCATATGCTGATATCAATTCTTCTTCAAAAGTCGACTACTTTGAGAAAATTAATCAGTTACCAGAACCTAAACTAATTTTTCATTCTACTGACAGATCATATAGTTCTGAGCATCCATTGAAAGGACTGCACTCTTTCGGACCTTATGATTTATCACTTGGCTCTTCTCCAGAAAGTTTAAAAATTGCCGTTATCTGCCCAAAAAACGACTTAAATAAAATTAACAACTTTTTTAATGAACTAAATACCTCTAGTACTCCTAAATCTGAGAAGGAATATCTCATCGAGTATCAGTCTTTCGCTGGAATATTCAAACGTAGAATTGAAGTCCCAAATTCTTCAGACTCACCTTTATTTTCTGATTTATCTGTAAAAATGAATATTTCTATCGAAGAGTTCTATTCGGAGATCAAAAGACGAATAGATCAGCTCTCCTTAAGGAAGAATCAGTTCGATTTACTAGTGGTATATATCCCTGATTATTGGTCAAAATTCAGAGAAAAGAAAACGGATGATGTATATTTCGATCTTCATGATTCGGTGAAAATATATGGAGCAAAAAAATATATTGGAATCCAGTTCATGAACGACAAGTCGATGCGCTACTTTGACAGAACAAAAGTAAAGTGGTGGCTCTCTCTTGCCCTATATGCAAAGTCAGGTGGAGTCCCCTGGGTAACAACGGGAGATGAGACAACTGTATATGTAGGACTAAGCCATGCTGTTAGCCGGGGACGCGATAAGCGCGTCACAATTGGAATGAGCCAGATTTTTGACTCTAAAGGAAGGGGAACTAGATTTCTAGTTAGTCCGATCAATAGACCCATCTACATTGGTCGAAATCCTTACATGAGTAAAGAAGACTCGAGAAGGCTAATGCATACCTTAAAAGAGACCTACTTTAAAATGGACTCTAATGCAGAAATAAAGAAACTTGTAATTCACAAGTCATCCCCTTTTATCAGAGATGAGATTGAGGGCTTTCTTCAAGCTACAGAGGGTATTGACTTAGAGCTCTTGCATATCCAACAGTACCCTATGTGGCGAGGGATTAAGGGAGATAGAAAGCAAAAAACCGTTGCGGCATATCCCGTCAACAGGGGAACTATAATCCAATTAGACGACTACTCTTTATTACTTTTTTCACACGGGAGCATTCAGAACTCCAGTTATCTTAACTCCAATAATAATTACTTCAGAGGGGCAAGAGGAATTCCCGCACCTTTAAAAATCACTCGGTACGCAGGAAATGATTCCGCAGAAAAAATTGGGGCAGAAATTTTGCGCCTGACGAAGATGAATTGGAATGGCGGAGAAATTTACAAGAATCTTCCAGTGACCATTGATTTCTCGAGATTTCTTTCGAAGTACTCAAAGCAAGACGAATTGTTATTAAATATTCCTTACGACTTCAGATACTTCATATAATAGAAGGCTATCAAGACTATGAATCTAAAAGAGATCATTGCCATTCTGACAGAAGTGAATGAGAAAAATCAGCTCTTCAAAGAATCATTGGACGACATATACCCTCTGTACATTGAGCTAGCGAATGAATTTTCAAATATAGCTAATAATGAAGTTCAATATGCCGCCATACAAATACACGATTTTGCCAACCATTTTCAAACAAATGCACTTGCTGCTGCAATATTCGGAATCAACAAAGCATTTGCAAGCTTACAACTACCTAAATCCTTCCCCATCAATTTCATAAAAGAGGATCCCCAAGAAGCCATTGCTCTCCTAGAAAGGGTCATAAAGCACTCGGAAACCAAAATGAGCTATGAACAAGAAATTGAAATAGGGAAAACAAATCTACTCCCTGATGGCCTCTCCGAGAAAGAGCTTCTAGTTTTAGAAGACGTCCTAGTTGTGACATTGGAAGAAACTCTACCTGGCAAGGAAATAGAAGCGAGCGATCTTATCGGGATTAATCTTTTATATTCAGTATTATTTGAAACCACAAATCGAATAGGGAGATTGCCAGTTTTCTTCCATCTCACACAGCTTTACATTCATTGTTTAAATGTAAATTTAATGCACCAAATTGCCAGAGATTTATCATTTCACGTTTTACAATTAAGCAAAGATTTAGGATTTACTGAGTATGGTGTATTTGGTCTAACTAAAACATTCCTCGATCAAAAAAATACGGCGTCAGGGGGAACTTTTCTTTACCTGGCTACCACCCTAATTTTAAGAAAAGAGAGTATTTACAATAAAACTTTAACTGAACTTTTATTTGAGGTGTATAAGTTTGCCAGAGATTCCAAATATTTTCCCCTTGAAGAAAGTGTCTATAAACTTCTTAAATCAAAACAGCTGTCATCCAGAGAACAGCGAAGAGTCGAACATATCCATCTTTCTACACTCTGCTCGAAGGATCCGATAAATTATGCAGAATTAGTTATCATTACCATAATGAACTTAATGGAAGATATAAAAGGGGACCTTTCAGAATCCATACCGTGGTTAACACTTCTTTACTCTTTAAAAAAGTATAATAACAATTCAGCTGAAGCCGACAAAATCAACTACTTGATTTTATTTCTTGAGGGAACTTTGCCGGAAGCCGGAAGAGCAACGGTGACGCAGTATCGTGTACTGACTTTAGGGCATGACGATAATCGCGAAAACATAAAGATTGCCACTAATATTTTCGGGAAAATGCTCGATTCACGCTACAAAGATGATATTAAATACGACCTCAAAAACCTCGTTCGGATTTCTGAGCATATCGTTCGTATTGCTCTTCTCGATAGTAGTTTAGATGACCTAATATTCGGATTAAATATTAAATCTGACGTCTCAATTAATATTCAAACTAGTACTCTAGAGGGTTTAAAAAGAAAGATTACCAAAGATGGAGTATTCAATACAACGAAAGCTGAAGAGTATCTTCATTCTCTAAGGGTCAGCGTTACTAATTCGAAGACTGAATCCTCTCTTTTTATTTTTAGTGACAACTCTAAAACAATGATTGTTCAAGTTAACCCTGGGCAAAAGGACATCCTTTCAAACTCAGTCGATGACGATATCTTTAGAAAAACCATTCTGTCAGCCCATGCCATATTTGATTTTGACGAGTATCGAGTAGTTCATGGAGCGACCATTGATTACTCTGAACAGGAACAACTAAGTGATCTAAAAAAAGTACAGGATATTTTGCCTGCATTCTCCGCCCCTGCTCCAATTGATACAAAAGCTATTGCAGTAATACGTGATGTTGAATCTTCTTTTATTCCATTCAATTTATTTAGATCCAATAATGGAGAATTTCTTTCTCTCTCTCATATTATGTTTGATCCAATGTCCCGAGCCATAAGTAGGAGCAATACTGGTCCCAGCCAGATATCCCATCTAACATCAGAATTTTGGTGTCCGATTGATGGTGGCGACTATCCCCTCAACATCCTACGAGCACGACTAGATAATGTGATCGGCACATATTCTATAACAACACATGATACAGCTGAGTTGAATAGTCCCCTAAGTTCATTGATTCAAATTGTTGCAGCTCACGGTAGAAATGATATTGCAGATTTCAATGCTTTATTTATAAACGACAAAGCCGCAGTTACCAATTTTGATCATATTTTTGGAAATACTGGAAAGGTGGCTATTTTATTTGTTTGCCACTCTGGAAGCTCCAATAAAAATTATTACAATTTTACTTTGAACTCCATGGTTCGGTATTTAATTGAAACTAAAAAGTTTGAAGCTGTGATTGCACCATGCTGGTCATTACATATTTCCATTCCCCCTCTTTATCTCGAGAAGGTTCTTTCTTCTCTTTCCGAAGGAGAGACAATAGGTGTGTCGCATCTATATGCTATAAATAGCGTCTTTTCTAAAAATAAAAATCCAGGAGCCTGGGGATGCTTACATCTTTTCGGGAACAGTAATTTTTGCCTCTCAAATGAACAAATCAAGACCTCAGAGAACCTCGGAACCTGACATCCTTCCCCAAGAGGGGCAGTATCTAATCATTTCAATTATTTAGAACCATTTCTAGGTTCCGTATATGGTGGAGGCGGGGGGAATTGAACCCCCGTCCGCAAGTGATCCGTCATAAGGCGCTACATACTTAGTCGGTATTTTAATATGATGATGGGGCCTCTATCGACAAAGTTCCCATCAAACACTCCCCCAGTAAATTTAAGCAGACCTGCTGGAGAAAACCCAGCCCGCCGAGGTCACTAAATGACAATCTTTCCAAGAGCGCAACCACCTCAAGGAAGATCGCGCAGTCAATTAAGCTGCGATTGCGTAATCGTTGCCAATTACAAGTTGCCCGTTTTTACGAGGTCCCCAGGCGCCCCGGTATGCTCCTTATGCTTCA
The DNA here is from genome assembly GCA_037968775.1 of Bdellovibrio sp. Taxonomy (GTDB): domain Bacteria; phylum Bdellovibrionota; class Bdellovibrionia; order Bdellovibrionales; family Bdellovibrionaceae; genus Bdellovibrio. The sequence continues at coordinate 6,716 of JBBKWD010000083.1, forward strand.
GCACCCACGTCGAAGCCAGTACGCCCCCATGAGTTGATGCTCGAACATACTTTACTTATATCACAAACACAGCAACCGATTTTTTCTTAAAATTAGAGCCCAAAAAGTAAGCATTTTATGTTACGCAGCCTTAACAATACCCTAACGTAAGCAAGGGCCATTTTGCGCCAAAAGGTCCAGATATCCACCATTTATGGCCTTAATCCACAGACTTATCCACATTCATGCCTAAAAAATGGGGCGATTGTGACACCGAAATGTAAGAATCTTAAATTTATATGAAGACCTGTCATGTTTGCTGACAAACCTTTGACAGACCTTGGTCTAGTATCAGAACCGGAAATCAGCCCCTAAATACAGGCCTAACGCGTCGTTGTTGAAGCCTTCACGCCCTGCGTTTGACCACTCGGCTCCTGCATCGTGACGTAGTCCATATAATCCACAATTCCCTGAAGATGCTCCTGCACCAGGTCTTTGTTCTTCTGACTACTGAAGGTCTGTTTCAAATATTTTTGCTGATTTTCGACCTCTGGTGGGATCTCTTTAAGAAGTAAGCTCTTCAGGGTCAAAATCTTCTCGCACTTCTCCATATCCGCTTTTGCATTCTCTAAAGCAGGACGATTTGTCGAGGGACAGCTTTTAAGATAATTCTGCGTCTCTGATTTGCTCAAACTGGTTCCAAGTTTTTGCATTTTATAAATCATAAAACGGAAGTTATCGACATCCGCCTGAAGCCATCTCCAGTCGTCAGAGTTCAACGTCTTTTTATTCCTAATTTTACCTGTGATCATATCAAATTGCGACTTCTCTGGGGCCGTTGAAAGATTGACGTTACATGCCTTCACAAAGCTCGCCGCATCCTTACACCAAGACTGATCAAAAGAGCTCTGAAGCATTAAGGTCGCGGCCCTTTCCATCACCTCGTAAGTGGTGAGGTCCTCTTGTTGAGCATAGGCAGAGTTCATCCACAGCGATCCACTAGCAACTTTTGGGAAAGCTGCGTGCAGAGCTTTTACAAGAGCTGCTGGATCGCGGAACTTTTTAAGATCGATGACCTTGCGATTCACGATAAACTGCGCGGCATCAGCGGTGCGCTCGATTTCGATCCGTCGTTTTCCTACGGTCACAAAAAGACTGCTGTCCTCGACATTCACTTCAGTGACCCGCTCGTCTAAAGACATTTTATTCTTCTTAAAGTAATCGCAAGAAGCCTTCGTTTGATAACCCGGATTCGTTTCGCAGAAAACCTGAGTCAGAGTTTTCGTCCGAAGATCCTTCACCATGGTCTCTGACCACTTTAACGGAGTCGCAGCAAATGAAGAGCACGAAAAAATCAAAAGCAGGGGGAAAAGTGAGCGTGTCATCAAGAGGCCTCCGGTTCAATTAGATTACCAGTACCAAATTCGACAACATAGGCCGCAGGTAAAGGGACTCCTAATTATGGACCAAGGTAAAGGCAGGCAAAAAAAAGACCCCTTCAAAAAGGGGTCTTTTACGAAATTCAAAATTTAGAAACGCTCTTTATTTAACGAAACAAGTCCGCAGCTGAAGCCGCCGTTGCCGCCAGAGAACTCACATTCGGTTGCGCTTTTTCTTTTTCAGAAGCTGCTGCCACCGAAGACTTCGCCGCTGCCGGAGTTGATACCGGCGCCGCCGCTGCAGTTGCCGCAGGAACGTCCGTCGCTGCAACCGCCACCGCTGGCGTTTCAACGATCTCTGAATCCTTACCCAATCCCAAAGCCGTTTTCAACACGTCTTGGCTGACACTTTCAACCGCGTTCGTCACCGGGAACAATTGGATGTTAAGTTGATACACTCTTTCGCCCTTGTTCTTCATGCGCGCAATGGAATTGTCTTTATGTAAACCCTTGCGCATCTGACGCAATTTAAATTTGATCTCTTCAAACTCGGCCTTGGTTAAAGACATCGTCAAAGTTCCGAACTCACGATCCGTCGGTTGATCTTGATACAAAGACTCTAGTCCCAAGTACATCAACTGCGATTGCAACTTACGCACAAGGGCCACAGGCACGTCTTCCGGGGACTCAATTAGGTTTCTGTTCTTTTTAAGTTCGCCCGTCGCCTCATCACGGCGCAATTCGCCTGAAGACAACAAAGTCGTCAAAGCACTGTCGATCTCATCTTCAGAGGCCTTGCCACGCAAAACTTTTTTTAGTGCCGCTGGGCTAAACTGCACAGCCTCTTGGTCGACCATCGCGTAAATGATCCAAGCAATCCAGTTCGGAACCTTTTCCCAAGTCTTTTTGTCGATTTCTCCAGAACGCAATTTCGTGTTCACACGATGTTCACTTAATTTCTTAAGGTACATATTGCGATCAGCTGGATCGGTTGCTTGGGTGAATTGAACTAAAAGGCGGAACTCTTCAGTGGTCTCTTTGTTAAAACCTAGGGCCTTACTAAATTTTCCGATCATGTCCTCTGAAAGGTTTCTTTTCCCTTCGATGATCATTTTCAAATAATTTGGAGACTTGATATTCGCCGCCGCCGAAAAGACAGCATAGTTGTAGGCTCTTAAAGAATTCTTAGAAGCTTTTCTTTTAAACTTATAGAAGTCCGCCAAATATTGGCGGTAATTCATGTAATCAGACAGCTCGGGTGAATTTGCCGAAGCTGTTGAAATTTCTTTGCCTTTGGTAAACTCTGGGTGATTATTTTGCATTGAAATCAGATCTCCTTTGCGCCCTGATATTGCACCTGATTTACAGATTCAAAACAAGGGGAAATCGCAAAAGGAGATCCGGAAGGCCTACTGCAAGGCATTATTCCTAACGGGAGAGGCGCAAAGTCACTCGTCGGATATCAAGGTCCCCGCGGTTCAGCAGGATCAGGCTTTCGGCACCTTGCCCAATGACAGCATTTCTTGGATACATCACATGCCGCTGGATATAACGATCCAGTTGCAGCGTCTGACCCTGATTAAAGCCATTGATCACAAGATCCAACAGGGCCGCGTTATACATCGCATTGCCTTCGATCTCGATCGCGCGAATTTCATAACCACGGTAGCGATTCATATCGATATAGTTAGTTAATTCCAAACGATCTGAACCAATCATGCGTCGAGACACCGACAGCGGCACTTCGATTTCACGACCTGGATGACCACCACCATACCCTGGAGCCCGCAAATTCACGGTCACAGAATCAATATCGGCCACACCGATCACTTGCACCTGCAAAGAGCGGTTCGAATCAAGCTCCAATGTATAGCGAGGACTCAACTGCACGCGTCCTTGAGGAGAATAAATCAAGTCTTCTCTGCGCCCATCAGCAAGCAAAGAAACCTGCGCATCACGACTGCTGCCCCGAACCTGAAGTTCGACTGACTCGACAGTGTAGCCTGAATATCCATGCCCCAAGTTTAAAAGCTGTTTTAGACGAATTGTTTCGTTAAAGAATCGACGGTTCAAATGAGCCGTCTTTTGTTCAATACGCCCCTGACGGCCATCTCGTCCATCACCAGGATGCGGAATCGGGCGTGGACCACCGGGAACAGAGGGAGAATACCGATCATCACCTCGCCGGTCGCGGTCCGACATGCCGCCTCGGTCGTCACGCCGATCCACTTGCTGAGGAACGGCCTCTGCGATCGTTGTTGCTAAAGTTATTCCTGCAAAAGACAAGATTAAAAATTTTCCCAGAGCCATGGTGTTCCCCCCTTTAAGACTTTCAATATTGGTCAAATAGTCACCCTATCCAACTGTTAAGAGTACAAAGCAATGTTCGTACCAATGAAAAAGTGAACTTTTCGGGTCAGAACGACACCAATATTTTTGAAATTAAACGAAAATTTAAATAGGCTGCGGGTTTAGTCCCTTTTCCAAAAGAAAATCTTTGTTAAAGACCTTAGATTGATAGCGCAAAGCCGAGTCACAAAGAATCGTAACGATGCGTTTGCCGGCATTTTTATGCTCAAGCGCGTATTTGTAAGCCGCAAAAACATTCAAGGCTGCCGACGTCCCCACTAACAAACCATCTTTTTGCGCCAAATGATAAAGCATCGAAATCATCTCTGGATCACTGACCTGAACGGCGTCATCAATCACGGCCTCTCTAAAGTTCGCTGTAAGGCGCATGATGCCGATGCCTTCCGTGATGGAAGTTCCTGTAGATTCCATTTTTCCGTTTGTCACATACGAATACAAACCTGACCCCATCGGGTCGACCAGACGCACGTGCAAGGCAGGATTTTTTTCTTTCAGAAATCGCGACACGCCGGCCAAGGTGCCACCTGTTCCCGAGGCACTGACAAAGGCATCCACTTTTCCTTTCAGCTGCTCCCACAACTCTGGACCCGTAGTGTGATAGTGCATTTTAAAGTTTGCCGTGTTTTCAAATTGATTGGCCCAAAAGCGATCCGGGGATTCCTCGGCCAATCTTTTTGCCGTGTGATAAAAATGATTTTCATTAGCAAAAGGACAAGGCGGAACCGTCACAAGCTCCACACCTAAAGATTTTAGCGCATCATATTTTTCTTGGGCTTGATTGTTCGGCATCACGATCAAACAGCGATAACCTTTTTGGGCGGCGATAGTGGCAAGTCCAATGCCCGTGTTGCCGGCCGTGCCTTCGACAATCGTAAATCCGGGCTTAAGCTTTCCGCATTGTTCGGCCTCTTGAATCATGCCTAAGGCCGCACGGTCTTTCACACTGCCGCCAGGATTTAGGAATTCTGCTTTACCAAAGATCTCGCAACCCGTTAGGTCAGACAGGGACTTGATTCGAATAAGAGGCGTGTGCCCGACGGTTTCAAAAACATTCCCGGTCAGCATAAAGAGTCCTTTGTTCAAGTTCTCTTAAATTATAGAGGGATCAGAAGGCCCTTGTTGAGCACTTCCTTTGAAAGGACGTGGTCGCGTCAGGCTGCCCCCCAACGTAAAAAAGGAATGTTAGCTTGGAGTCTAACATTCCTTAAAACAAAACTTGGAGGAACTGTTTTTAGTTTGGAAAATAAATTCGAAAACTATTTTAAATTAGAGTCTGTTAAATCAACGATTGGCTTCACTTTTCTAAGAACTGTAATGCCGAACTGGTCTTGGTTGTTGCCAACTGTTCTGCGAGTTGTGAACCCCATGCGAACTTGACCCAAACCATTGTTGTTAATCAAACGAGCGTCACCAATGGTGTTGGCATAGTTCAATTTCACAGAGTTCAAAGAGATGAAGTTCAAAGAATCGTTTTCATCCTTACCGATACGAGAAAGAGGGATGCTCACACGAGTTCCGGCTTGAGGTGCCAATAAAGGACCTGCGAAAGCCAAAAGCTCATTGTTGAAACCTTTGATCGTGACCGTAAAGCCCGAGCGACCGTTCACAACTTCCCATGAAGAAAACTGCTTTGATTTCACTTTGTCATTCGTGTTGCGGTTCTGGATGCTAGAAACCATAAAATCACGCAGCTTTAAGTATTCTGCATTATCAGAACGCTGGTCTTTACCAGGCAATTCAAAAAATAAACCTGCATCAGAAGTTCTAAAGACGATATTGATGATCGCGCTGGATCCTTCTGAACCAATTTTTAGACGGAAGAACACGTTTTCACAACCACCATCAAGATCCAAACACTTCACTGTGCCCGAAACTTCACGACGACCTGTTGTGACTTCCGTTGAACCCGCTTTTACAGGTCTTACAACAGTCGCGCTGCCTTCAGACAAAGACGCTTCAAAGTTGTAAACTTTCACATCGTTACCTTCTCTGATATTCAGAGTGATGATGCCACTTGAATCAGAGTTAAAAGTGCTTTTTTGGCCGGCAAAATAGTCCAAGGTCATTTTAGCAGAAACAACCGAAGCCGCTGCTGCCAAATTCATTTGACGATAAGAATATCCCACTTTTTCATTTCTTGCGCGCAAGAAATCTAGAACATCATCCGTTGATGAAGACGTGTACACCAAACCATCTTCGGTGACTCCACCGGTAAGACGCTTTGTGACGCCATCACGAGTGACGTTGTTGCTTTTAGGATTATAATCATTTGGTAAAACATTAGAACCATCACGAGTCACCGGAACAATATCAGTCACAGCGATGTCGTCTTGAGGAACTTGCTCAAATTGCGGGGGTTGCTCGTAACCACCTTTTGGAGCTTTCACTGCGCCTGGTGCTTTCGGAGCTGCTGGGGCTTTTGGGGCCGGCGCTTTCACAACTGGCGGTGCTGGCGGAATATTTGAATCTGATTTTTTAGGCTTGGGTTTTACTGCAGGCGTTCGATCGTCATCGAGAGAAGGTGGTAAAAACTCTTCATCCGGATCTGGCAAAGAACCACCGATGCTGCCGCTGGTGTCTTGCTCTGTTTCTGTTGCAACGGTTTGTGCCGTTTGTTCAGTTTTTTGCTCTTCCGTCGGAGGAGTGAAGACTTCCGTCTTTTTTCCACAAGCAGTAAGAGACATTGATGCCACGAGGGCCGCAGTAATAAGAGTGTGCTTTTGAAGAAGCGCGATCATGTAAACCTCCAAGTTTTCATTTCGCTGGGGAATAGAGCAAGGTCCGGGCCACGCGACGGAACACCTCATCAGGCCTTGAATTCGAGTACAAAGATGATTTAGACTCATCCAGAGAAGGAATTACATGCCCGTACAACATTTCGGCGAGCTTATCGCCAATCCAAGTAAATTCAGACTTCATCTTATAAAGGTCCTTGGCACTGCAACCATATTGGCTTTGGTCGCCGTTTTTTTTGTGGACGAGAGGCTCGCTCTATTCTTAGGGCAGCCCGATATTCATGGTTTGATTTGGCAACCCGCCCGTACGATCACCAACATTGGTCTTTCTGAATACTATTTTTTAGGCGCATTTTTGTCCTGGGCCTTGGCCAAATGGGTGGCTCCCCGTTTAAAAAGACTTCAGCCTTATGCCAGCTCTATCGACTTTGCTCGCAGATGGGGGCTCAATGCCCTTGCGGCCCTGGTTCTTTCAGGCGTGTTCACACATATACTGAAGTTTCTAGTAGGTCGTC
>JBBKWD010000084.1:0-13896 GCA_037968775.1 Bdellovibrio sp.
GAACGAGGGCCATTGGCAAAATGTGCAGATGTGTATCTAGGTTAATGTAGCCTAAAAAAGTTGTTGGCACCGCAGTGGATACTTGGATGCGCACAAGTTTTAAATCGGTGCGACTTTCCCGTGGCAGGACCTCGCCATTGCGCAGGCGGAATGTTGTTTGTGTCGTTACTCCGGGCAGAATCTCTACAGTAGGAATCATGTTTCGTTCCCATGCTTCCTGGATCATTCGTACCAAATCTCGTTGGACTTTCAGACTAATACTGTCACCACTTGCAGTTGTTGACTCAAAAAGTGAGACTTCAAATATTTTTCTCAAGGTAAGCTCATCAACTTCGGTGTTCGCTCCGGCAGAAAATGAAGGGAGCAATTACAGCACAGATAAAAGGTTCACTCGCAGAATATATTTCCAGTTAATCTTTGACGAATGCGATCTTTTCCTCGTATTAAGAGTCATCGCTCAATGAGATTTAAGATGGAAAATATAAAAATGGTTTCTAAAATGAAGTATTTCAAATTGTTCCTAGTGTTGCCAGTGCTCGCTGCCATACTGTTTTACAGCAAAAGTTCGTATTCGTTTCAATCAACAGTCAATCGATATGCAAGACATGCTTACAAGCATAACCCAATGTGTGTTGCTATTGGTCGCATCGCTCCGCTCACATTTCCTCGCTCGTACCCAGCGGCTGTCATCATCGATCCCACATTCCCTTGCGAATGGTTTGACGATGCAGAACCTGCCATCGACAGACGCGTTCGTCTTTACTACACACGCACGATCTATCTAGAGTTGTTGAAAGAAGCTGATCAGAATTAATTTATGATTCGATCAGCTGCTGCATGAATGGAAGCCGTCGCTTTTGAGCGGCCTCGGCGTTGCTGGCGACTCGCTCATGCCTTTGATCTCGCTGAACTTACTTCCCCAGTGGAAACTGAAAATTTAACCCGACATAGGTTTGATATTCAGCAAAGCCATCGCCTTGGTGTGCAATCGTCCACTGAGGCTCTGCGAACAAATTGATCGTCGTGCCACTTTCTAACTTCCAGACTTTGCCAAGTCCCAAGCCAATCGGCATATAGTAGTTTCCAGTTTGCCAATTGAACTGCCAAATTCCCGCAGACCTTAGGTAAAATGCATGGGGCAGGTTGTACATTATAAAGGGCTGCACAACGGCAACGTTGACCGTGGGACGGTCTGCATCTCCGGCGAAATCATGTTGGTAAGTTAGCAATGCTCCCCAAAGTCCCCAGGTTTCCGGGCCGGCGACAAGTCCGGAAATGCCAAGCTGCCATTTGCCCGACCCAGTTTCATCTTTACTCGCGGTGGGGAAAACCAAATAAGGACCCACTCCAGTTTGAATTCCGCTCGAAGAGGGAAGCAAGAATATATCAAATAGATTGATATCCCCTGTGCCAGAGGTGGATCCACTCGGCATATTGGGAACTGTGGTGTATGGAATTGTCATCCGCAGTATCTGCGGATAGCCACCCATTTTTGAAGGCATCACGCCGCGAACGAAACCTTGATTCGCCTCGCGATTCGGCATTCCGTAGATCGAGGAAATAATGTAGTCTTGAAAATTCAAGCCCAGCATGGGCGTCAACGGATTGTTCGACTTGTTGATGTCATCGGCGGAGGGGCCGCCTTCAGCGGCATGGGTTGTGAGGCTTATAGCTAAGGATAACGTCGCGAAAATCTTAACCCAGGTGAACATGATGTGCTCCGATGTTTGAAATTTATTTTTCGCAATTTCGTAGAAGAACACGTCTTTAAAACTTAAAGTTGTGTTGAGAAATCCTTCACGATGATGGCACAAGAGTATCAAGGGACAATTTGTTTATGGACAGGAAGTGTCGGCAAAGTGTTGGGTAGGTAAAGTCATTATATGTCATCGGTTTGTGCCGCGGTTGAAAAGCCTTATATTATTTCTGGCTTTGATGATGTCTTACGGCAGGCGGAAAATACCGGACTGCTGAAAGCTTCGCTTCAGATCTTTGAAAAAGACAAAACTTTTGTGGGCTCAGCTGTATTCTGTACACTCCAGTTCCAAACTGGTTTCGAGAGCGAGGTTAGGGGAATTTAATGAACTAAACAGGTGTCGTCTGTAAATGGACGCAAGCCATCATTCTTTTTAAATGAACCGCCGCAATCTTATTGCCTTAGGGGTAGGGACTCGTTAGATCTCTGCCCATGCAGCATCATTTCGGTAGCCCTATGAAGTCCCTTCTAGCCCTGTTTTTGCTTTTATCAGGATCTTTTGCTCACTCTCGTGTGGAGGTCCTTTTTCATCCCTTGGAACCGACTCTAGAGAAGGTCGCATCGTGGATTCAAGAATCTGAAAGTACCATCGATATCGCGATGTACAACATGGACGTGCGGGACACATCTCCGGTCATGCAGGCGCTGAGTTCTAGGCCTGTACAAGCGCGTTTACGCTCAGGTCAGCTCAAAATTCGCATGCTTTTTGAAGGCTCTGGTCAAGAGGTTGATAGCGACAGAAAAAGACAAGTTCTTGAAGACCTCGGTGTCGATGTTCGCGTCTTAGGACTTGAGGTTAAGATTCACCATAAGTTTGCCGTAATTGATTCGTTTTTAAAAAACAATCGTGTAATCACTGGCAGTGCGAATTGGACGGTGGCTTCTTTCAAAAACTATCACGAGAATATTTTGTTTGTGACAGAAGAACCTGAAGTCACGGCTCGCTATCAAGCCGAATTTTTGCGTCTGTGGAAATCAGCCAAAGAGTTTGGAAAAGTAGGCGCTTCCAGTCCGAATGACTTGCTCGTTCCGAATACGATCGATCAACCAGATGTTCGGATTCACTTTAATGCTGGCAAGAATTTGAAAAATGAAGTTCCTGAAGATGAAATCACGACTCACCTAGTGAAGCTCATCGACTCAGCACAGTCTACCATCCAGATCGCCTCGGCACGTGTGCGCAGGCGCCCTCTTTTGCAGGCACTCGTGCGGGCTGCTGATCGTGGTGTGCAGATCAATATTGTGCTCAGTCAGGATGACTGGCGTGATTTGAAAAAACGTTCCCGTTACTTAATGGGGCGCCCAAATATGGAAGTCCGTATTAAATTTTATGATCTTCATCCAGATAATTTCATCGGCTTTCAAATGCACAACAAGTACGCTCTGGTGGACGGAAAAACTTTATGGACGGGTTCATTTAATTGGTCCGACAGCAGTGAAAATAAATATATTGAAAATGTCATCGAACTCTCAGGAGCTTTGGCTCAAGAGGTGATGCCGGCCTATCAACTGAACTTCAAAAATATTTGGAGCTATGGGCGAAGCCTCTTTGCACCTTTGCTCGTAAGTCTTAAAGCGAACCAACACCCGGCTTGTGCCTTTGCGCCGATGGTTTTAACTCCAGATGAAATCACGGCCTTGATTCCTTTTGGAGCTTCTTGTAAGTAGGGAGCTTCGGGGTCGACGCTGAGTGTGCCTCAAGAGACCGTTTGAATGCTGCTAATTGCTGAAAAGTCATGATTACCAGCGGCATAACCTGAATAACCGCGATTTCAATTGCCACTAAAAGTGACATCTCTCAGACTTAACTCATTAGGAGGATCTATGAGAGGACTATTTTTCGTACTTTGCTTGGCCTTGTTTCCAGGCATGTCTTTCGCGGATATCAAAATGGACAGTCTTTCAGTGGAGGTGTCACCTCTAGCTCAAGATCAGTACATGAATTTCAATTTTGGAAATCAGTTTTTACACTCACGTTCTTATTTGGATCTGACCTTGACGGCAAATGGTCCGAATCCTGTGCACGTGCGCGGGGTTGTCATGCAAGGCTCTGAGTACGAAGCTTACACCAATTGCCCCGCCATACTTTATCCAGGTCAAAGATGCATGACTACAGTGTACTTCGTCCCTCGTTACCAAGGAACGCACTGGGGAGAGTTGAATTTCCTTTTGCGGGATCACCGCATAGTAGTTCAATTGGTAGGATACGGAATTCGTTAGAGTGATATTTTCAGTGAATTGAGCTGATTTGAAACCCATAACTTGTAAAAGGTTATGGGTTTTTTGTTTCTACCAATAGGAGACGAGTAGTAGTGCAACCGAATTTACTTTTGATCTATCCAATGTTTGCCATGGTCGTTCTGACTTTTGCTGTGGGCTTGTTATCACTTAAAAATCGAATTGCGGCCGTCAAGCAAGGCCTGCCCGCACGCTATTTTAAGACCTTCACAGATAGCGTTCCGCCAGAGGCTGTTGTTAAAACGGATCGCCACTTTGTGAACTTATTTGAAGTGCCAGTGTTGTTCTATGCGGGCTGTTTGGTGGCGATGATTCTGCCATTAACGGGGTTGCTGGTGCAAGTGTGGGCGTGGTTCTTTGTTGTTGCTCGCATCGGCCATGCATTTATTCATGTGGGCTCAAATCGCCTTTACCCACGCATGTCAGCCTATCTGTTCGGGTGCGCGGCGGTCATTGCCCTGTGGGTTCAAATCATTCTTTCTATTTAGGCGGCTGGATTAAATATGATACCTCAAGATATTACTCAATTCTGGTTTGAAGAGATCGACAAAAAACTTTGGTTCGCGAAGAGTGAAGAATTCGATCAAACTTTGCGCACCCGTTTCTGTGATCTCCATCGCAAGGTCACTCAATGTGAAATGCATGCTTGGCGTAAAACCCCCGAGGGGCGTCTTGCTGAAATTATCGTGCTGGATCAGTTTTCGCGAAATATATTTCGCGAAAAGCCAGAGTCATTCGCTTATGACAGTTTGGCCTTGGCACTCGCGCAGGAGGCTGTGGCGCAAGGGGACGATCAACAATTGCCGGTCACTTGGCGCAGTTTTCTCTATATGCCTTATATGCACAGTGAGTCTTTGCATATTCACGCAGAAGCCCTTCGTTTATTTTCCCAACCAGGCTTGGAATTTAGTTTGGACTTTGAAAAAAAGCATAAAGTTATTTTGGATCGATTCGGACGCTACCCCCATCGCAACAGGATATTAGGGCGGATATCCAGCGCTGAAGAGCTGGAGTTCCTTCAGCAAAAAGGCTCTGGGTTTTAGAGCTAGGAAATTAGTCAGAGACAGCTTTGGGGAAAAGGGATTTGAATTAAGCTACAACAAACTTCTGATAGAGATCGTTCAGTCGACTGCGTGCTTCAGGATAATCCCGGACCGCCTTCGCCATGATATCTTCTGCAAGGACCACTTTTTTGTCCTCTAAAAGAATGCGTACAAAAACTTCATAGCATTCGCTATCCATGCGGCTGTTGGCGACAAGTTTGCGGCCGTGCTCGATAATTTGTGGGATCGTCAGAAGTTTGCTGTTCACTAAGAAGTTCAAGCTGTCGAATTCTTTGCTGCCCACTTGATTCGTGGGATACTGCTGAAGCAAGCGGGAAGCTTGTTTGCAACCTTGGACATCGGTTTTTAGCAGGGCTTTGATAACCTTGGTTAAATACGCTGAGTCGGGACCAACAACTTGAATGCCCATTTCAAAACACTCAACGGCCTTGAAAATATCACCGGTTATAATCTGCGAGCGGCCAGCAGTAAAAAGGGCTGCGGAAAAAACGCGTCGCAGTTCCGGTGTTTTATGATCCAGCTGCGCAAACAAACGGTAGTACTGCGGTACCATATCTAGTCGGCCCGAAAAAACGGCTGAAATGAACAGATGCCCCAGACGCTTAGGGCCGATCGGGTAATTGCCGAGTATCGTGTTCGCCACGTCATAGGCTTCTTCGTAGGATTTTTGTTCAAAGAAGGTGTCAAACTTTCCAGTCAGACACTTGTAGTGTAGAGGCTGAATGCGCAGACCCTTAATGAATTCTTCTTTGGCGACTGAAAAATTATTTTCAATAAACTTCGTATAGCCCAAGTAATAGTGTGCCAGCGTTGGGCGAGACTCTTGCGCCACCGCACTTGAAAATTTAAATTCGGCATCCTTTAGGCGGCCTTCGAGGATCAACTGTTTTCCGGCGCGGATACTTTTAATATACTCACTAGGGTTGAGCTTCTTGTCGATTAGACTTCTGAGCCGATGGTTGAGCATTCCACTTTGAAAGGGCTTAACGATATAGTCATCCACGAGTTCTTCGGCCGCTTCCGCAATTGAAGAGCTTGAGTTGTTGTGAGTCATAACGATCGAAATATTTTCAGCACTTTGAGAATTGTGCAGATTCACCAGTTCTAAACCAAATTTCCCATCGATCTGAAACTCCGTGATCAATACCTGGGGTTTTCTTTCGTTCATAAACTCCAGGGCGCCGGCGTATCGTTTTGTGATAAAGATACGTTCTTGGGAAAAACCCAATTCCCTTAAGGAACTGGCAACCAAGTGGCCATAAGAGGCAGAGCTATCGACGATAATAGCAGTCAGATCATTCATCAGTCGTGGTCCCTCATGGATTGAAACAAGGTGTCGGTTGCAATTTGAGAGTGCTCCACACTTTTTCGGAAGGATTCCCACAGGGGTTTATCAAATCGAGTGAGCTCCAAAGTGTATTTGAAAAGTTTGTCACCAATCGGAGCGCTGGAAACCAATTTTGCTGTGGCCAGGAAATCATTCTTTTTGCCGGAAATAAAAAGGGCGCCTTCAAGATGAATAAAAGTTCCAATTCCACAAATTTTTGCGGGCCCCTGAAAAGCAAAACTGCGATCGTCGAACTCAAGAACTTCCAAGGGAGTAGCCTTCAGATCTTTGATGAGCTCAAATTCTGTCGTTAGATTTTGCAGGCAGTGAATTTCAAGGTAGTTCTGATTCGAAGTCATGGTACCCTCACATAATTACTAATATTAGTCTCATATTCGATATATGCCTATTTTTGAGGACGAGTTCTGGACCATCAACAGGTGAATATAATGTTGGATCTAACAGAAGTAGGAGCAGGAGGTCCAGGGGGCTTAAGGGCATTTCTTTGAAGTGACGCTCTCGGTTTTTTGAGTAGGTCTGACCCGCGGCGGCCTAACTGATGTCCTACTCTTCAGCGCTCGCGGGCTGTTCATTTTGCGAAGTGGTGTTGTGTGAAGACATCACCCTTGTATTGAAAAAAGATACAGTCCCGATGAGGACTCGACACATCATAGGGAGAGATTGCAAATTTTTAGAACCTATTAGAAAATTCAGAAAGAGCTTTAAAACTTTTCGATTGAGAGAAACATATGAGCATTCAACAAGTCCCTTTTATTACTTTGAATCGTTTCGAACCTGGTTTCCGCGATGAATTTTTGAGCGGTGTGGCCACACTTTTTGATAAAACCCAATTCGTCGGCGGCCCTATCATTGCGGAGCTGGAAACGAATTTGGCAAAATACACAAAGTCTAAACATGCCATTGGCTGTGCGAACGGTACGGACGCTATTCAAATTGCCTTGCGCGCTGTCGGCGTTGAAAAGAACGACAAGGTTCTTATTCCAGATATGACTTTTTGGGCCACCTTTGAAGCGGTCGTTAATGTGGGCGCGAACCCTGTAACAGTCGACGTTAATCGCGATGCTTGCCACTGGGATCTCGCGACTTTTCAAAAAGCCGTTGAAGAGTTCAAACCTAAAGCAGCTGTGATGGTTCACTTGTACGGTTGGGCGACTCCTGACACTCTTGAAATTCGTAAATATGCAAAAGATGTCGGTGTTCTTTTGATCGAAGACGGGGCTCAGTGCTTTGGGACAGAGATCGACGGACAATCTATTTTGGGATCTGCCCTTATTTCTACGACAAGTTTTTATCCTGCAAAAGTTTTGGGAGCTTCCGGTGATGCGGGTGCGATCTTCACAAACAGCGATGAATTTTCAAAAAACTGTCGTACTTTAATCAATCACGGCCGAACAGATCACTATTCCCACGGTATGATTGGTTGGAACTCGCGCATTGGTGCCTACGAGTCTTTATTCTTAAATATGTCGCTGAAACATATCGACGCGCGTATCGCAAGCCGCATGAACGCCGTGAAATTTTATGAAGAGTCCTTTAAGGGGCTTCCATTAAAACCATCGCGTGCGGGCAAGAACGTCAAAGAAAATGGTTACTGTGCCGTGGCGATGATGGATCCGGCTTTACGGCCCGCATTGATTGAAAATCTTAAGAAAGCCAACGTAGGCTACGGAACTATTTATCCAGGAGCTATGAGCAAACAATCTGGAAGTGCGGGGCACTTAGCTGGCAAAATCGATAACGGGAATGCTCACTATATCTCTCAGGCGGTTTTGAATCTGCCATGTTTTGCTTATATCAACACGGAAGAACTCCAGTACGTTGTTGATGTAGTAAAAAAGAGCTTCTAATAAAATAGGTTGGGCTCAAGCAGGCTCAAGGTTCTAGGGCTTCAAGGATTGTCGTGACAGCGGTGGGCGCTAATAGTCCCGAAGGGCGGCCTTGCCGGCGCGCGATGCGCGAACCGGCGCCAAAGGCGACGGCGGCTCGGAGCAAGGACGCGTGCCGCCCGCAGCGGACGATTAGCCCACCGCTGCTGCTACAATTCCGCTTAATTCGAAATTTTTATAGAGCCCTGGCTTTTTGGAGCTGGGGCTTTTTTTATGGGTGAAGGCTCAGGTTGCTGTAGGTTTCTTGTTCGTCTTCTTGGCCTTGGAGTTGGCATCGAAGTAGTGGGGAGTATATGGGGTAGGCTCCCTGGAGAGTTGATTCGTAGAGGACTATTTCGGAGACGTTTATTTTTCCGAAGTTTTTTCTTTTGAAGGGGGAAATCATGTCTTTTACGCTTTTTGGGTTTCTTAAGCGTGCGAAGGTTAAGTGGGGGGCGTAGGCTCTTTCTTCCATAGGGTTAAAGAGTCCAAGGGCTACTAATTTTTCGTCGAGGGCGTTTTTGAATTCACCTAAGTATCTTTTGTTTTGAATTCCGAGCCACAATACGCGGGCATCGTGTTCGTTTGAAAAAGCGCCGACACCTTCTACTTTTAAATCAAAGGGAGTGAAGGTTTCGCAGGTTTCTTTGAGGGCCTCTGCTATCAGTGGCACTTGATTTGCTTCGCGGTCGCCTAAAAAGCTGATCGTCACGTGGAAGTTCTCTGTTGGAACCCACTTGATTGTTATTTCTTTTTTATCCGCATTGATTTTCAGCTTCTTGTAAGTAGGCAAGAAGGAGGTCGATAAAGGGTCGGTCGCATTGAGTGCAATAAACAGCCGCTTTGTCATATATAAATGCTAACAGGCAAAAGATAAAATTCGCTAGAAAAAACGCAAGTTCCTGGTCCATTTTTTTTGGAACTTGCGTGAAAGACTTATTTTCTCAGCTCTAGAAGTATTTATTTAGAGATGAGCGGGAGGAGTCTTTGGTTTAATTAAGAGCGAGGCCACAATAGAGCCGCCAATAAAGAATGCAATTAAAGCCAACGACCAAGTGATCGGGAAATGCCCGTCATAAAGGTCATTGAGCCAAACCATTTTGAGGCCAACAAAAATCAACACCAAGGCTAAACCGAATTTGAGAAGATGAAATTTTCCAACGACACCGGCAAGCAAAAAATAAAGTGAACGCAAACCCAGAATCGCAAAAATATTGGAAGTGAATACGATCAAAGGTTCTTTAGTCAACGCAAAGATCGCGGGTACCGAGTCGATGGCAAAAATAATATCTGTGAACTCCAGGAAAACCAAAGCCACAAAAAGAGGAGTGGCGTATTTGACTCCATTTTCCACGTGAAAGAATTTGTCGGCATCCAACTTGTCGGTGATGGGAATGAACCTTTTTAGAAGTTTCAAGACCCAGTTTTTAGAAGGATCGACCTCTTTCTCTGGTTGAAACATCATGCGAAAACCTGTGATCAGCAAAAATGCACCAAAGATCATTACCACGGACTTGTATTGCATTAAGATGGAGCCCAAAGCAATAAAGATAGCTCTAAATACCAAGGCGCCGAGAATTCCAAAAAATAGAACGCGGTGTTGGAACTTTGCGGGAATTCCGAAGAAGCCAAAGACAATCACAAAGATAAAGATATTATCTACCGAAAGTGATTTCTCAATCACATAGCCAGTTAAAAACTCAAGGCCCATTTGTTTTGCTAAGGCGGGATCGCCGAACTTGTTCAAAGTGTAAAAGTAAAAGCCGGCATTGAAGATCATTGCCAATGTGACCCAGGCCAAAGACCACAAAGAGGCCTCTCTAAAACCGACGGCATGCGTGTGTTTGTGGAAAACTCCTAAGTCTAGAGCAAGCATGGCCAGAACAAAACCAACAAAGCCTGCGTAGAACCACCAGTATTCAGAAAATGGAAAAAGTATATCAGCTGTCATAAAGCGCGCCTCCGGACGAAAGAAACTGAGATCTCAGTATATTCTCTTTTCATATATCTAAAAAATAGATAATCTGTAACAAGTTATTCGATATAATCAATATAAGGGACCTGTATGAATTGGCTCAATTATCATCACCTCCATTATTTCTATGTGATCGCGAAGGAAGGCACTATGGCCAAAGCCGCGATTAAGTTAAGCGTCGGGCAACCTTCTTTGAGCACGCAAATTAAACAACTCGAAGACAACCTGGGCCAAGTCCTTTTTGAAAGAACCAAACAACGCCTGGTTCTTACCGAAGCAGGCCGTGTGGCCTACGAGTACGCGGATCAAGTGTTTCGCCTAGGGGCTGAAATGGTCGAAGCCCTTTCGGATCGTTTGCAGCACAATCGAGTTCACTTCCAAGTGGGGGCCCTCGATAGTTTTCCTAAGTCGATCATGTTGGAAGTGCTTTTGTCTGCTTACAAAGCTGGAAATTGCTTAGTGTCAGTATTGGAAGGCAAAGGTGAAGACCTGTTCCGCGAACTAGCGGCCCATCGAATTGACCTCCTGTTAACGAACTATACGCCACCAGTGGACTTTCAAACCGTGCATGCCAGATCCATTGCTAAACTTGAGGTTGTCGTCTGCGGGTCCAGAAAATTTCAACATTTAAAGAAAGGCTTTCCTCATTCTTTGGAAGGGCAGCCATTCGTGATGCCAACGATCCACAGCAAATTACGTCGAGATCTGGATCATTTTTTTCAGGTAAATAAAATCCGTGTGGATATTGTTGCAGAAACTCAAGACACCAGTTTACAAAAACTTTTAGGAGCCGACGGGGTGGGGTTGATACCTACCGCCAAGAAGGCCGTCGAAGATATTATAAAAGAAAAGAAGGTTTCGGTACTAGGACCCTTAAATGGTATTCAAGAGGAACTGTGGTTGATGTCGGCCAGTCGCCGCATTGAGAATCCAATTGCGGCGAGTTTGATGAAAAACTTTAAACTTTAAGACAGATCAATTTCCACACAAAGCGTTCAGTAGGCGAAGGGACTCGGTAGCCGCTGGAAACTGAGAAGTCGGAAGTTGGTCGGCAGCTTCTTGAGACAAGCCGTTGTCGCGGAAAAGACGAAGCATATTATCTCGAGTTTTTCTGCAAGCGGTTGCAGAAAGTTCTTTGCCATCAATCTGGCCAATAAATCCATAAAACTCATTCAAGCTGGCAAAGTCATCTGGGTTTGCCTCAATCAGTGCAAGATCAATTGTATTTAAACGCTGATAAAGAAAATTACGGAAAGCTTCCAAATGTCGGGCTTTTTTGTCGACTCGCGATTCCAACTTGAGCGCTTGGATCGTGCGATCCAATTGAGTGTTCGTGGCTGAGTCCGAAAAAGCCCACCCTGTCGAAGAACCTAATAAAAACGAAATTATTAAAATTAGTTTATGCATGATCCACCTCCAGCAGTTTGCTCGAGTAAGTTAAGTGTTCTGTCAATTTTTGGGTAGTAACCAGATGTTTCACTGCGCCGGGCTGCACTTCGATTTGAGCTGGCCGGGAAAGACCTCATAGCGGCTCTCATTCGAGCGATAAAGTCCGCAGAGCTAGTTACTTTGCGTTTGCGATATTCTGAATTTAATAAAGAAATAGCAGGCGTCCAGGCACCTTTGGGGCCGGCATTGTGGGACATGATCATAAGTGCTCGTTTAACGGTCTCTATCTCTTCTGCTGACAGATCAAACTTGGCTCTGAGATTGGGATCAGAAAAAATATTTCGTTTCATCGAGTCCTTGGCAATTTTCATATATCCATAGGTGTAGATCATATTGGTCAGAGGATTTCCATTTTTCAGGGAGATACGATCACAAGAGTTTGCACTGCTTGATCGCATTGGGGTCGCGCTGTCTAATAGGTCCAGAGACATATCTCTGCAGGTTTGGGCAATATCAGGATTTTTATTGTTTTCAAGGGCCTGTCGGATATTACTGATTTCCACGTTATTGACGTCAACGATGGCCACATCCGTAAAGGCTCCAATGCCAGAAGCTTTGGAACGGTGATTTTGTGCATTCACGTGAAAACTGGATTCGATATTGATCATCGAGTAAGCCGACAGAACATTTAAATTTTTATTACGCTCCAGGCTTGCCAACTCATCAGCCGTCAATGAAGGGTCATGTGGGCCCACATCGTCCATCATATAGTCCTTCATGCAGGCACTGACTGCTTCAAAACTGTTATTAATAAGTCTAAAGTAGTTTCCGGTGATGCAAGGTCTAAAGGCCGCGCCAAGATTGCGCCCGCTGGCAGAGCACTGTGCAAAAGATTTACTAGATGGCCCCAGTGTGACTTCTAAACTGTCGCGAATGCACTGAGGCTTTATGATCGAGTTGGATTCTACGTTCTGATTGATCAAGCGCCCCAAAAGACTGTTACCGGCAGCAAGGTTGGACATTTCATTTTCTAAATAATTATTTTGTGAATTACATTCGCGCGCATCCTTGAAGCGATAGTCGGAGTTTTCCACGCCGCAAGTTAAGCAGCTTCTTTGGGCTGTGTTGTTGATTTGACCATTGGTGCGCACGGCCTTATTGCCTCGATTGATCTGATCTAGCACATAGATAGCGGCGCCGCTGTGCTGTCCCTCTTGTTGTCGCTCCTCAGGAGTTTCTTCGCGCACGTTGATTTTAAATGGCACAGGGAGAAGATGAGTCGATGAATTGGAGGCCAGGTCCGAAACCTCAAAAAGATTGGATTGGCCACAACCAAAAATAAGCACAAGGCAGCTGGTGAGAACGGTCCAATTCATAGTTTTTGCTTTGCTATACTTCATCAGTAAGCCTCCTTGTCACAAGGTTAGAAAAGCAAGAGGTCGGCCAAAGGGCTTTCAGCAATTCCAGTTAGTTAGTCGCCCCCCACCGTCTCATTCCGAAACACCCCACTAAAAACGTCACCCCTCTGTCCAAAAACCCAACACCCAGAAGGCAGAAGGTACGCCGTACCTTTTTGGTGTGCGGCGCGCCAGTCGGCAGACGGTCCAGAGACTTTGCCTAATGTCCCGTTGCTAGAGGGGGCGAAAAAGCCGAGGCAGTGGCCCTAACCCTAGAAAAGAATATCTATGCGAGAGAGGAAGCCTTCTATAAAAAGAACGGATACCTGCCGTCCTTCCGAGATATGCTGAACTTCAATGAGGACTTCAGAAAAAAAGACTGCGGCCTCTATAATAAAATTTTAAGAGTAGGTGGGGTTAAAATCGACGTCTTCAGCCGAGATCGTTCCGAGTTCCATAGCTTCTTTAAACCAAAGAATAATTCCTGTGAATAATAAAAAAGGGAGCTTACAAGGCTCCCTTTTTTATTCAATTTTTGAAAAGACCCATTAAGAAGTGCGTAGGTAAACTCGCCATTGCTTCATGCCCAGTTGGAATTCAAGGCGGGCAATTTCAATATCACGTTTGAGCTCAATAATTTTCTTATCATAAGCCTCGCGAATCTCGTCACGCTTTTGCTCATAGGCTTCGCGAATCTCTTCACGCTTGTTGCCATAAGCATAACGGAGCTCATCGCGTTTCTTCTGCGTGTCGAGCTTAAAGTCCTCGTAATCCTCTCGCAACTTTTTCATGCGGTTTTGAGCTTCCAGAATCCTATCGCGCATTGCTTGCAATTTTTCTTCCGCAAATCCGCGCTGACTCAGC
>JBBKWD010000085.1:0-4818 GCA_037968775.1 Bdellovibrio sp.
GGAGAAATTTCAAATCTAGTTGAAAGTTGAGGGAGCCCGCCTTTCGTGGAATGATTTCCACTGCTTAACAAAAAGAAAGGCATCCCTCATGAAAAGAAATACCAAGCAAAGAAAACAATCTGCAAGTCATTTCCAGGAATTGTTAGGCGAAGACAGCTTCGCGTTGAAAGTTGCCCAAACAATTAGCTGGGGCAAGAAGTCCATCGACTCAATGAATCAAGAACTTGGAAGGATGTTAGTTGAATCCATCCTCCTGATGGATCGCGAAAACATTGCGGGTCCCGACTATGCGCCGAAGGCGGATATTTACAAATGGGCACACCAGCAGGGCTCGGTGTTTATCGGCGACCAGAAGGTCAAAGTTTCAAAGCCACGCCTGCGCGGCCCGAAAGGTGAAATCGCGCTGCCAAGTTACGAGAAGCTCAAAGAGCGTGGTCAGTTCTCAGAAGAAATTTTAACAAAGATGATGTCGGGCTTATCAGGTCGCCGCTACGAAGAAACAGTGCAAGACGCGGCACACGCATTTGGCGTTTCGCCGTCGTCAGTATCAAGACATTTCGTTGAGGCCACAAGCAAGCAGTTGAAACAATTTTTAGAGCGGGACCTATCGGTTTTTAATCCATTTGCAATCATGATGGATACCGTTCACCGCGGTGGCGTTGCGTTTATCACTGCCTTGGGAATTTCAACTGAAGGCAAGAAAATGGTTCTTGGCTTTTGGGAGGGCGCGACTGAAAACAATGATATTTGCAAAGAGCTGCTGGCCGATCTAGAACGCCGTGGCCTCAAGTTAAGTTCGCGCATTTTGTTTGTCACTGATGGCGGCAAAGGAATTATCAAAGCCCTTCGCGATAAGTTTGGGAAGAAGTTGATGCTTCAACGCTGCACAATCCACAAAGACCACAACTTACAAAAGCACGTCGCAAAGAAGTACCGCAAGCAAGTTCACAAGCAGTATGCCGCGGCACTGGCCCACAGAAAATACGAAGACGCCAAGCGGGCTTTGGAGACGCTGGAAAAAGAACTAATGCTAATCAACGCTTCGGCGGCGCGTTCACTGCGGGAGGCGCTTCCTGAGCTTTTAACGCTGCATCAGTTGAACGTGCAGGAAGATCTTTACAAAGTTCTTCACACGACCAATGGGATTGAAAATCTATTCTCGTCAGTTCGTCACCGTGAACACAACATCAAGAACTACAATCCTGAATACAAAGGCAAGAATCGAAAAGGAAAACTATCGCAGCGTTGGCTAGTGGCGGTATTCATGAAGGCAGAAGAAAACTTCCGTACAGTAAAAGGCCATCAGCACATAAAAACAGTCATTGAAAGAATTGAAAAATTACAGACAGAAGGCATTGACAACAAAATCAAAAAGGCGGCATAGTCGGGGTCACTTCACGAAAGCGGTTCCCGACTTTCAACTAAAAATGAGACATCTCCCTCAGAAAGGCAGCCCACGGATGGCCAGACTTACTCAGGAACCGAGGGCAGCTGCTCTGGCACAATAGCCACCTCTATACAGACACTCAGCCAACTACTCAACCACCGGATCCATCTGGCATCGCAAAGGCAAATCCTTATCTGGCAGGCGACTCGTGGTTTCTGCGCCGACGGTATGCAAATGCAATGAATTTGTCTTGGAACCTGCTGCTATCGGTTGTCCAAGGGTCAACACGACTTTGTCCCCTGTCTTCGCCAATCCGTGACTTACCAACAAGACATCCACTTGATCCATAATTTCTTCTATTGTCTTATACGATTTAATGACATGAGTTTGAATACCCCAAGCCAACTCCATCGTATTCAAGGTATCGAGGTCTTTTGTAACCGCGATAATGCGGGCTCTCGGGCGAAAACTCGAAATAATTTGCGCTGTTTTACCTGAAGTAGTCAGGCAAATAATTGCCGTCGCATTCAGTTTGAGCGCACTTAAAGAAGCACTCGCTGCGATTGCCGCTGGCTGACTGAGAAATTCATTCTCTAAAGAGATTTTATAATACTCTTCTTCGTTATTTTCCACTTCAGTGATAATTTCGTGCATTGTGCGGATGCACTTAAATGGATACTTTCCGCTGGCGGACTCTGCCGACAGCATCAACGCATCACTTCCATCCAACACCGCATTTGCTACGTCAGTGATTTCAGCTCGTGTTGGACGTGGATTCTCAACCATGCTGTCCAACATTTGAGTCGCTGTAATCACGGGCCTGCCCAGCTCATTGCAAACCGAGATGATTCTTTTTTGAAAGCCCGGCAGTCGACTTTGTCCGACTTCTACAGCCAAGTCTCCCCGCGCCACCATGACAGCGTCACTGAGTCGACAAATTTCTTCAAGATTCTCTAAGGCCTCAATCATTTCAATTTTAGCAATGATCCGTGCTTTGCACTTTCGTGTTTCGAGAATTTCACGCAACTGCCGGATATCACGGGCGTGACGAACAAAACTCAACGCAATGAAATCGACTTTATTGGCAATACCGAACTCTAAATCTATAAGATCCTTTTCCGTCATGCACTCTACGGGTAAATTCACCCCCGGAAGATTCATGCCTTTGCGATCTTTTAAAATGCCACCATAAATCACTTCAGCATCAATTTCATTCCCGCGAACGGCCAATACTTTCACTTCCATTAGACCATCATCTAATAGAATTTTTGTGCCTGGAACACAAGCCATCGGCAATTCTTTAAAGTCAGAAGGAACCAATCCTGACTTACCGACAACGGGATCAGTTGTGATAACAATTTTTTCACCGGGCTTAATTTCAATAGAACCGTTTTCAAATTTCCCTACGCGAACCTTAGGCCCTTGAAGATCTTGCAAAATTGAAACGGGGGCACGTAATTCTTTGGATAACTTGCGAAGTGAATTCACAACCTTCAAGTGGTCTTCATGGGTTCCATGGGAAAAGTTAAGGCGGGCAACATTCATCCCCGCCTTAATTGCTTTTTCCAAATTTTTTTCATCACGTGTTGCCGGGCCAATGGTGGCCACAATTTTTGCACGTCGATCTGCCAACATGACTAAGCCTTCCTGTTATACGAGCTTACCTTTACAGCCAAGTCTTGCATATCTTCTTGATGACGTCTATTCATTCTCTCGAGCTGCGACTCGTGAGATTCATTTGATTGAGCTATTTTTGCTTCATACTTTTGCGTAACAGATTCTTTTTCTAATCGCGCCGATTTTTCACGCTCAGTCATTCGCTGGCTGTACATATTCTCCAGACGTTTCAGCTCTTGCCCCTGATTTTCCTTCAGTATTGACAGCTTGTCTTCATAGGACTTTACAGTGTTCTCAAGTTTTTTGTTAAAGCTTGATTCCATACCGCGAAACCGCTCGGTGATGGACTTACTGAAGGCCGAACGATCTGCTAAAGTTTTTTCGCGCTCTTTATCCATACGCTCTGCATAGTTTTCCTGCATTCCATCAAGCGAGTTCGTATAGTACTTTTCCATCTGCTCGTTATTTTTTGCAGAAACGTCTAATATCTTTCTAACTCGCCCTTCAGCGTTATTTGCAACCTGAGTCACCTGATCTTTATGCGTCAACAACAGATTTTCTCGATCTTCTCTATGACGAGCGTTGGCCATGATCGACTTAGACTTATTTTCCCGGTCGGTATTTCGAAGCAATCTTTGATTGTTTTCATTCACCTTACCGATTCGATCATCATTAAGGTCTTTCATCGTGTGAATAGCATCGTCCCGTTGATCTTCAACTAAATCCAATCGCTTTTCATAGGAATTGGTTATGTTGCGACGTTCAATTCCGCGCAAACGTTCGTTCTTAGATATTTCGTTATTTAACTTTCCTTGCAGTCTTTGGATTTGACTGTCACGCGACCTAACTTGAGAGTTCACCCGCCCATTGACACTGTCGCGAAAACTCTGATTCTGTTCATCCATATCGCTACTTTTTTTAGCAAGCGCATTCTCAAACTTATCGCGAATCGCGACTCGCTCCTCATCCATAATCACTTGCTTTACATCAAGGTTCTCGCCGTACTCTTGCTTCGAGTTCTGCACCGTATCTGTATATTTTTGCGACCAACGAGAGTTGTCGGCCTCTCGACGACGATCCGCCTCGCGTAAGCGAGCCTCATAGGAGCCCTTCATCGAGCTGATTTCTCTGCGATCAGTTTCCAACACCTTTTGATGGCCGGTAAGAATTGTTTCTTTTTCTTTCTCATGGGCATTATTTAACTTGCGTGCATTTGACTGAATGACCTCTTGAGTTTTTTTGCGGTTTTCTTCAAGCGCACTACCGTAATTTTCATCCCGCTGACTCACTTCATTATTCAACTGACCAAGAAGGTTTTGTTTTTGAGAATCGTTGATTTCTTTTTGTTTCGAAAGTTCACTTTCGTAAGAGCGTTTTTGCTCTGTACGACTATTGTGACTGTCTTCCATTTTATTGCGCAAAGATTCCCGATAGGTATTTCGCACGTCTTCAATTTTGCGATTATTTGCAAAATCTTTTTCATTTAAAGTCTCTCGGTTACGTGTTTTTAGTGCCGCTAACCGCTCTTCATAACTATCCGTAATACGACGGACTTCCTCGGTATGGCTATCATCCAAACGAGTGATCTCATTCTTTCTTTTTTTTGCGTTCTCGGCCTCACGATTTTCATACTCTTCGCGAGTCTGCCTGATTATCTCGTCCTGACGCGCACGATCCGATGCTGAAATAGAAGACATCCTATCCTCCTAAACCCCAGCGTATCATGGGGTTTAGCAAGTTTCCTTGTGCCTAAATGTAGCCTTACAAAAATCAGGACTTTTATCGGGGAAATGGTGGGATCTTAGGAACTGAAT
>JBBKWD010000086.1:0-5064 GCA_037968775.1 Bdellovibrio sp.
TAGAGGTTTCTTGGATTGAACCTGATGAAGACTTCTTTTTCCTGAATATTGCTGATTTTCCGAGGAATTCATCGCGAAATTTCATCAGTTCATCAAATAAGAGGCTCACTCCACTTTTCTTTGCGCTTTTCATTTTGGTCATGGACCAACTAAGCCAGCGAGTTTCATCATAGCAACGTGCGGCAATTTCGCGGATCTCATCGTGCGTTAGCTTAGTCGCATGACTGGCAATGAGATAGTTGACCAAGTCTGCCTTGGATACTTTAACAAGCCCATCCGCATTTTTGTTGAAGTCGTCGGCCCACTTCGACAATATCTCTGCTTCATTCTTCCCTAAAATTACGCGATCAATTTGAGATCCATCTTTTACCTTGGCGGTTGGGGCGATTTTTTGATTCTGACTATTTTCCATTGTTATCCTCCAAAAAAAAACCCCTCTCGGAGGGGTTTAAAAGTTCACATAGATGTTTTTAAGTTTTAAAATCCTAACGACTCCAAACGGATTCGTTTTCTAGAAGGTATTTGTAGTGTCCATCACGATACACTTTGCCGCCGTCTTCGATAGCAGGTGGGACCCAGATCTTTCTCACGACTGGTCGAGTGAGTTTCGGTGAATCCATAGTATTATCCAGGATTCCTTTCTTTGGTTCAGTGGCGCATGATGTAAGCGCGAGCAGAAGTGAGAATATGATGGATAAGCGGATCATAGACATAGAGCCTCCGAGATATAAAAAATAATGAATATATTCCTGTACCTTAAGGTGTGAGGAGTTTGAGGGGGTCAACCGAAGCGCCTAAGCCCTTGAACTTCTTTGGACTTTGTGTACTTGAGAAGTAAATGTTCATAGTGTCGGGTGACGTACTTGTGACTACGAGGTGACTAACGGGTGACGTGGGTGGTGACTGTATGAGGTCTTGAACTGTTTTACCAACCATTTGGCCCCATAGAAAAATCGCCGACCATCCATTTTTCTGAACATCTTTTGTTAAAACAAAGTGATGACTCATAGGGCGTATGCGCCTAACAGCTACTATCTTCTGCGTAATTTTCTCAATGATTTTCTCGTTAGCACAAAGCCATAAAATCCAAGTGATTTCTTCTTTTTGGTCTAGATAGCGAATCATCTCTTCATATCTGGAATCAGATTTGACCGAAAGCTCGACTTCAAATGCAATAACCTCATGCCCAAGAGCTGTCGCGATCTTTGTAAAACCATCAGGAATGTGTTCTTTTGTTTTTGGCACCCACTTGGGTAAATCAGCGATGTCCTTTGCCGTGAATTCTTGCTCAGTAACTAGCTCTGCATTTTTAGGTTTTTTCAGTATGAAATTGCCAAGGTGAAAAGCCATCGCCCAGTAGTCATGAGCCAATGCCTGTGGCTGAAAACGCTTTTGAACAAGCTCCATCGAGCCATCGTTGATGTATTGAAAGCCTTTTTTAGTAAGCGTCCACATTATGATCGAGCTTTTAGAGTCAGAAACCTCTTTAATGTATCCTTCATAGTATAAACGACGAAGCTTTCTATAAAAGCGCCAAAAACTTCTTTCAGGAGCGACGGCGTACAAAAGTGTCATGACGTTGGCGAGCTTCCACTTCCAAAGAAACTCAATAATCTTCACGTCGAGCCTTGAAAGAACTCGATGGGATATTTTCTTTTTCATTTTCAATGATAGCTCCGTTTTTTGTTAAGTTATTTGTTTGGAAATAGGCGTCTTTGCGTTTGTTGGCTTTGTCCAAATCCTCCTGTGATAAGAACGGGGCTTGGACTTCAACTTCATAAGAGCCGTGTTTCCAAATGCCACGACCTGGGAACTCGGCGTTCAGGTCGGCAGCATGAGCATTTCCAAGGACAACGACGCTTTGACTAAAATGGCTTACCGGGAAGCAAACGATCCCTGGCAAATTGGCTTTAATCGTTGGATCAAGATTTTTGTGATCCGGCTTTTGGACACCGATCACTACGTGAATGCCCACAGCACGCCCAAGACGAGTAAAACGGTTAATCCGTGATTGTATCTTTGCGAGGCGGCTTTTTTCAGGGTTTGTGACCGACGGAACGATCTCCGCAGCTTCATCAACCACAACGAGAATCCTTTCCCATTTGTTTTTTGAGCTTCCTTGCTTTTGATTGTACTCATCAATATTTTTAAATCTCCCTTTGGCAGCCAAATCCATCCGAGTTTCAAGTTCTGTGGTGATTTCTGAAAGTCGATCTTCAACCTGAGGAATCTCACTTAGAAGTTCAACGCGATCAAATCCCTGAAAGGCTTGGTTTTCCATTCCACCTTTCATGTCGATAAAAAGAACTCGCAAATGCTGATTGTTTAAAGCCAAGATAGAAATCATTGCTCGAATGAATGTCGATTTTCCCGATCCGGTTTCACCAGCCACTAGATAGTGTGGAATTTTCTTTAAAGAGGCTTTAACTTCGCCATCCAAGGATTTCCCTATAGGAAAAGAGAAGTCTTTATAAGCCCAAATGTCTTCAAGCTTCCAGCCCTCGGGCATTCGCTCTAAAGAATATATCAAATCAACAAACTCGAAATTCCCTTTAGGGGTTTCAATTTTAGAGAGCGCGACATTCAGGCCAGACTCAAGATATTCTTTCCCTTCACGGAATTTCGACACTGGAATCCCAAAGGCACGCAGGCGTAACTTTCTACTGGTGGAACCTACAGGGCGATCAAAAACGAAAAGAGGAAATTCCTCAAGCTTTGTCTTTAAGCTCGCTTGTAAGAGAACCCTCTCAAGTTTCTTCTGAAGATTTCTCCTCATAAAAACTTGTCTTAAACCCCAAAGATGAAGACCTGATACTAGAAGCCACAAACCGAAAAGAAGGGCTAGGCTTTGAGAGTGTGGAAGTTTTCCGCCGTACTTTTTTAATAGATATGAGAACAATCCAAGGTACTGAACAAAGCTTAATGCCGACCCGACGCAAACAAGTTCAATTAGGGGAACGGATCTTTCCCGCAAGCCCCGCAATATTTCTATAATCGGATCAATGATAAATATTTTGAATGGCCGGACGAAGTTTTGAATGTCCTGGCCTAAATCTATTTTTTTCTTTTCCAAAGAGATTGCTCCTAGTCATTTGTATCATTTCCAAAAATGACAACAACGGGGGTTTCAGCTCCAACTTCGATGCGGGCTTGGTCATTTTTCATTGATTCGAGCATCTGTTTGCCTTGTTCAGAGGTTGCCGTAGCAACTCCATTAAGGGCCGCGTCTCGCATATTTGGTTTTGATTGAGATCCAAATATGTTCACAGAGTCATTTGACTTAAGCCCATCAGCCAAACCACTTAAGAAAATCAGGCCGGAGCTTGCCGCAAGTTTAAATGCCATATCTGAGACTTTTTTTCCTTTAAGTCCCACCATACGGTCCTTGCCATCAAAGACCTGAGCCCTGATTTCTTGCTCTGATTTATCTGGCAAGATGGCTTTCTTAAATCGGATATAAAGCCGTTCTTCACTAGATGAACCGCGACCAAAGAGAATTGTTTTGACTGGTAAAATGATTTCGCCGTCCAC
Organism: Bdellovibrio sp.; assembly: GCA_037968775.1. Lineage (GTDB taxonomy): Bacteria > Bdellovibrionota > Bdellovibrionia > Bdellovibrionales > Bdellovibrionaceae > Bdellovibrio. Next base: position 3,532 of record JBBKWD010000086.1, read on the forward strand.
CATGACAGGCTCCTTCAGTCTCGCAATGACAGTTCCATTGGTTCCGCCACTGGCAAGCACTGCCTGGGCCTCAGTTCCAGTGGGCACTCCCCTTAAAGTGGAAAGTCTAATTGCTTTAAGTTTTCCGACTACAAAAGGGGACTGCCGCTGACGTTGTTGCTGCCTTTGCTCCTCAGTAGCTTGAGCTTGCTGTTTTTGAGGATCAAAAGCAGGAATATTTAAACTTGTCTCAGAATCACCGAAATTTATCCTAGGACCATCCAGCAAACTGGATACCTTAGAAGAAGAATCACTAGAAAACCCTGAAAATATTTGCAGTGCCGCTACGATGACAGCCAAACAACCTACAAAAACCTTTAGGGCTAGGGGTGAAACGCGCTGCTTATGGCCCTCGCGGATTAAGCCATAAAACTTTGTCCTCCATGAGTGCTGACTTATCCATTCAGCGTCATCACGTTCAAAGTTGTCACTCATTGAAACCTCACTTCAAACTGTTTTTCTGCTGGATCTCGAACAAAAAGATTGTCATCACCGCCGATTGGGACTGTTGTAAGGTCCAAACTGCATCGTCTTTCTTGAAGATAGACGACGACATTTGTTTTGGCGTTTGACCTTAAAGCCAATATGTTCAAATCATTTCTGATCTTCATGAAGTCAAAAGCGGCGGTACTGCCAGGCAAAACCTCTTTAGGTGTCGTCGGAAAATTTATGGTTGTCATCCGGCCAAAAGTGATTCGAACCCTTTGGGCCTTTTCATCCGTGCAAAGAATCGTTTTTTCATCTTTGCGCGGCTTTATGACTAATACCTTCTTGTCCTCCTGAGTAGCAACCATGAGAGATTGTGTCTTGGGACTTTCGATTTTCTTTTTGGCATTGGCCTCTTCAATAGAGAACCAGAAACAAGGGAGCATGGCCGAAAAATGGATAGACAAAACCAAGATCACTTTTTTCAAAGTCATTTATCCTCCTTATTCTTTGTTTTTTCGTTATTGGTATCTGGCTGAACATTGGTAAGCAACAACCCGTAAGGATTCGCATCTGAACGAGTCACCTTCGCGATTTCTACTTTAAGCGGAAAACGCAAAACGGTTCTTACATCGCCTGTGGAAATAAATCTGTCGGCATCAATAGATATTGTTCCGTCTTCGGTCACTTCGACTTTATTGACAATGACTTTTTGAGTAAGCTTTTGCTTAGAAAGTTCAGCCTGCTCCCGGACTCTTGCCGTCAATTGATCGGCGGTTAAATATCGAGAATCTTGGTTCTCTGAATCGAATCTCTCTCGGAGAGCAATTTCCAGAAAGCTTGCGGTTTCCTCTTTTGTAGGATTTGCATTGGCAAGGCTCAGAGACTTTGAAAAACAGGCTCTTTCAATAATGAGGGGATCTTTCATAGAGGCATATAAAATACCTGAACAAAGAACCACCGATAAAACCAAAAGACCAATGACAGAAAAGCGTAGAATTTGGTTCTCTTTCTCAAGGGAATCCAGCGCGACATGAAATCTCATGCCAACTCCTTTCATATATATAT
>JBBKWD010000087.1:0-6110 GCA_037968775.1 Bdellovibrio sp.
CAACTGGGCCACGAAACGTGCGCCCCGCAAAAGGCGAAGGTGATCCTCTGCAAAACGGTCCGCCGCAACACCCACTGTTTGCAGGACTTTTGCCTTTAGGTCGGCAAGCCCCCGAACAAAGTCCAAAACCTGTCCGCTAGCAAGATCATAAAAAAGTGCATTCACAGTAAAATCCCGCCGATGGGCATCCTCTTCGGGACTGCTAAAGAAAATCTCTAAGGGCCTGCGCCCATCGGCATAGGTACCATCTTTACGAAAAGTTGCCACTTCGATATCCGAATCAAGCTCGAGCACACGCATCACTCCGAAAGACTTTCCGACATTCACAGTTTTTGGAAAATAGCTCTCAATCTGTTCCGGCGTGGCATCGGTGGCGATATCCAAATCATTGGCAACCACCCCTAAAAGAGCATCCCGCACACAGCCCCCCGCCAAATAGACTACATGACCTTTTTTTTGTAGGACGTGAAAAATTGACTGAACTGCTGCCCATTCAGGATGTTTTTTTAAGATCTCTTCTACCGAATTCATAAGCTCTAGTGTAGAAAAAGAAACCACCAATGGAAAGCAAAAGGAGCGAGGCCCACCGTGTCGTCACTGTCGACTCAAGAAATTCAAGACCGCATCAGCAGCAAATCAACCGAGTTGGGCTTTTCCCACTTCGGCTGGAGCCAGTTGACGCGCCCTTTGAGTTTTGAGTTTTACAACAGCTGGCTGCAGGATGGCTTCCATGGTGAAATGAGCTATTTGGCAGAGCATGCGCCCGTTAAAGAAAATGCTCAATTAAAGTGGCCACGCGCCGAAAGCGCTTTGGTTTTTGCCATACCTTACTTTCCTCATCCCGCCCCCACAGACAGTAATTTCCCACTGAAAGCCGCGCGCACCAGTCTTTATGCTCAAGGCATGGACTATCATTTTTGGTTTAAAGAACGCATGCAACAACTTTGCACGGAACTTAACCAAATCTTTCCGGATCAAGAGTTTATTCCCTTCACGGATAGCAGCCCTATTCTGGAGCGCGATTTGGCACGCCGAGCAGGACTCGGATGGGCCGGAAAAAATACTTGTTTGATTCACCCCAAAAAAGGCAGCTTATTTTTTATTGGTGAAATCTATACGTCCCTCAAGGTCGAAACACACTTTGAACCCCTGCCGGATTTTTGCGGTACCTGCCGCAAGTGCATTGATATTTGCCCCACGCAAGCCATCATAGAGCCGCGTAAACTTGATGCTCGCAAATGCATCTCTTACTTAACAATTGAATCCCGCACCACTCCGCCGGAGGAGCTACGTTCTGCGATTGGCGATTGGTTTTTCGGCTGTGACCTCTGCCAAACCGTGTGTCCATGGAATCAAAAAATCTTCAAGGGCCATTTGTCCATTGAGCCGCAGCTTGAGCTGTCTACAGAGCCGCTGCTCAACCTTTCCACGGAATCGCGCACCGACCTAATTGCCGACCTTCAATATATTCTGACTGCATCAGGAAAAAAATTGGGAAAAGATTTTTTGGGGACGCCCATGGCCCGAGCAGGATCTTTTGGACTCAAACGAAATGCTCTAATAGTGGCGGGAAATCAAAAATTAAAAGAACTCCAACGAGAAGTTCAAAACTTACTTGCACATGAAAAACTCGGGGAATTGGCTTCTTGGACACTTACTCAATTTGAAAAATAAGATCTAAAGACCCAGTTTTTTCAATAAATCATCAATATCGGACTGATTCATCTTCTTGGCGCCCACACCGCCGGCATCCACGCTGGCGCTAAAGGACTCATTAAATTGACTGGAAATCCAACGCAACCTTTCGATAAAGGCTTGAGGGATATTCTCTCTTAAGACTTTGCCCTCGGAATGAATGTTATCAAGCAGAACATTCAGAGTTTCAGTCGCATCCAACAAAATGGCGACCGATATATCAAAGAATTTCTCATTACCCTTGATCTGCGAGGCCTTGTACCCCACGGCTTTACAAAGAGCCGCGTAGTCTGAGATCATATACAAAGCGTGATCTTCAGGTGCCATAAGGGCCAGACTCTTTGCTCCCCCCATAATCCGGTCCACATTGTTCCCATATTCGGCAAGTTTTGCCACTTCAGAGAATTGACCTTCAATACCTTCGAGAAGTTCAATCAATTCTGTGATCAAGGTCTTTGACTCGCTGACAAAATCTTCTACAATCTCTTTATCTATCGACATGCGCTCAATTTTAACAACCTATGTTTGGGGTGGCAATGGATTATGTATCGATTCGGGTGAGCACCCTTCGCGGCGATCAAAAGATTGATTTTAACGCCTATATCAAGATCAATGAGAAGTTTGTCCTCTACCTTCGTCGAGGCGACAGCTTCGAGGGCGATCGCTTGAAGCGCCTAAAAGAAAAAAAACTGCGCAAAATGTATATCCTTAACGAAGAGGAAAATACCTACCGTTCTTATTTGCAAAAAAACATAGAGACGGCCTACGATGACAGCACCGGTAAAGACATTCAGACGCGTGCCGATGTCGTTCAAGGCGCCCAGCAAAGCAACGCCGAAGAAGTCTTTGAAAATCCTGAAAATGTTGAAGCCTATAATTACGCCAAAGAAGCCGCGAGCAAATACGTAAGCTTTATCATGTCCAATGCGGCTGCATTAAAGGCTGTGGTTGGAATTGAAAATACAGATAAAAACGTGGCTCACCACGGCGTGACGGTAGCAACTCTGGCAATTGCCTTAGCCAATAAGCTCGGAGTCACTGACCTTAAAAAAAGTCAGCTCCTCACCCTCGGCTGCCTCTTGCATGATTATGGACATCACGGCAGCACCCTCGATGTTGTACAACCCCTAAAGGGCATGAACGCAGTGGATTTAGATCTTTGGAAAAAGCATCCAAAGCTTGGTGCTACCAAGGTTCAGGATAAAAAACACTTTGACCAGCCAGTGATCAATATCATTGCTCAGCACGAAGAACTGATCGATGGCAGCGGCCCCTTAAAAATGAGTGAAAAAGAACAAGATCCCTTGGCGACGATCGCGTCTTCTGCAAACGCCATTGACCGCTTGATTACCTTTGAAGGCGTCGCCCAAGCTGAAGCCGCTAAGAAATTAATGATTGAACACGTGGGAAAGCATCCACTGAATCATTTGCAATTTTTAACTGAGATCATGAAGGGTATGTAAATACGAACAACATCCTAGAAAACAAATCCTACGGTCAACATCGGAAATAGCTGACTGACTTTATAGCCCGCGATTGGGGCAGAAAGTTGTTTCTTGTACTCAATGGATCTATAAGTCAGTTCAACACCCACATAAAAAGAACCTGAAACACCGGCCAAGTAACCAAAGTCCCCTTGAACGCCAGTGCCTTCATCATAATCGCCCTGAGTGGCTTGTAAAATATAATGCCCTTTCAAATAGAAACCGTTGGCGCCAAAATACCCCAAAGAGCCCCCCACAGCGTGCCCCGCCTGATCTGTATCGCCTGATTGATTTCGCACTGTATAGAGTCCGCCCCAATACAATCCACTTGCGGACAAATAACCCATTTTAATATCGTAAATACTAATATTCGATTCGCTTGCCGCTCCCGAAGGCACCTCGACGGTAGTGTTATAAACAAAGGCATTGGCCGTTAAGATCACACCATTTCCAGAACCACCACCACGAGCCATCGCGACAGAGCCTGCACACAGTGAGGCCAGAACACAGAGGACTTGAAAGATTGATTTACTCATGCGACTTCTCCTGATGTTTTTTTTAAATGTTTTTTTTAAATGTTTTTTCAATGTTTTTTTTAAAAGTTCCTAAAAAACAAAAGCTCCCGATTATCTTACTCAGATTTTGGGGACTTCCAAAACAATATCTTTAGCTAACAAATCTTGCAGTCGATCTTTCCAATCACTCGCCGAGGGAGCTGGTTGAATTTCGGTCACTTCCGCGAGCATTTCCAGAAGCTGCTGCTCGCTAAATTTTCGATCTTCCTGCAACAGATCCATGAATTGCGCATCCAACACATCCAAGGCTTTTTCAACTATGGCCTGACTCTTTTCGCTAAAGACAAAAGCATACAGACCTTCACTGCGCTGTAAAGTCGGCGAGTCTTTTGAGAGATGAACCGTTTGGAAGCTGGGATTCATGACAATCATCCCTGGGTCACTTAATCCTTGATAATAAAAAGCTTGAACATCTAGCCAGGCCTGCACCCACTCCCAATGAACAATTTCCTGCAGCTCGGAGTTCTGAGGGAATTTGTGATGCACAAAACCTGGCAAATAGCGCCAATGATCCTGCAACAACCAACTGCTCCAAGACATCTCAGCCAAATAGTCCTCACACAGCTTTTTGGCCATGACGCCCATATAATTTTGCGTGCGACTGAAGTTTCGACCAAAGACTTCCTTCACGGCTTCAGTCAAATCCAGAGTCGGACCCGCCTCCACTTTCAAGGGCCGCAACCATTTCAGAGTTCGCAAAATTTCTTCGTTATAAATAGTGCGCAAGTCTTCGGGTATATGGGCTTCAAAAGTTCTCATGATGAACTGACGCCCTTGCCGAGTGAGTTCTTCAAGTTGGTGACGCCGAACTCCCCCGACTCCAACAACGTCCAGATCGCGTACGATCAAAACTTCACTAGATGGAAGATCGGCCTGAATGGGGAAATGAATCTGACTGCTGCTGTTTTCGTTGGTCATCCTCCCTATTTTAGGTGGGCTTCAACAATGGGTGCAAGTAGTTAGAAACGCCCTCCACAAAAATCCCCTTCCGCTAAAATACTCGGAAGGCTTCCAAACTGCCTATCTTCTGAGCATCTTAACCCGCACCTAAAAATCTTTTATGACCAGATAACGGACACCTGCTTTTTTAAAGACCCAAGATTAAATTTCCATAGAGATTTAAGAGTGATTTGACACATTGACTCGATCTGTCAACAACTGGAGTTGGAATACTATTGACCGGCTTCTGGAGCCATGGAAAAAGGTGGGGCATGAGACTTTTAATTTTCGTCCTCACCACTGTTCTAGCAGCGAGTGCCTTTTCGGCTGAGCCCATTTTAGGGACTCTCCAAAAAGTATCCGGCCGTCTGTATTTAGAAGGGGATGAATTCTGTGAGCGCTATGTTGTCGAAGCCCACAGCAACGAAGCTCTGAACCAACTACAAAAATTAGCTTCTGGAGACGAAGTCACTGCCAGTGGAACAAAAAACAAAACCACTTGCACGGTCTCTGTCGGCACAATCGACTATGTAGGCTTGCGCCGCATGCTGGGCACTTGGTATAGTAAAGAGGGCATGATTTCCATTCGCGATTTTTCGCAAATGAGTTTTTACCCCTCGGCATTAGACAACTACAGTGGTGAGAGCCAAAGCTCAGCCAAAATCATCGTCGATATTCCGGTTGTTTACAGCTACAGCGTGACGCCGACTGATGGAAAAGAGTGGGTCGTCTTTTTGTCTGACTCTAAAAATACTTTCTTTGCGACTATTTTATTCACCAAAGGTCCTGCGATCATGAAGATCTTTGATTCTGAAAATGGCGCCCTTACAAAAACACTTCGTCTGTCAAAGTGGGGCTCAGGCAGCAGATGAGTTGGTTTCACCCCATTGATAAGCATCTTCTTTTTACAAAAAATGACAAAGAAGATCCACGTCTCGGAGAGTGCGTCCAGCTTTATCCTAAAGAGTCCTTTCCATCTCTCTCAGAATTTTCAACTGACTTTGTAGTTGTTGGTTATCCCGATGACGAAGGCATTCACCTCAATGGTGGACGCGTCGGCGCTCAGATGGCTCCGAATCAAATTCGTCAATTTCTTTATAAAATGACTCCGCATCTGGCTAGCACTCGCCTGCCAACTCTTTTAGACGTTGGAAATATCGTCGATAAAGATCGCGACCTGGGGGATCGGCACGAAATGGGCCGCAATGTCGCGCGCACGCTTTGTCAGGACAACCGCCGTTGGATTTCTTTGGGTGGCGGTCATGATTATGGCTATTGCGACAGTGCCGGTTTTTTGGATGTTCATCATGGTGACGCCGTTATTCTGAATTTTGATGCCCATATGGATGTTCGCCCCACTGACAAGGGATTTAACTCTGGAACCCCTTTTCATCGCGTGCTCTCTGAATTTACAGGC
>JBBKWD010000088.1:0-11940 GCA_037968775.1 Bdellovibrio sp.
GTTTACTCGTGTGGCTCAATTAGGTAGTTTTAGCAAGGCCTCTAAATCCTTGGCTGTCCCGGTCTCCACTGTGAGTCGAAAAGTCTCGGATCTGGAAAAGAGGCTCGGATTGACTCTCATCTTGAGAACGACTCGCAAGCTAAATCTCACGGCAAAGGGGCTCCACTTTTACGAGCAATGTGCCCTGCACTTGCAGGGGATCGAGGAAGCGGAGGCCTTTCTCACACAAGGACTTTCTCAAGCTGAGGGACTTTTGCGAATCACAGTACCCAACGTTATGGGCCGAGGTGCCTTTATTGACTTTGTCTCTAGTTTCCTAAAAAAAAACCCCAGAATTCAAATTGATCTTCTGGTAACCAATCAATATGTGGATTTAGTAAGTGAGAATATCGATGTGGCAATTCGTTTTGGAAGTTTGCGTGACTCGAGTGTCATCGCAAAACGACTGGGATTAAGTCGTCGACTTCTGGTCGCCTCCCCGAAGTACTTAAAAGAACATGGTCAGCCTCGTGATCCAAAGCAGTTGTCCAAACATCCGTGCGTAATTTTTCATGGTCGAAAGCCCGAGACCGAATGGGAATTGAGCAATGACAAAAATAAAGTTCGAGTGAAAGTTTCTGGCCCTATTTCAGGCAGCGACTTTAGCTCGGTCAATGAATTCACCTTGCGGGGGCATGGGATCGCCTTCTTGCCAGAGGTCTATTGTGTTGAAGCTGTAACATCAGGCAAACTCGTACAAGTGCTTCCGCAGTGGGGTTCAGCTGCTTCTCCGGTTCACGCCGTGTACTTAAGTAGAAAGTTTCAGCCCGGAAAATTGCAGATGTTTCTAAAAGATCTGTTGGAATGGGAGAATCCGAACTGGAGATAAGTTTCCGAGCGTCGTTTATCGCGTGAACACACTGCTGGTACTCACACGCCAGTAAAAGCACTTTCATCCAGGCTATTGGAATTTAGCATTCCGACAAAATCGATTCAATCGGTGTGGAGCCTCTGAATACTTATCCTGTCTCGAGAGCCCGCGTGGGAGCAGAAATCTAAGCGTTCTATCCCGGCTGCCCAGGTCACCAGCCAGTCCATCTTTTTGACAGGAATATTTTTCGCGTTGACGGCTCACCATAGGTGAAGAGGGCTAGGTGGTAACACCATAGTCCTCTTGAATACGGGCTTTAATGTTTTTAAAGCTAATTGGTTTTGTGAAATAGGCCTTCGCACCCTTCTCGAATGATTTTTCGATACTGTCAGAGTCGTTGTATGCACTCATCATAAAGACATCAATATTTGGATGGGACCCCCTAATTTTATCTAGGAGCTCAAAGCCTGAAACTTCAGGCATATTTATGTCCGTGATGACAAGCGCTGGGAGCTCTGTGTCTTGGCTCAGATGTGACAGACACTCTTGTGCGCTGGCAAAAAAGTGGAACTCAATTGCTCCAGAAGCTATGGCAGAGCGAAAGCTCAGCGCACTCAGCTTTCCGAGGTCTTTTTCATCGTCGACGAAGATAAGCTTGAGGTTTGGAGTTGAGCTCATACCCTCTTCTCTCTCTCCGGGATTGAATTTCGAAACGTGCCAGCGCAATCCATTGGAAGTTCTATGCGAATTTCGGTAAAAAGGCCTTCTTGGCTTTTCAATTGAATGTCTCCTGAGTTTTCAATAAATGTAGCCTTTGCAATGGACAAACCTAAGCCTGTGCCATCTCCGGATGGTTTTGTCGTGAAAAACTCGTCAAAAATATGAAGTTTGAATTTATCGGGAACCCCTGTGCCATTGTCGCGAATCAGGACTTCCAGTTTGTTCTCGTGGCATTGGGCCTCAACGCTCAGCTTCGGGTGGTAGCTCGAGGCGCCTAACTGAAGCCATTTCTTTTTAAGAGCGTACATGGAGTTGTCGAAAATATTAATAAATGCGCGCTCAAGGCTTGCTGGGCCATTGAGAGTCAGTATGATATTGTCTTTGATGTTCTTCGACACGACGAGGGATTCTTTAAAACGAATATCCGATAGAGACCGGGTGCACATGTCTAATGAGTGAAGAATGAGTTGGGATATATTTATTTGCCCCACCTCACGGTCGGAATCTTCCCGGGCCTGTTTAAGCATTGAACTTATGATTTCATTTGCCCGTTCTCCGTGTTTCCGAATCATTCGAGTGAGCTGCGTTCGAGTCTCTTGGTCTTCATCGTTTACAGGCAGGTCATCTATAATTTCGGCAGAGTTGATAATGACATTGAGCGGATTCTTCAGTTCGTGAGCAATGCCGAATGTTATTCGGCCGATAGTCGCTAACTTTTCTTGGGATAAGAGTTGATTTTGAGTCCTTTGCAGATTCTCAAATGCTGTTCGTAGCTCCATCGTTTGTTGGCGGACTTCCTCCTCGAGTTTTTCATTTACTTTGCGTAGGGACTCTTCGTAAATCATTCGACGGTATTCGACTCCAATGCGAGCCGCACAGAGATCAATGATTGCTGAAAGAGTCTCTAGGTCGTGAAGCTCCTGATCATGCATGACCACGAGAATTCCGATCAAACGGCCTTCCGCGTTTAGAAAAGGAGCGCCGAGATAGGCCTCGACCTTCAGATCCTTTAAAAGTTTGTCTTCTGCGAAAGATTCACTTACGCCCGTTGCAAAATATTTGACGCGGGAGTCGCAAATCACTTCGCGGCAAGGTGTGCCCAATAGGTCGTAGGAAATATTTGCTACAAAATCATTTTTTGACCAAACGAAGTCCGTTTGTATCTGAGTCTGAGAGTCGCCGACCGCGCGACCAACTAACACGTAGCTCATCTTTAAGTCCTGGGCGATGTGGCGAACCATTTCTTTTATGAAAGCTTCGCCCGAAAGGCGAACGTCGACTTTGTTCAGTTGACGGAGAATTTCCAGGGCATTGTGGTTTTCTGTTGTCATAGCCCCTCCCGATTGGCCTCATTGTAGACCTCCGCCGATGCTAAGGCAAATTTTGAGCGACAATCTGAATTACAAGAAAACCTAGTTTTGACATAAAACACCAGCAATATCGATCACTTACAAACTTTCTCTTGCTTTGGTCTAGCTAAATGTGCTAAATCGTTAAAGTTCTAGAGGACATCAATTTTAAGGGGATCTTCACACCATGCTCTATCAGTGGCTCTATTCAATGGCGGATCAGTTTTCTCCGCTCAATGTATTTCGCTATATTACTGTTCGAACTTTCATTTCTTTTTTCACTGCGTTTTTTCTTTGCTGGCTTTGGGGTCCCTACTTTATCAAACGTTTGCAGTTAAAGCATTTTGGTCAAACCATTCGCGATGATGGTCCGCAAACACATTTGAAAAAAGCCGGCACGCCAACGATGGGCGGTGGATTGATTTTGTTATCCACTTTAATTCCGTGTTTGATGTGGGTGGATATGAGCAACCCACTTGTCTGGGCTGTGTTGTTGATCACTTGGGGCTTTGGCCTGATCGGTTATATTGACGATTGGATGAAGGTCAGCAAAAAAAATTCAAAAGGTCTTTCGGGCAAAGTCCGTTTGCTCGGAGAATTTTTAATTAGCGGGCTGGTTATTTTTTATCTCATTTATTTTCATGGACTCAGTACTGCGGTCACAGTTCCCTTTGCAAAATCGATTGCTTGGGACTTGGGTTATTACTATGTGATTTTTGGGGCGCTTGTGGTTGTTGGCACGGCGAACGCTGTGAATCTGACGGATGGCTTGGATGGCTTGGCCATTGTTCCGGTGATGATTTCTGCAGGAACCTTGGGGTTATTTGCCTATGTAACGGGTCACTTCCAAATTGCCGGTTACTTGCAAATTCCCCACGTGGTAGGAGCTGGGGAGTTGGTTCCGGTGGCTGCGACAATTGTGGCAGCAGGTATGGGCTTTCTTTGGTTTAATGCTTATCCCGCGCAAGTGTTCATGGGGGATGTGGGGTCTTTGTCTTTAGGCGGATTCCTAGGGGCGATGGCTGTTATTACGCAAAATGAATTGTTGATGGTGGTCTTGGGTGGAGTTTTTGTTGTGGAAGCTTTATCAGTAATTACTCAGGTTATTTCTTTTAAGCTCACTGGAAAACGTGTGTTTAAAATGGCGCCGATTCATCACCATTTTGAATTGGCAGGATTAACAGAAACTAAAATCATTGTTCGTTTTTGGATTATTTCTATTTTGCTGGCTATCTTAAGCCTAGCGACGCTGAAGTTGAGGTAAGTGATGTATAAAGAGTTAAGTGAATTAAAAGACAAAAAAATCCTTGTAGTGGGACTTGGTAAAACAGGTGTTGCTTTGGCGAAATTTTTAGTGAAGTACGAGGCCCAAGTTACGGTGACAGATCACAAGTCTAAGCCAGAGCTTTCAACTCAATTAGAACTGCTGGGTGATTTGCCTATCAAGTACGAATTGGGTGGACACAGTCCTAAGACTTTCATTACGCAAGATTTAGTGGTGTTGTCTCCGGGTGTTCCGGGAAATTTAAAGATTTTTGATTATGCTCGTTCGCAAGGTATTCGCATTACCGGTGAGTTTGAGTTCTCAACTGGATTTATCAAAGAGCCGATCATCGCCTTAACCGGTACGAATGGGAAGACCACTGTTGCAAAATTGACCGAAGCTATTTTGAATGCCTCTGGCATGCAAACTTGGGTGGGGGGAGCCAACGACAAGCCGATGGTTGAATATCTCTACGAGGAAGTTAAGGCCAAGGTTGTTATCGCCGAAGTTTCAAGTTTTATGTTGGAACATGCTGATGGCTTTAACCCTTCAAATGTTGTGTTCACGAACTTAGCAGAAAACCATTTGGATCGTTATCGCTCTATGGAAGAGTACGTGAATGCGAAAAGAAAAATCTTTAAGAACACCAATCAAGCAACGACCAGCGTTCTAAACGCGGACGACAATGCGGTGGTTGAGTTGGCACGTGATCCAGCGGTTCAACGTGGGCGTATTTTCTATTTCTCTCGTAAGCCGGCTTTAGAGCCGCAAATTATGAACATCGGTGGAGCTGTTAATATCGGTGACGAGATTCGTGTGCGCACGGGTCCAGAGATCGAAAGTTTTAACATCAAAAACATGAAAATGCGTGGTAAACACTCGGTTGAAAACATCATGGCGGCAATCCTGGCGTCGCGTGAACATGGTGCAACTCGTGAAGCCGTGCAGTCGGTGATCGAATCTTTCGGAGCTTTGCCTCATCGCATTGAGTACGTTCGCAAAGTGGGTGGCGTGTTCTTCTACAACGATTCAAAAGCGACAAATGTGCACGCAGTGCTTAGAGCGTTGGATACTTTTGATGAAAACGTGATTTTGATTGCTGGTGGTAAAGACACGAATTTGAACTATGAACCCCTTCGAAATGCCGTAAAAAGAAAGGTGAAAACCTTGATCTTAGTCGGGGAAGCGAAAGAGAGAATTAATCGCGACCTAGGTGATTACTCTGAAACCTTCTTGATCGGTACATTTGAGGAGGCGGTTTTGATCGCTTACCAAAAGTCGAGAATTGGCGACGTTGTTCTGCTTTCACCGGGCTGTTCGAGTTTTGACATGTTTGACAGTTTTGAAGAACGCGGCGATTATTTTAAAGAGATCGTGAAAAAGTTTCGTTGATTTGAAACAAAAAAAGCCTCCACGACGGAGGCTTTTTTTTGCCATTCATGCCAGGAGGCACTGTGTTCCGTGTTATTTGTCTGTCCACTATCGCCGTATTCATGCTTTCATCTTGTGCTTCGTCAAAGTTCAAAGAACGTCAAATTCAAAGAGAAAAGGCTGCCAACTCTGCGGGAGTCTACTGCGAGTTTCTCAGTGGTGATATTTTCCCTGATCTAGATGTTGAGTTGAACCTCAAGATGGCTCAGCGCTGTGATGCCAGCCGTAACTTTTCGATTACCAATTACAAAAACTCATCAGATCAAAACGGTGTGATGTACTGTTGTGCAATGGCAGGCTCACAGCGTGTCGCAAGTACTCCTCCTCTAGCAGCACAGGCTCCGGTTCCGCAAGCTCGCAGAGCCGCTGCCCCGCGTGCTCAAGTGGCGGCTCCCGTAGCGGCTGAAGCTGTCGCCGTGGAAAAAAACCTCCCGACTCCTGAGGTCTCCGCCGCGAAGCCGTCATCTAGCTCTGTAGACGATGTGCTGAACGAAGCCGAGTAGAAAAATAAAGGGTCCAGCTTTCACTCGAAGCATAGACGCATATCGGGACTTTTGATTAAATTTAGATCAGGAGTCCTTTTTTTATGTTGAGATATTTGTCTAGCAGCTTGTTTTTAGCCATCATCACACTTTTGGGCATTGGGCTCGTACAGGTTTATTCTTCGAGTTTTATTTTCGCCACCGAATCTTATGGTGATGGTTTGTTCTTTTTCAAACGTCAAATGGCTTTTGCTCTTGTTTCATTTGTGGTTCTGGTCGGAACTATTCATATTCCACTTCGATTGATTGAAAAGTATGGTTCTCTTGTCTGGTTTATTGCTACCTTGGGAGTGCTGGCGACCTTTGTTCCTGGTTTGGGAGTTCGCGTAGGCGGTGCTATTCGCTGGATTCAACTTCCTTTTGGAGTTCGCTTTGAACCTGCAGAGTTATTAAAGGTTTCATTTAGTCTTTGGTTTGCGAGTCTTTTGTGCCGGAATAAAAATTTATTAAAAGGGATCAAGTGGCATTGGTTGATCCTTGCTACGATTGCTCCCTTAGTGTTGATGCTGAGACAACCGGACTTTGGAAGTTTTGCAATTATCTTGATGGTTGCAGTGACTCTGCTTTTTGCTTTTGGCTTGCAGTGGAAATACATCATGGGTGCTTTAACGGTTATGGTGCCGGCATTCTATTTCCTAGTGATGAATGTTCCCTATCGCAAAGCCAGAGTTTTGGCATTTTTAGATCCTTGGGCAGACCCAACACAAAAAGGATTTCAAGTTATTCAAAGCATGATGAGCTTTCACTCTGGTGGTTTGACTGGCGCAGGGTTGGGGCAAGGTCAGGGAAAGCTTTTCTTTTTACCTGAAGCACACACTGACTTTACGCTGGCAGTTTTCGGCGAGGAGATGGGCTTTATCGGTTTTGTGGCTATTTTAGCTCTCTATGCTTTTGTGGTTTTCCGAGGGATTCAAGTGGCGGTGAAAACTGAAGAGCCATTTAAAAGAGCACTTTGCCTGGGGCTCTCTGTGACGTTTGCCTTGAGTGTATTTATCAATGCGGGGGTGGTGATGGGCCTCTTGCCGACGAAGGGATTGACCTTGCCCTTTTTGAGCTATGGCGGCAGTTCATTGATCACCTTGTGTTTTATGTTCGGTTTGATTTTGAATATCGAAAACTCATTTGAAGAAAATCGTTTCTCGCGTCGCTTTAGTAACCGCTGGGGAGCGGCAAAGGCAAAAAGATCATGAGTACGAAAAGAATTGTTATCGCAGGCGGTGGTACAGGCGGACATATTTACCCTGGAATTGCCATTGCTCGGGCTCTCTTAAAAGTCGACCCTTCTGTTGAGATTCACTTCGTCGGGACATCCCAGGGGCTGGAAACAAAAATTGTTCCCAGAGAAGGCTTTCCTCTGCACTTGATTGAATCCGGTAAGTTGAACGTGCGCAGCCCTTGGCAGAAAATTAAAACTCTTCTAAAAATTCCGGTCGGACTCTATCAATCCGTTCGTTTGTTGTCGCGACTGAGACCGCTTTATGTGATCGGTGTGGGGGGCTATGCCTCGGGCCCTTTTGTGTTGGCTGCCAGTATGATTGGATTTAACACGGCCCTTTGGGAGCCGAATGCCATGCCTGGCATGGCCAATCGAATTCTCGCTCGATTTGTGGACAAGTGTTTTATCGTATTCGATGAAGCCCGGAAATATTTGCGCAATAACAATATCACTCAAACCGGCATGCCTATTCGCGAAGAAATTGAAAATGCCCAGCGCAACAGTTCGGGCGACGGCCTTTTTCACCTATTGTCATTTGGCGGGAGCCAAGGGGCTCGCGCCATCAACAACTGCTTGAGTGATGCGATTATGGCTGGTGGTGAATGGGTGCAGGATCTGTCTGTTGTTCATCAGGTGGGATCTTTGGATATTTCGCGTATTGTTGAAAAGTACAAAGGCGCTCCTTGCCAAGTTGATCCTCACGAGTTTATTTTTGATATGCCGAAATACTATCAATGGGCCGACATCATTGTGTGTCGAGGAGGGGCGAGCTCGATTGCAGAGGCTGCAGCTTTTGGGATTTTGCCTATTGTGATCCCTCTTCCTGCTGCGGACAATCATCAGCAAAAAAATGCTGAGAGTTTGGTTGCAAAAAATGCGGGGCGCATGATTTTGCAGAAAGATTTGACCCCGGAAAGATTGATTTCAGAAGTTCAATCTTTGCGCCACGATAAAGCTTTGCGTGATGAGATGGTTCGGAATATAAAGACCTTTTACATCCCTCATGCGGCGACCCGGATTGCCAAGGAAATATTGCAATGAAGTTAGAACACGCCAAGTTTCATTTTGTAGGTGTCGGTGGAATCGGCATGTGCGGCCTTGCAGAGCTTTTACATAATATCGGTGCCAAGGTCACGGGCAGTGACATCTCTGAAAACGCCAATACAGAGCGGCTGACGGAGCTCGGAGTAACAGTTTACAAGGGACATTTGGCATCGCAAATCGGGGATGCCGATGTGGTGGTGTACTCCAGCGCGATTCACTACGGCAACCCAGAAATTTCGGAGGCCAGAGCCCGACAAGTTCCTTTGATTCCGAGGGCAGAGGCATTGGCTGAAATCATGCGTTTGAAGAGGGGAATTGCGGTTGCGGGGACACATGGGAAAACCACGACAACTTCCATGACCTCAGCGATTTTTTTACATGCTGAATTAAAACCCACAATTGTGGTCGGCGGTCGTTTCGAACTTATAAAATCTACGGCGATGTTAGGATCGGGTGATTGGTTGTTAGCGGAAGCTGACGAATCAGATGGCAGCTTTATGAAGTTGTCGCCAGAGATTGCTATTATTACAAATGTCGATTCAGATCATTTAGATCACTTCAAGACCTATGAAAATTTACAAAAATATTTTTATGATTTTGCGCTGAAAGTCCCTTTCTATGGGCAAGTGATTGCCTGTGGGGATGATCCAACCGTGTGCCAGATATTTGAAAACTTCCCTAAACGCATCCTTTTTTATGGCTTTGAGGATAAGAACGACTTTATTCTGTCCGGCGAGCAAGGAAATTATTCTTTGTATCGCAATGATCGCCTTTTAGGCGCGCGCCAACACGAAGGTGATTTTCATCTGAATGTGCCGGGTCGTCACAATGCTCTGAACGCCGTTGCTGCGATCTTATCGGGGATGGCTGCCGGTATTTCTTTTGAAACTTGCGCGGCTGGCTTGCAGAAATACGAAGGTGTGGATCGTCGTTTTCACTTTAAGGGTGAAAAGAAGGGCATTAAAGTTTACGACGATTACGGGCATCACCCAACAGAAGTGCGCGCCGTTTTACAAGCCTTCCGGGAAAAATACCCAGAGAATCGTTTGGTGGTCTTTTTCCAACCGCATCGTTACAGTCGGACTCAACATTGCTGGCATGATTTCACGACCGCCTTTAAAGAGGCGAATGAGATTCTGTTAACGGATGTTTATCCAGCAGGGGAAGCGCCGATTCCTGGCGTGACCAGTGAAAAACTTGTTCAAGAAATGAAACATGAAAATGCACATTATTTTTTGCGCGATGAAAAATCGGCAGGAAAAATAGTTTCAATGCTGAAGCAAGGAGATGTCTTTGTGACCCTAGGTGCTGGAGATGGTTGGAAACTCGGCATGGAAGTTCTGCAGAAGATCTAGTGACTTCGGCAGCACTATCTTGCGATAGAAGCTCTGTCTCTTGACAGCTGGCGAAGCGGCCTCAATATATTGAGTTGAGACAGTTCCAGTTCGACTTAATTCTATTCCCTAAAATATTCATACTTTTCGATAGGGCTAAACATTCGGACTGACTAATTCGCTTTTGTTCTCTTAAGCGATCCCAACAATACCATCGCATATTATCGCTATTTCCCGGATCTGGATTTCTTTGGGCGGCAACGAGGCAGGAGCCAACGTCAAGTGCGGAGCCTGCCGTTGTAAGGCAATACCACTCCTGTCCCGCCATAAGAGGATTTGATAAGCAGCCCCACAGAGAAGAATTTTGGCCGAGCTTAAAGCCTTGAAATGCTTTTCCGCGTGGATTCTGAAAGCAGGAACTGACGAGGCCACGAAAGCTTTCGATCCCCGGCTGGGGCAGCGCCCAAGCTGAATTCAAATTAATTTCTGGAGACCGTTCGGCGAGATCACAGAGTTGCTCGGTCTTGATATAGTCAAGACCGGTTGAGAGTGATCTTGTCAGCACGGAGTCTATTTTCGATTTATAGCTTTCAAAATCAATTATGTTTAGCTTTAGAAGCAGAGAATATATTTTTTGTTGAAGGCCTGGCATAGAGGCCGATTGTTTAATGATCTCCATACTTGTATTGAGGAACTCGCTTCGAACTTCGGCGTGCCTCTCGAGATGATTCTCGAGAACTTCCGGGGACGTAATTTCAAGGGCGGCATCAAAGTGTTCTCGAATGCGGCCTTTTGAAAAGAGTGTTTGCACAGCGTTGACGGAGGGCGCGTCGGAAGTGACAGAGCAAAGTAGGTTGCGTTTTTGGTTTGGTTGTTTCGAGGTGACATTGATACGAGCATTGAAGCCCTTGAATGCAATGTTAAGGGAGTTGGCAGATGCGCCCAGTGTGCTTCGAACTTCTGGAGGCGTGTTGAGAAATGCTCTTTTTAGAAGTGGCCCTGCCGTCAAGCCCCTGGGGCCCGTGCTGTCAAAGCCGAAAATTAAATTTGCATGAGGAAAGATTATTCGCATTCGTTCTTCGATGGAATCTCCAAATTTCGAATAGCGTGCGGCTGCAACCATTTCTGCATTTTCGAGTGGGAAGCCATCTTGAACGAGGACCTTGAGGTAGTCCTCGATGCGCCGATGATCGGCTTTCTTGGAGGCCAGGGTGTTGCAGCCCATCAGGTAGACAGCGCGAGGAGTGTCGAAAATTCCTGGACAAGTATTTTGGCAGCTCTTGCGAAGCATCTCTGTTGTTGAAAGGGTGGGAAGAGTTTTCTCGCCAAAGAAAAGTCCTCCAAAGTGTCCAGACACCAACAAGATATCGCATCGAACTCTTTTTTTGCAGGCAGTTTGGAGCCAATTTGCATCATTTCCTTCTGGCACTAATTCTGTGAATTCGGCAGAGGGGTCTGATTGGTAAACTTGCTGGAGAGCCAATTTTTCTTCAGAGGAATTGAATGTCATGGTGCAAATATGAATAGCCCAAGCGTTGGAAAACAGGAGGAGACTGAATAGAGTGGTAAGGGCTTGTTTCATCGTTTGAAGCGAGTGCAAAAAATCGGCCCGCAAGGTGGCTAATTAAAGGCCGCTGCAGGAGGTATTGCTGTCAAACTATTAGACAAAGGTCGTGTTTTGAGGACAGGATTTCTCGAGTTCCCCCTTTGTTGCTAATCTAACTTCAGACAGTTCAGAACACGCGCGAGGAAACATCTGGTGAAGCACTTGGTACTTAAGTTCATTCTAGGCTTTGTAGTTATTCCTCTGGGGCTTGCAGGGACTCTTTACTATCTGAACAATGTTGGATTTTTTAATATCAGCGAGCTAGAGGTTGTTTTGGTTTCTTCGCCGGAAGGACAGCAAAACTATTTGGAGCCTCTGGTCGCCGAGCTGCGAGAGTCTGTTAGGCCTTATCAGGGGATTTCGCTTTGGAGTATCAATCTTAAAAAAGTAATCAAAACGGTGCGGGCGAATCCTTGGATTGAAACGGTTTCTATAAAAAGAAATTGGCCATCCACCTTACAGATACAAATTTTACCTTATGAAGTGAAGCTTTTGTATTTAGGCAAGAATGGACAATTGGTTCCCGTCATTCGTGATGGAACTATGATGGAGCCTGTCCAGGCGCCCCAGGCTCCCGATGTGGC
>JBBKWD010000089.1:0-4219 GCA_037968775.1 Bdellovibrio sp.
ATATGGTGAGGCATGGATGCGCTTCAGAAAGGCCGCACAGGATGGCAACGGTTACTTGAGAACCGAGAACAGCTGTACTGGCGCATCCTCATCCAAAACAAAAGCTCCACAAAATTTGAATTTAATTCCCTGACGAATCCGAATCTTCCGAAGGCAACTCAGCGGCCCCCTGCTGTGAAGGTGCCTGCCGTGAGCCCTTCTTCGCAGATTCTACCAACTGTGCCTTGGTCACTTGATCGGCGATATAGCCCAAGATTTTAGACATCTGTGTGCGATCTGCCCATACATCCCAAGAGCTGGATTTACCTTTCCATTTGAAAAAATACAAAAGCTTATCCTTAATGGTTACAGGAGGTTTTCCATATTTTAAGATGAAGGTAAAAATATCTAACAACTCGTCTTCACCGATATCGCCATTTTTCAATTCCTCTTCGGCCAACTCGTAAATGATCCCCTTGAATGTTGGGAAAGCCTTGATCGCCTCGCGGGCGTCGATAGACCGATTTTTATCTAAATCGAAGCGCGCAAAAACCATTTCAATATATTGAATCACATGAGGTGCGAGTGAAATATCACCCATGCGCGCAATCTGGCGAGAGTTTGGAATATACCCAGCAGCCTTCAACACGTTGTTGATATAATAGGTCCATTCGTCTTTTTTCACTCTTTTAAGAAAGCGAACGTATTCCGGAGTCGCCGTCATCATCCTTGGCATTGCATCGTAATAGGCATCCCGCACGCAACTGAGTTTTACCTCGGTTGTATCACTAACTTCCTCAGACCCATCCAAGCACAGACGCACAATGTCCTCTGCCAACAAAGAGTGAACTTTTACACCCGAGAAAATCATCCCTACTAGATCGGACAACTCCTCAAAGGAGGCCAACCTGTTTCCGTCAGAATGTGGTACAAAGATATTAGCTTCTCGAAAGCGGGAACTCGCAAAAGTCATATTGCTCGGGCTCAAGATACCCAACTCAACCGCAAACTTACGCACGGCCAGAAAAGCCGCATTGGTTTCGACAAGATTTATGCCCGCATAACTCTCTACTCGTTTCAGATCACCGGGCAAAGATCTCACCAAGATACGAGAAACAGCTCGGTTGAGGTTCAAATGATGAGCACTTTTTTGGTCATAAGCCTGGAGGGAGTGATTGGTGATAACCAAGCGCCCTACCGCATCGACTGTCATCGGTACGGGACCAATGACGACTTTGCGAAGTTCCTGAAGTCCGATACGGAGAGTTCCGGGAATTTTATCATTTTTCAACGCAATGTTGATACTGGTCAACAAGTCCGCTGCCGAAACCGTTTCCGTCACTCGCAAAACTTCAAAGTTTTTCGCGATAAATATTTCAACATCCAGCCAAACCTGAAGTTCTTGACGCAAAACTTCGACCGAGGTCAAGTTCAAGGCGTCCGGTACTTTTCCAGCCAACCGTTGCTCTGGCGTCGTCAAAATATTATTTAAAACAACCTTCAATAGTTCATCTACGGAATTCACCGTAATAGCCTCTGGTAAAACCTTCAGTCGTACCAGATGCATCACCAAAGTGCGCAGTTCACTCCGAGAGAACTGCGTCGACTCTTTCACAATCAGAATATCCCGGATGATATTCAAGGACTGATTAGAAAAGACCGACAAAGACGCCAAATTCATGGCATCGTTGAAATCCCGGTCACTCAAAAAGTACTGATAGTACAAATAGTCAGAATAGGTTCTCGCCGCAAATGACAACAGAGGACTCCAATGCGCGCGCGCAAGGCTCGAATCGTCACCGCCCAAAAGCATATTTTTTGCATCTAACAATAAAGGCAGTACCTTTTGAACCTGTTGGCTCAAGCTTGAATCGGTATCTTTTGGCTCATACAGGGCGTCGATCTCTTCGGCCAAGCGTTGGAAATCATTTAAATCATACGCTCCTTCGAATAAGGCTCCAAGCTCTCGTCCCGTTGATTCTAATGTGAATTGTGAATCCAAGAAGAACTTTCGCGCATCATCAAGCGCATAAATACCTGGGTCCCAACCGCCTTCATAGATCGAGTAATAAGGCATAAACCGCTCTACCAACACTTTAATTCTGCTGACCTTTAAGCGAGCCGTATCAAAATCAGTCGCATTCAATGACTCAATGCTGCCGCCAAAGAACA
Source organism: Bdellovibrio sp. (assembly GCA_037968775.1). GTDB lineage: Bacteria > Bdellovibrionota > Bdellovibrionia > Bdellovibrionales > Bdellovibrionaceae > Bdellovibrio. The sequence continues at coordinate 2,152 of JBBKWD010000089.1, forward strand.
ACTGCTTAATTTTCATCACCTCAATCACTAGCCCCGGCGACACTTTAAACATGGGCCAAACTTGTTTGAGAGTTAAAAGCAAATCCGTCACTTCCGCCCGAGTAACTATGCCTTCAGGCTTTTCACCGACCATATCTTGAAAAACCGACAAGATGTCATCGACCGTACGAGCTAAATAAGATAGACGATAGCCGCTGCCCGTCTCCGGAACCGACTTAATAAAATAGTAATAACGCAAATATTGAACATAGCCGCGGGCACCCAACAGAGTAAAGCGACGCCATTCTTTAGGAGAAATGGTGTTTTCATCTCCACCCGCCAAGGCCTTTTTGACCTTTTTTACCAGAGGCATATACTTTTCGATGGAATCTGGAAACTCCCAATTCTTTCCCATAAAGACCGCAAGCTCACGCATCAAGCTTGAGAAATCAGAAAGCGCATAAGTCTGGGTGTTTTTTTCCACGACAGTTGCAATCGTTCGAGCCGCACTTTGCAATTCGAGATTAGCCTCCTCGAAGAACTGTGTATCTTTGCTCATGCTCGGCGAACCATTGATTCGCCAATTTTGCGCAACGACAACCATATAGGGGTTTAATCGAGTGGTGACTTGACGGAAGGTTTCAAAAACATCTACCACCGTTTTTAGCTCATCGCGAGTCACATACCCAGCACTGCCGCCAACAAAAAGCATTTTGAATTTCATAAACTCAATTTGCAACTCAGTAGAAATTTTCCGGCCATCGTCCTTAAGAAAGTTTTTTTCTAAAAAAGTTGCGAGCTCCTGAGAAGAATACTGCGACTCCGTACGGCCCCGCACATAACGCCGAAAGTCCTCAACCGCTGTAGTGGTGCAGCTCCAAAAGGATTCTACCTCTCCCACACTCGCTAGTCCTCTCATGTATTTCGTTGCGACATCTCCCGCTGTGCTCAAGCACTGAGTGCCTCCAAAACCCCGAGAATCTGGCGGCGGTGGAGTCTCTCCCAACTTCGCATCACACCCCAAAAGGCTGAAAACCAGACTAAAGAGAAGGATCCAGCTCTTAGAAAAATATTTTTTAGAAGACATAGGTCATGCCTCCATAAATACGATCATTCGCACGATATTGATTCAAGAAATCACTGGTATTCTTGTTTTCATCCTGTACGCCCAATACGTCAGCACCTGCCACAACAGCCCATTTTTGGCTTGGGTAATACAAAAACTCCGTATTAACCAGAGAGCCCCTTTGATCTTGATCATAGAGATATTTAAATCGAGTCACGAAGGGACGCTGAAAAAAAGTTGCCACTTGCCCCTCAATCCGAATCGAGGCTGCATTGGTAAACTTAAAACGCTTATCGAACAGAGTAAAACTGTCGGCTGTTCCGTCATCACGAGTATCCACGATGCCACCGCCGTTTATTTTCAAATATCCCAACTCAATGGCCAAGGTCCTTCCCCAGACACGTTCAATCGTAAAGTCCACTGCAGCGGAAAACGCTTGGATCGGCTCTAACACTTGAATGGCCCAATCAGCTTCAGCGGCCTTTGATTCCGGTTGGTCTTCCAGGTAAGAAAGGGACGCGACAAAGTTTGAAAAAGCATAACCCACGTCCAAAGACCGAATCTGGTGATGAACCACCAACGGCGTCACCACAACATCCACACGATCTTGATCAATTGTTTTAAAGTTCTTTCGCGTAAGCAGGAGCTCATTGGCAGGCATATAACCCGCACTTGCAACCACCCACGGGCCACGCTCTTTGTTTCCTATACGAGTCATCAATGCTAAGCTTCCATTTGAAGCAAGCTTCATGGCATCGGGAATATCCAAATCATATTCAATGGTGTTAATGCGGCTGTTGAAATCATAGTCTCGCGAAGGCTCGCGGTACCAACGACTGTCAGAAATTAAGCCGCCCCCTTCTTCCCGAATATCAGGGCCCATGCTCGGAATAAAAATGGGTGAAGCAAAAGCCAATATTTCAAATTTGTCTTTCGAGTAATCGACAAAAAAACCGGTCAGGCCTTGCTCTTCGGGGCGCAAAGCATCGATAGCAAATTTGGGTTGCCAAGCACCTAATTGCC
>JBBKWD010000090.1:0-3851 GCA_037968775.1 Bdellovibrio sp.
CCTTATCAAAAGGTCAAAAGCTTGAAGGTAAAATTGTACTAAGCTGGGAAATTATTAAAGAAGGCCAGGCGCGAAACGTGAAGATAAAGAGTTCCAGTCTGGGAAATCGCCAGGTTGAAAACTGTATTCGAGACCGTTTGGCGAGTTGGACATTCCCAGAGCCGCCACCGGGGCTCGTAGCAGAAGTACAAGCGTATCCATTTGTTTTAAATCAGTCTAATTAATTTTTAAGGAGAACTTCATGAACCCAACAACAGACGCAGCAGCCGCAAACGCAGCAACAGCGATACAAGCGGTCGACAATATGAACTCAATTCAACGAGCCTTCTCTGAAGGTGGATTTGTGATGTATATCATCGCGGTAATTGCTATTTTAGCGATTTTCGTGATCGTAGATCGCATCATGAAATTGAAGACACTTTCAGTCGACAAGAAAAGTTTCACGGATCAAATTTTCCGCATGGTTGTAAGTGGTGACTTACGTCAAGCTATCAGCTTTTGTGACAATCACCCGGCACCTTTAACCAACACTGTTAAAGAAGGCCTTGTGGCGGCGATGAACAAACGCCCAGACGAAGAGATTCAAGTGGCTATGGATGCGTCAGTTATGCGCGAAATGCCTAAGGTTGAAGGATGGACATCTTTCTTGGCGGTTTTCGGTAACGTTGCAGTTCTTGCCGGTCTTCTTGGAACGATCATTGGTATGATCGGTTCATTCCGTGCGGTGGCAGCGGCGGATCCGGCGACAAAAGCTCTTGAGCTTTCAAAAGGTATTTCGCATGCCTTGAATTGTACGGCTTTCGGTCTTTTGGTGGCGATCGTATCTATCGTGGCATACGGTTTGTTTCAGCATCGTATTCAAAAAACTGAAAATGAAGTGATTGAAACCAGCATGTCACTCTTGAATTTGGTTGTAGCTAACAGAGACAAAATTAAAGACTAGACTGAGGTTATCAGATGGCACAAATTGAAGGTGGCAATTCCAGGGGACGTAAAAGGAACATCGAGTTAAATCTCGTGCCGTTCATCGATTTGATGAGCGTTCTGGTTACCTTCCTGTTGATCACAGCCGTATGGACGCAGGTGTCGATGATTCAGATCGGCAGTTCGCTTTATGGTAAGAAATCTGACACGCAGCCATCGCCTACTCCGCCTCCCTTGGCTGATGTGGTGCTCAAGGTTGACGTGAAAGAGTCGGGCTATATTTTAACGGTCGGTCGCCAGGTGATCAGCTTGCCATTGTTGGCTGAAAAGCAGTTTGATGAAGCCGGTCTCATCGCACAATTGCAAAGAGTGAAACAGCTTTATCCCGAAAAAGCCGACGCCGTTGTTACGGTTGCCGATGTGATTCCTTATGAACAACTTATTCGCGCGATGGACAATATATTGGTCTCCGGGTTCTCGGCCATATCTGTCGCGACAGGGGGGCCGCAATAATGGCCATCTTTAGACCTGGTGAACGTCATCGTTACCATAATATTTTGAACAAACGAAAAGGCAAGCGGGACGTTGCGGCCTTGCTTTCTTTGACCGCGATGGTCGACTTGTTTACGGTGCTTGTGATCTTTCTTTTGCAGAACTACAATTCGACGGGAGAAATTCTTTATATTCCGAAAGAAGTCGTGCTGCCAAAAGCCACAAGTGTTAAAGAGCTCAAGCCTGCCCATGTTGTTACGATCTCCAGCAAAGAAATTATGCTGGATAAGGACGTCGTGGCTACTTTTGAAGAAGTAAAAGGGACTGAGGACTGGTCTATTCCTAAGCTGAAAGAGCTTTTGACGATCGCTCTGGCGAAGTCTAAGCAAGAGGCGGACGGAAAATTTCAGAATCAAATCCGAGATGTCGTGGAAACTACGAAAGGGGAGTCGACTGGCGACCCTAATGCATGGAGCAAGGTGACTATTCAGTCGGACAAAGACGTAGATTTCCTTACGATTAAGAAAGTCCTTTTCACAGTGACCGAGGCGGGTGCTGGCGAAATTAATTTCGCAGTGACTAAACTGCCTAACGAGTCGACTTCAAACTAAAAATCGTCTAAAATGGACCCAGTAGCAAAATCAACACAAGCACTGGGTCTTTTTTTATCTTATGGCAAAATTTAAAAATTACATTTTTATCGCACTGTTGGTTTTTCTATTTGTGGAAGTTCTCATTATTTTTCCTGCTCACTTGGAGCGACAGGAAGAGACGACCACCACAAAAAAAAAGCAAAATGGAGTGGCTGAATCCATTGAGGAGACTGGCGGCAAAGCGGCGGAACAAAAAATGGGCGGTGTTCACTTGGTTGAGAGCCAATCGGGCCAGCGCGACTGGGAGCTATTTGCTAAGTCCGCAGAAGGCAGTGAGGGGCTTGGGGCCTGGAAACTCACAAAGGTAAGAGTGCTTTTTTATAATCGAGAAAAAGTGGAGTTCACAGTCACGGGTGACAAGGGAACCATTGATTCAAAATCCAAAGACATTGAAATCACAGGCAATGTGATTACTAAGTCAGAAAATGGCTACACTTTTAGAACACCCTCTATTTCCTACTCTTCGAAAACTCGATTGATCCTCAGTCCTGAGCAAGTCCTCATGCAGGGGCCGAGTGATAAATCGGGAGCTGGAATTTATTTAAAGGGCAGTAAAATGACGGTTTCAGTTGATCAATCCAAAATGAAAATCGAAGGCACGGTGACGGCAAAAAAACCGGCTGAAAATGGCAAGTCCTTTGACGTTCAAGCGGATGGGGCAGAGTTTAGCGGAAAGAGTCGCGAAGCAAAATTTTTTGGTAGAGTCCGCATGGCCTATGACGGAATGAAAATCGAAGGTCCCGAAGCTGCATTTATTTACTCTAAGAGTGCGGATGTCTTGCAGGCAGTCAATGTCTTGGGCGGCGTTAAGGTGAGTGATGTGGATAAATTTGCCACCTCAGAAAGTATGAGCCTGGACCTTATCGCAGATAAATATATTTTCAAAGGGCGCCCCAAGGTTATTCAGAACAATGATGAGCTTAGTGGCGAAGAAATCATCTTTCTTGATGGCGGAAAAAAGGTTAAAGTCGAGAGAGTGCGAGCCAAGGTGGAGAAAAAAGACGAATGAGCATGCTCACGATCAAAGACATTTCAAAATCGTTTAAAAAACGTAAGGTTGTGGATGGCGCTTCTTTTTCCGTCGAATCAGGACAAGTTGTCGGACTCTTAGGTCCGAACGGCGCCGGTAAGACGACTTGTTTTTATATGGTCGTCGGCTTGGTTCAGCCAGACTCCGGAACAATTAATATTGATGAGAACAACATTACGCAAGAGCCCATGTACAGGCGAGCTCGCGTAGGTTTGAGTTACCTGGCTCAAGAGCCCAGTATCTTTCGCAAATTGACCGTCGCGGAGAATATTATTGTCGCCTTGGAGGCCCATGGCTTTTCGGGTGCGCAACGGGCCGAGAGGCTTGAGCAATTGATCGCGGACTTTCACGTCGAACATATCCGCGATAGCTACGGCTATGCTCTTTCAGGGGGAGAACGACGTCGAGTCGAGATCGCCCGAGCCCTAGCCGGAGCACCTAAGTTTTTATTACTCGATGAGCCTTTTGCCGGAATCGATCCCATTGCCGTCGGTGATATCCAGAATATCATCCGCGAACTTAAGGCCAAAGGTATAGGAGTTCTCATCACTGACCATAACGTGCGTGAGACTTTGGGCATTTGCGATTATGCTTATATATTGAAGGAAGGTAAGATCCAAGTGAGCGGAAGCTCCGAGGAAATTGCCAATTCTGAAATCGCTCGTAAGTTTTATTTGGGCGAAAATTTCAAGCTTTAAGCCGCCAAGGGCAGGAGCACATTTTAGTAAGTAACTTCTTGGGAAGGAAAAATA
>JBBKWD010000091.1:0-7177 GCA_037968775.1 Bdellovibrio sp.
GACCACAGGATAAATCAAATTGTCATTTCCTTTGAATACGATTTGAGTGCAGTTACCTTCAATTTGAAAGTATTCAATTTGGTAATGCTTTTCGCCTCTACGTTGGACGCTATAGAAAAGTCGTTGCGGTGAGCGGGGCGCCCACATTAAATCACGATAGCTGCCCTCACCTTTTTTAAGAGTGCGTGTGATTTTTGTTTTAAAATCATAAAGTACAAGGCTTTGTTCTGAACTTTTGGGTTCACTTTCGATCCACGCAATTTGACCTAAATTAGGTGAAAGGGTCGGCGAGGTTCGATTTTTTGAAGTGCCACCACTCAAGGTGCTTACCGGCAAGTTTTTTAGATCCAGGCGATAGATCCCACTATAGTTGTCGCGTTTGGAGGTAAAAAGAATAAAGGGATGAGCTCGATTCGCAACAAAAATGGGTTCCGCATCAAAGCCAGGTTGAAAACTCAGGCGCACAATATTTGATCCATAGAGATCGCTCATGTAGAGATCTGAAGGGGGCGATTTTTTATCAATTACTTTGTGTTCTAAGGGACGCTCTTTGATTTCATCGGTTGTCGAAGCATAAAGAATTTCGTCCTCTGAGATGTAGACCGGATCGAACGCGTCGCCATCCGAAAAAGTCACGCGACGTTCTTTGTTTGTCGTCAGATCTAATTCATATATCTGCGCAGCTTTGTGCGAGTTCCGATTACGGCTGAAATAGAGCAGTTTTGTGTTCTTTTCAGAAAAACGGGGACGCTCGTTGTCGCCTAAAAAAGTCAGTTGTTGGGAGCCTTTAGAAAGTAAATAATCCGGAGTCGGCGCATCATAAGGCGAGATTGTGTGAGAGCAACTCAGCGTGCTGCCTAAAACGAATAATAAAATAATTTTTCTAACTGTCGTCATTCTCTGCCTTTACCAACACTTTCTGCAAAAGTGACGAGGGATTTATTTTTTTTAAATCCTTCAGCGCCACCCAAGTCAGTTTCCGGTCTGATTTCTTTTGATCGGAAAGAGTTTTTCTCTTTGTGATCTGAATAAAGATATCATGATGTGTGATATTGTGTTTGGCATCATAGGCTTTGGGCTTGTTTTTTTCTTGAGAAATTTCTCCAGGGAAAATCAGCTGTCCTTTTAAAAAAGGAGCATAGTCATTGATCACTAAGGCGACCTTCCGGTCTTTGATCGCGACATGGGGCTTCCAGACCCAGACTTCACTTTTTTTCCTAGGTTTTTTGCGCGGCAATTTTTCAATTAAGTTTTGTTCGCGGGCAACACAACTCGCTGACCACGGGCAGAGAATGCAAGTTACCTTTTGGGGCGTGCAAACAGTTGCCCCCAACTCCATCAAGCCTTGATTTAAATCATCGGCGGCACCCAGTGCGGCCAGTTGGTCCGAGAGGCCTTGCAGTTCCGCACGTGCCTTCGGCGTCCACCAATCCAGTTGCAGTCCGTATTTGCGGGAAAGAACGCGAATCACGTTGCCATCCAGAACACCGACCTTTTCACCAAAGGCGATACTGGCCACCGCACGCGAAGTATAGGGTCCGAATCCAGGAAGTTCTAAAAGTTCTGCCGCTGTTTCCGGAAAACCTTGGTTATCAATCAACGCCTTGGCTGCTTTGTGCAGATTGCGCGCGCGCGAGTAATACCCAAGTCCTGCCCAGGCTTCGAGGACTGATGATTCTGGAGCTTTGGCAAGAGTTTTGAGTTGAGGAAATTTTTTAAGAAATCTTTCAAAGTAAGGAATCACAGCGACAACAGTGGTTTGTTGTAACATGACCTCAGAAAGCCAAATGCGATAGGGATCTTTGCTTTCCCGCCAAGGCAAAGCACGTTTGTTCTTTTTGTACCATTGAACGAGTTGGCGATGGTCGGAGCGTAGGTCGGCCTTTAAATCCATAGGGCCGGACCTTACCTTGAGACACCCAGCTCGGCAAGAACATCCCACCCATATTGCTCGAGTTTTGTTTCGCCAACTCCATAGATTTGACGAAGCTCACTCAAGTTCTGAGGATGTTTTTGAGCCATATGCTTGAGGCTCTGGTCACTAAAGATCACAAAGGCCGGAACATCGAGTTCCTTGGCTTTTTCGCGGCGCCATCTCTTAAGTCCCTCAAACACAGACTGTTGATCTTGAGACAAGACAATGTCGCCATCTTTTTTCGAAGATCGCTTCAGTTTTGTTTTCGTGGCTTTAAGAGCAGAACTGAGAACTTCCATGACAGGGCGATCGACGCGTCGATTCGATTTTGGATCACAGACATCGCAGTGGCCACAGGTTTCAACCCGTTGAGAGTCTTTAAAGTAAGTGAGGATTTCACCATGACGGCATTCACTGCCTTCAGAGTAATTCACCAAAGAATCTAAATTCCTCCAGCGCAGGTCTTTGATTTCCTGGCGGGCATCAGAGCTTTGTACGAAAAAGGATTGCAGCCCCTTGTCTTTTTTTGAATAGAGCAACAAACAAGTCGAATCTTTATTGTCGCGCCCCGCACGTCCCATTTCTTGGTAAAGAGCGTCGATATTTCCTGGCATTTGGTAATGAGCGACGAGGCGCACATTGGGCTGATCGATTCCCATACCAAAGGCATTTGTCGCGACCAGAATACGAAGTTCACCGCGCGAATAGGCTTCTTGAACTTTGTTGCGAGTTTCAGACGCAAGACCTGCATGGTAAAATCCAACTTGGGCAAAACGACCGGCCAGAAAGTTGGCCAATTCTTCAGTCACTTTGCGAGTGCCACAATAAACAATCACTCGGCCTTCGGTGGTTTGCTTAAGTGCCTGTATGAGCAAGGATAATTTAGCGTCGTCATCCACACAGGTTTCGACCTGATAATAGAGATTGGGACGATAGAATCCATGTACTCGTTTCGAAGGACTTTTCAGTGTCAGTTGTTTAGAAATGTCAGCAAGCACAGTTGGGGTCGCCGAAGCTGTTAAGGCGAGTACCGGAACATCGGGGCGCAATGCTTTTAAAAGACTGAGCTGACCGTATTCTTCGCGGAAATCATGACCCCATTGAGAAACGCAGTGAGCCTCGTCCACAGCGAAAAGCGAGATAGGACGGGTGCGAATCCAATTTTTAAAACCCTCTTTTTGTACGCGCTCGGGTGACAAATAAAGCAAGAAGGGTCCGCCTTTATTGATGTCTTGAAAGATTTTTCGTTTATCGTCTTCACTTTGTCCGGAATGCAAACAACCAGAAGGAATGCCCAGCTTTTTTAAGCCAGCCACTTGATCGCGCATCAACGCAATCAGGGGCGAGATAACAATTGTCAGTTCACCCGTCATCAAGGCGGGGAATTGGTAACATAAGGATTTTCCGCCGCCAGTTGGCAATACGGCCAGGACATCGCGTTTTGCAAGAACGTCGGAAATGATTTCCTTTTGACCAATACGAAAGCTCGATAAATTAAATTTATCCTGCAACAAACTTTCAAACGCATCTGATTCGGACTGCGACTGTTGTTTGCTTGGTTTTGGAGAGATTTTTTTCGCGATCTTATCGGCGTCTTGCATTGCGCTACTTTCGTTTTTGGACCCTTCTTTTGCAATAAAGAATCCCGCGTCATATTAGAACTCGAGTTTTTATGGGATCCGGGGTAGTCTGAACCTCGGAAAAGCAACAGGAGTTGATATGGAATACAAACCGATCAGTGGACGTGAATTTCCTCGTTTTGCTGCGATAAAGACCTTCTTCCGCCTGCCACATGTGCCAGTGGAAAGCGACTATGATGTTGGAATCTTTGGGATTCCCTATGACGGCGCCGTTTCCTATCGTCCGGGGGCGCGTTTTGCGCCTTCAAAAGTCAGAGAAGTTTCAAGCCTAGGCCGCGGTTTTCACATGACTCGCATGGAAAACTTTTTTGAAAAAATCAAAGTAGCCGACATCGGCGACTGTCCGACGGTACCGATCGATCAGGGCCAAACTTATGAGCGCATTGAAAAGTTCGTAGGCGAGCTGATGCGACTGAATAAAAGATTTCTTTCTGTCGGTGGTGATCATTCGACCACGTTGCCGGTGCTGCGGGCCTTGAGAAAAAAACATGGCAAGCCTCTGGCTTTTGTTCATTTCGACGCGCACCTGGATACTTATCCAGCTGCTTGGGGCTGCGAGTACCATCACGGGGCTTTTGCTCGCCACGCGATCGAAGAAGGACTTGTAGACCCTAAAAAAATGGTACAAATAGGAATTCGCGGTCCTTTAGCTGGTGGTGAGGATTTGGACATCGTGAAAAAGCACGGTGTGCGTGTCATCACGGTGGATGAAATCCGCAATCAGCCCATTGAAAGTTTTTTGAAGACACTTCCGACTTTTGATGAGACGCCCACTTATATCAGCTATGACATTGATAATTTGGATCCTGCCTTTGCGCCGGGCACTGGCACTCCGGTTCCTGGTGGACTTTCGACCTATGAGGTTCAGCGTATTTTTCGCGCCTTTAATATTCCGAACTTGGTTGGCGGGGATGTTGTGGAGATATCTCCTCCCTTTGATCACGCGGATATCACAGCCTTGGCCGGTATGGATGCTTTGTTTGAGATGCTGCATTTAATGGTGCCGAAGAAATAGTTAACGAAGCGTAATAATTTGGTTTTGGGTACTCCGCTTTCGTTTGTACTTTTCCTACAAATTTGTTTTATGGGCTCAAGCGGGAGTCGCGAGAGAATACTCTCGCGACTCCAGGGTACGGCTGAGCTTTAACAGATTGCGTAGAAGATTTGCTGTATCTTGCTTTCTCGAAAGCTTTAGCCTGCGGCTTCCTCACAGACGAATGGCCATAAAACCCGCCCTAATTGTAACAATCTCCGATACCTTCGACCAGACCGTTATAAGTCGGTGGATTGGCTGCAATAAGTTGATAACCTGTGATCTATGTTCAATTCAAAATCATCTCGCGGCAAAAAATTTACGGATCAACAGATTGTTAAGCTCACAGACGGGGAAATTCTTTTCCGTGAAGGCGATCTGAGCAGAGAAATGTATATCGTTCAAAAAGGGGCCATAGAAGTTTTTAAAAAGACTGATACTGGATCTCTGGCTCTGGGACGTATAGAAAGAGGCAGCATCGTCGGAGAGATGTCCTTATTGGAATCCATGCCGCGTTCGGCTGAGGCACGTGCTGTAGGCGACACGTCTTTATTAGTTTTTGATCCAGGAAGCTTTCTTTTAAAAATTCGTCGAGATCCTACTTTTGCTTTCGAGCTCATGAAACAACTTAGTGGCAGAATTCGTCAAACGAATGAGAAGCTCCTGGTTTTAATCGCTGACGGACAACTTTCTAAGGGCACCGTTCAAAAAGTTGTTGAGTCAGCCTTATGATTCTGGATGTTACCACGCAAAAAATGGTGGTTATCTCGGATCTTCATCTGGGGAACCCATTTTCCAGTACCAAGAAACGGCTTATTGAGTTTCTCTATTGGGCTGCAGAAAATAAATACGATGTTTGCATCAACGGTGACGGATTGGAAATAGCGCAAGTTTCTTTTCGTCGACTGGCCGAAGACGTGCCCGAGGTGTTTAGGGCTGTAAAGGCGATTTCCCGCGCCGGGAATCGCGTGTTTTATGTTGTTGGAAATCACGATATTGTTCTTGAGAATTTTTTGGAAGATTGGGGGCCGTTGATTTTGGCGCCTTTTCTAAATGTTCAATGTGGTTCCCAGCGCATTCGCATCGAGCATGGGCATCTGTATGATCCCTTTTTTGTGAAGCACCCAGACCTGTATCAGTTTCTGACTTGGCTCGGGGGCTTTGCCCTGATGTTGAATCCTCAGGTGTATAAGCTTTGGATTAAAATTGAAGAACTCAAGTCGCGGACGCGGCATTTTTTCAGAGGCCACAGTGAGGTTCAAACGCTGGTCGGGGAGCATCCTGATTTTGTGATCGCCGCTGAAGAAATTTGTGCCCGAGGTTTTGATTCGATTATCTTTGGCCATACCCATCATGCTGGGCAATTGAATCTGCCGCAGGGAACCTACTTCAACAGTGGTTCATGGCTAGTCGCGCCGCATTTTATTGAGATCATTCCTGAAAAAGTATCTATCAATACATATACTAAAAACGTTGAACAACATGCGAAAAATTGAGTGAGTCCGTCGGACTCCAAGGCCAAACTCTGTAAAGTACCTTAAAATAAAAAACCCCAAAACATGGCCAGGACTTTTAAATTCCTGTTCAGATTTTGAGGTGTAGATCTTGTCAGCGGACTTTTATTAGCGATCCATCATCGCTTCATTTGGCGGGGTCAGACCTTTTTTCTTAATCTTCTCAACCAATGTCGTTCGGTTTAATCGCAATAATGCAGCTGCTTGATTGCGATTCCAGCCTGTTTTCTCAAGGGCCTTCATGATGAGCGCATTTTCATAAGCATCCACCGCCGAATTAAAGTCCATTCCGTTTTCGGGAATTTCCAATGCTCCGATATCCGTAGAAACTGTTTTGCCGGATTTGTACTTAGGTGGCAGATCTGAAGTATCCACTTGGCCCTGACCTTTTAAAATGGTCATACGCTCGACCAGATTTTCCAGCTCACGAATATTTCCCGGCCAGGTGTAGTTGGTCAGACAATCCAAAGCATCCATGGTAATGCCAGTCAGTCCGCGGCCCTTGGTTTTGTTGAAGATCTCCATAAAGTGATTCAACAAGAGTGGAATATCGGTTTTTCTTTCACGTAAGGGAGGCACAACCAGGGGAATCACGTTCAAACGATAATAAAGATCCTCGCGGAACCGACCACCTTCAACAGCGTCTTCTAAGTTCAAGTTTGTGGCGGCAATAACACGAACACTGACAGAAACAGTTTTAGCAGAACCTACAGGCTCAAAAGTGCGTTCTTGTAAAGCTCTTAAAAGCTTTACCTGCAACGCGGGTTCAAGATCCCCAATTTCATCTAAGAAAATAGTTCCACCGTCGGCCATTTCAAAACGGCCTACACGATTTGCAATGGCGCCCGTAAAGGCACCTTTAATATGGCCGAAAAGTTCGCTCTCCAAAAGTTCAGAGGGAATCGCACCACAGTTAATCGGAATGAAGGGGCCCGTGGCTCTTGGCGAGTTGTAGTGAATCGCACGAGCGATCAACTCTTTACCTGTTCCAGATTCACCGGTAACCAGGACAGTTGAATCCGAATCAGCCACGCGTTCAATCATGCGCAAGACATCTTGAATCTGTTCACTGTTT
>JBBKWD010000092.1:0-2518 GCA_037968775.1 Bdellovibrio sp.
ATGGGGGGGTGGGGAGAAGAACTTCTCTAGAATTCAAGAGGAATGCGCCGGATTGTCTCAAGATGATATGAGGACATTTGTTTTAGAATATTTACTTTAGTAGAGTCTTGTTTTATTCCGATACTTCTAATATGGATCAAAACAAGGCCCCCGATATTTATTCAGTTAAAAGTGAGCGCCATGGTCTGTTGGGTTTTCTTGAAAATCTTTTGCGGGAGTTCAAGATCCTTTTTCATCTGATGATGCTGGCGCCACTCTATTTAATTGGTGGAGCCTGTTGGGGTTTAGCCTTTATTCCGGGCTTCTATCTTTTTAATAGTGTCAACGAGTGGTCGGCGGGATGGAGTCAAGGTCTGCGATATTGGCTTTTGGGCAGCAGCTTGGGGGCTGGTTATTTTATGTATGGATTTGCTATGATTCTGATTGTGCCGGCCTTGAATTTTCTTTTCCGTACGAGCTTGAAGGAGTGGCGGGGGCCCTACTATTCTTTGCCTGCCATTCGCTGGTATGTTCACAATGGGTTAACTTATTTAGTTCGCTATACATTTTTAGAGTTCGTCACGCCCACGCCATTTAATTTATTTTTTTACAGAATGATGGGAATGAAAGTTGGTGAGGGAACGTTAATCAACTCTTCTCATATTTCTGATCCTTCATTGATTGAAATGGGCCGCCGAGTAACGATCGGGGGCTCGGTCACAATTGTAGCCCACTATGGGCAAGCTGGATTTTTGGTATTAGCCCCCGTGAAGATTGGTCATAATGCCACGATCGGACTTCGGGCTATTCTGATGGGGGGCGTGGTGGTCGGAGAGAACGCAAAGATTCTACCGAACTCTGTGGTCTTGCCTAAAACGCAGATACCCGCCGGTGAAACTTGGGGCGGCGTGCCCGCGCGAAAGATCGAAGCCCATGAGTTGGCTCGATCCGCCTAGAGCTCCTTTAGGGAACCACTTCAAATTGTCGAGTGGGTGGGGCATCATCTTTATAGTTTATCAATTTTAAGTTTGGAACTTTGATAGTCTCAGTCCTTTTGATGACTTTTATTTGTCCATACTTTCCGACAACCTCGAGACCCGGAATCCGCGCTAAAAAATCCAGTAAAGGGAGATATTCGTCATTCCACCGAACCCTCGTGGCATAGGGGGTTGTCTCAATATACAATTCGCCATTTGTGTCGAGGAGATCAAAAGTTTTTTGCAAGGCGGCACTCAAGGTGTGTGTGTAGGACAAAACACCGAAGACATCAGTGACGACATCGGCCTTTTTCCAGGCAGAAGTGTTTTGGCTCTCAAAGGCTCCGACCTGGGACTTGAGTTTTCCGGAAAAGCTGGGTAAGGAAAACCAACGGTCTAGTTTGTAAGCCACCGCTGTCAGCTCTGGTGCCTGGTTAATATTTTTAAATGACCTGGCAAAATCTATCAGGGCATTTCCTTTACCTGCTCCAAGGTCGATCCAGTGTTGGTCGGGACTTAGTCGGCTTAAGGCAAACATAAAGTCTGGATGAAGTGTTGCTTGGTACTCATACAGTCGTCGATCCGTCACGAAGCGATTTTTCTCAACTCGTTGATCGATGATGGCCGGTTGTGAAGCAAAGAGCTCCGAACAGCTGTGGGCCCCCCAAGATAGGGACGAGGAGCCGACGAGTACGGCTAGATAAACCCCGATTGCGACGCCTACAAAGTGTTTCAAAATAAGACTCCCTGTTTTTCCTAATTGCCTTACTTTATAAGCTGCAATTACTGAGCTAGCTCAAAGGCCTATTTGTTAGAAGAGAGGAAACTTCTGTGGAGAATGTGCCGAAAATAGTAATTCCAAAGGCCGCGTCTAAGTTTATTTTTTGGCGGCTCCAGGATCTTGACGGAATTTGAAGAGTCAGGAAAAATTAAAAAACACTACAGGGGGATCGATGAGAATTTTGACTATTTTAGGTTTAGTTTTGTTAGCAGGTACCGTTCAGGCAGAAGATAAAAGTTCGGGTTGTGGTTTGGGATGGAAAGTGACTTCGAGAAACTCAATCGTTTCTTCGTATGTTCGCGCGATTACAAACGCTTCGACATCAAGTACATCGGGTATGACTTCAGGAACATCGGGCTGTGACAACCACTCGATTGTTAAGACTGAAAAGCAGGATATCCACTATGCGGAAGCTAACTTTCACTCTTTAATGACTGAGATGGCAAAAGGGCAAGGACCTTATTTAAAAGGTTTTGCAATCGTTATGGGTTGTCAGGGGGCTCAGGTGGATAGTTTTTCAAGCTTGACTCAAAAAAACTATAATCAGATTTTCCCAATGAATGGAACAAATCCAAGTGAGATGCTAGAGGCGACCAAGCAAGCCTTGTCATCAGAGGGCATCTGTCATCAAAGTATCTAAGACATTTATTTATATTCTAAAACAAGAGGCAGCCCAGAAGGTCTGCCTCTTGTTTTTTCTCTGCCTTTTTGTTTTGCCTGCGCAGGCTGTCGATTTCAAAGAGTTGGCAAGTCGTAAAGCGTGGCTGAATCAGCTTCAGTA
>JBBKWD010000093.1:0-4087 GCA_037968775.1 Bdellovibrio sp.
GTTCGTAAGCTTGAAGGACTCAATGCCGAAGCTCCGCGCATTTTGAAGGCGATAGAAGGATTGAATCTTTCCCATGTCGATATTCTTTTGAATGCTGCAGGGGATGACGGGCTTATTAAAATGGCCTGTGATCTGCATGAAGGTCAAAAGACGGGATTCTTTTTAGATCAGACCCATAATATTTTTCTTGCTGTGAATCTGTTTAAGAAATGGGCGCAGAATGAAAAGCCCAAAATCGTGCGCGTGTTGGATCTTTGCTGTTATGTCGGTCACTGGTCCACACAGATTACGCGCGCCTTAAAGACCATGGGCATCGACGTGGAAATCTCGTTGGTGGATGTCTCAAAGCCCGCTTTGGCTTTTGCTAAGGAAAATGCAGAGCGTGAGGGGGCGAGGGTCACTGTTCACGAGATGGACGTTCTTGAGGGCACAGCAACCTTACCGAGTCAGCATTATGACATCGTCATTGCGGATCCTCCGGCCTTTATTAAGGCCAAAAAAGACATCCCTATTGGCAAGCATGCTTACGTCAAGATGAACACCCAGGCTTTCCGCGTTGTGAAGCGCAACGGCTTTGTGGCTTCGTGTTCTTGTTCGGGCTTATTAGAGGAAGAAGAATTCCGGGATGCCATTCGTAAAGCAAGTTTGCGCAATTTTTCTGAAGTGCGCAGTGTTTTACGTGGGGGGCACGCGGCCGATCATCCGACCTTGATGCAGTTCCCGGAGGGTTTTTATCTTAAGATGTATGTGCACTGGGTTTATTAGTTTTAATTTGGTGGCGTGATTCGGGTAGAGAAATCATTCTTTGAAAAAAGGCACACTCCCAAAGGAGGTGCCTTGCGAAATTTATCTGCCACAAATGATTCTGTTGAAAGTTCCCCTAAGTTCTCAGAATTTTACCACTTACATTTTTTCTAGTGAGTAGAGTCTTTTCTGTCGCTCTTCGAAAAGTTTTTGCGATCTTCGGGAGCTAAATCTCTCGTCTCACGTTCATCTCCTCTTGGTTCATTTCTAGTTTTTTCTGATTCTGGTTTTAAATTTTGCCCCTGCTTCGCATGCCGAGCCGAATCAGAGTTGGATCTTTCGGAAGAACCAGGCAGACGTTCTCCAGTCTGGAAGTCTCGTGAGGAGTCCCGTCTATCTGACTCTAGAGGTGCGCCAGCTGGTCGTTCTCTGTCCATCTCGAGATCTCTTGCGTCTCGAGTTCCATCTTCGCGTGCATCGCGACTTTTACGTTCCTGATCATCCATTTTATCCGGCGCGCGCTTACTTCCTTGAGTCATACCTGTCTGACTTCTGTTTTGGTCTGGTTTATCTTGGCCTAAATTCTTTTCTGGCATAACAACCTCCTAGTTGTGTTAGGTCTCACTATTCAAAAATTTCAAAATAGAAAGATGAGTTGGGTCAGCTTGGGTTCTGTAGGGTGATCTAGCAATATGTTTTTTTACGAGAAAAATCAAAATCCGAACTCTTGCAACACTGTATTTTAATTTAAAAAGATTAAGTTCTGGAGATTTGGGCGACCCACGAGGCACTCTACTTCTCCATTCTCCGGGGATGCGTGGCGCTGGAGACTTGTTCATGCGTCCCCTTTTTTTTAAAGAGAAAGGGCAGATCTCAGAACGGCTTTTCTTTCAGTTTCCGCGAAAAAAGAAGAGCCAAATAAGTAATACAAGAAACCCTGGCACCCCTAAAAAATAGAGTAAAATCGGAATTCCCACTTTGCCATTAATATTTTCGATTAGACCTTGGATTGATTTCATTAGTTAAGCCTTTGTGAAATTTATCGCTGTTGAGGCCTGCAGACTTCGTAATTCAATAGGCCATATTCGTCACTCAATTATGGTATCAAATAGATGAAGAGCCATTAAAATTATTTATTGGTGTGAACTAGCAAGGAGTTCGCCTTTGTCTAGATGTGTGTTCGAGCATTTTCCTAAATGTGGTGTTTGGGGGATGTTTCAAAACATCTTGGCATAATCTCTCTTGTTCGATGAAGTGACCGTCATGGAGGATATATGAAAACATTAGTCGCAGTTATCGCTATGTTTCTTTTCGTCAGTAATAGTTTCGCAGCTGGAGGCTATTCGCAAAGCCAGGAAAAAACATCGGATAGTCAGGGTATGACTCAACGAGATACGGATATGTCTCGGACAATTCGTGAGCGAATCATGGCGGATTCGTCGCTTTCCATAAATGCCAAAAACATCAAAATCATCAGCAAAAGCGGTAAAGTTATATTAAAGGGCGATGTGGCATCGGCAGCCGAGCGCAATAAAGTTGAAAGCATCGCAAAGGGAGTTGCGGGTAATACACCTGTTGTCAATAACACAGTCATAACCAAATAGGAGGAGAATATGGAAAAAGGAAATGAATCAGTATTTGGTATATTTAAAGAAAGATCTCAACTCGAAAGATGTGTTGAGAAATTGAAAACAGAAAATTTTCGCAATAGTGATATCTCTGTTTTGATGGCTCAAAACTCTGACACGAAAGAGTTTGCGCACGAGAAGGGTACGAAAGCACCAGAGGGCGCATCGATCGGGGCGGGGACCGGAGCTGTTATCGGAGGGACGTTGGGCTGGCTTGTTGGTGCTGGGGTGATCGCAACGGTTCCTTTGCTCGGACCTTTGGTAGCGGCTGGCCCCATAATGAGCGCTTTGGCGGGCCTCGGAGTGGGCGGAGCTGTTGGAGGTATTGGCGGTGCCTTGGTCGGAATTGGGATTCCGGAGTATGAGGCCAAACGTTATGAAGGATATGTAAAAAATGGCGGAATTTTGATCTCCATCCATGTCGATGACAGAGAGTGGGGAAAAAAGGCAGAAAAAATTTTGAAGGATGCAGGCGCTCAAGATATTTCAAAAACGAGCGAGGCTTCAGGTCAGAAAAAAAGTGCTTCAGACGATTTCCGCCCCCATCCTTAGTTAAAAATAATTTTGAACACCCGGAAGTGATCAGCTTCCGGGTGTAGAAATAAGTGGAATCAGACTGGGGGCGCTAAATGGGGCATCGGTACAATTTTATTGATTCTACTAGTTTGCATAATTTTTCTGAAGGGCGCATCAGTGCCAAGAAATATTCAATGTTTAAAAGTGAATGAAAGATCAGCAGCCTTGCTCAAAAGGCTAGCTTTCCTGGCTGTGTCCGCGGTATTCAGATGCATTATTTGCTGGGTTTTTCACTTACGTAGACTGTAATGTCTGCCTCAAGTACTATCTGTCCATTTGTATCCGTTACGACTACCGGGACTATATGGTCCCCTGGTGTCAGCGTTTTAATTTGAGGAAACTGGCAGTTGGCGGTGAGGTCAGTGGCGCATTTTTTCAAATAACGTACGGTCATTCCTTTGGGAATCCATCGCAAGTGTTTTGGCAGGCCCGCTTCCATGGTGAAACCAAAGGCCATTTCACAAGCGTTGCAGGCCGCGATGGCATGTACTGTGCCGATGTGATTCAAAACATTTCTTCTTTTTTTTAAAATGATTATGCAGCTGGTTTCAGTCAACTCCTGTACGAATGGCGAAATGCTTTTGAAATAGGGAGCTCTTCTTGCTGCCATCTTAGAAAAGACGTTTTTACCAAACGGATATTTAGACAATTTTGAAAACAGTAATGCTGCGTTCACGAAAGCTCCTAAGAAAAGTGGAGTTCCTCTTTCCTTGCTATTATTCGAAAGAGAAAAACTGTTAAATTTCAAATTATTCTAGCCTATGACGATTATTGTCCTAGTTCTCAGTGCGATTGCAAGTATCGACTCACGAAGTTTCTAAATTTTGTCGCAACTCTTTATATGCGACTCTTGATCTCATTTAGGTCTCGGGTTTTAGATGTGGGTAAATTTAGAAAACTCAAAAAACAGTGCGACTCCGTTTTCTAAAGTTCCGTGTTTTTGCGAATATTGAAGACTCAAACGGCAGTTCTGAGAGGGTACTCTCAGAGCTCTAGGGTAGGGTTGAGTCCACGTAAAAAGAAAGTACTTTGCTCTGAATCGCACGATGCGATTCAGAAAGGCCGCACAGGATGGCCAGATCACTTAAGAACCGAAAGCAGCTGTATGAGCTGGTAGCTTGCCAGGTCACTTCGTGTGG